>NZ_PKOI01000028.1:0-41240 GCF_002870055.1 Herbaspirillum sp. BH-1 | reverse complement strand
ACATGCACTACTACAACCACCACCGCATCAAGAGCAAATTAAAAGGACTGAGCCCTGTGCAATACAGAACTCAGTCCTTGAGGCCTTAACCGGCTATTGACCGTCCAACTTTATGGGGTCAGTTCAACGGTGCAAACCGGTGCGAGGTTTTTTTTGCTCCCGGGCGAGAGCCGGATCAGGCTGCGAAACCGCCGTCGATGGTCAGGTTCGCGCCGGTGATGTAACCCGATTCCGGACCGGCGAGATAGGCCACGAAGCTGGCGATTTCCTCGGCCTTGCCGTAGCGCGGCAGGGCCATCAGGCCGGTCAGGGCGGCAGCGAAGTCACCGCTGGCCGGGTTCATGTCGGTATCGACCGGACCGGGCTGCACGTTGTTGACGGTGATGCCACGCGGACCCAGGTCGCGTGCCAGGCCCTTGGTCAATCCCACCAGGGCCGACTTGCTCATCGCATACACGGCGCCGCCGGCGAAGGGGATGCGTTCGGCGTTGGTGCTGCCGATGCTGATGACGCGACCGCCGTCGCCCATGTAGCGGGCGGCTTCCTGGGTGGCGACGAAGACGCTGCGCACGTTCACGGCGAGGGTGCGGTCCAGATCTTCCAGCTTGAATTCATCGATCGGGCCCATGGCCAGCACGCCGGCATTGTTCACCAGGATATCGAGACGACCGAAGGTTTCTGCAGCCAGGCGAATGGCTTGCTGCAGGGCGGTCGCGTCCGAGCTGTCGGCCTGGATGGCCAGGGCGCGGCCACCGGCGGCTTCCACGCTGCTGACCAGGGCTTGCGCCTTGTCCGGCGAGCTGACGTAGGTGAAGGCCACGGTGGCGCCTTCGGCGGCCAGACGCTGCACGATGGCTGCGCCGATGCCGCGCGAACCGCCCTGGACGAAGGCAACCTTGGACACCAGGGTGTTGTGGGAAGTCGTAGTGATTTGCTTGGTCATGATCTTGCTCCTTGGATAGATGCGTAAGTGATTGCGTAGGGTTGAACCCGTTGGCGCGTTTCTGTTTGCGTCTGGGTTGAAGCAAGTATCGGCGTTTGATTATGTTGCGACTAGCCGGCAATCACTATCTTCTTTTTAAACCAATGGTTTAGAATCCGCCCATGGAAACCATGACCAGCATCGAATGCTTCGTCGCTGCGGCCAATGCCGGCAGCTTTTCGGCGGCAGCCCGCCAGCTAGGCCTGACCTCGGCCGCGGTCGGCAAGAACGTGGCCAGGCTGGAATCATCATTGGGGGTGCGCCTGTTCCACCGCAGTACCCGCAAGCTGTCGCTGACCGAGGCAGGCGAGCGCTTCCTGCAGGAGGTGGCCGGCGGGCTGCAGGCCATCCGCAGCGCCGTGGCCAACCTGGCCAGCGCCGGCGGGCAGCCGGCCGGCACGCTCAAGGTCAGCATGGGAACGGGGTTCGGGCGCCAGTACATCCTGCCCTTGCTGGGGGAATTCCTGGGCCGCTATCCGGGCATCCAGCCGGACTGGCATTTCGAGAACCGGCCGGTGGATCTGATCACGGAAGGATTCGATGCCGCCATTGCCGGCGGTACCGAACTCTCGCCCGGGGTGGTGGCGCGCGAACTGGCGCCGGCACACCGGGTATTGCTGGCTTCGCCGGCCTATCTGGAAGCGCACCCGGCGCTGCACTCGCCGGCCGATCTGGCCGACCATGCCGGCGTGCTGATCCGCTCGCCGCAGACCGGGCGCATCCGCCCGTTCTCGCTGCGCGACCGCCATGGCCAACAGGCGCCGGTGACCTTGCAACAACGGATGACCATGAGCGACGCCAACGCCGCCTGCGAGGTGGCCGAGGCCGGACTGGGCATCACCCTGGTCTCGATGCCGCACGCCCTGATCTACCTGGATCGCGGCACCCTGGTGCGGGTATTGCCGGACTGGTACGTCGATACCGGCATGCTGTCGCTGTATTTCACGGCGGCACGGCTGTTGCCGGCCAAGACCCGGGTCTTCGTCGATTTCGTGGTGGAACATTTCCGCCAGCAGCGGCTGGCGCAGCGCTTCAACGCACTGGGCTGAAGATCGTCCTCAAGCCTTGCCCTGCCGGGTGGCGCGCATGCCGCCGCCGATATTGCTGCCGGCATCGTGCGACAGACCACGGTAGCCGATCACCGAGACCAGCGTCACCAGGCCGGCCATCGCGAAGGCCCACTGGAAGTCGCCCAGCGTAAAGTGGGCGCCGCTGGCGTCCACCTCTTCCCCGCGCAGATAGGCCGCCACGCGCAAGGCCAGCGCGCCAAAGGCGATGCCCATGCCGATGGTCATCTGCTGCGCCACGCTCCAGAGCGTGCTGGCGGAGGATTTGCGGGCATCGCTGATGTCGGCATAGGCCAGCGTGGCGAGCGTGGAAAACTGCATCGAGCGCGACAGGCCGTAACAGAAGATCACCCCCAGGATCACCGGCAAGGGCGTGCCCGGCGTGAGCAGGCCGCAGGCAATGATGAGACAACCGGCGATGGCGGCATTGTTCAGCGCCACGCTGCGGAAACCAAAACGCTGCAGGATGCGCGTGGTGAACGCCTTCATGCCCAGGTTGCCCAGGGCGGTCGCCAGCAGCAACAGCCCCGACTGGAACGCCGTGAGACCGAACCCGATCTGGAACATCAGAGGCATCAGGTAAGGCACCGCATCCACACCGATGCGCGTGAGCGAACCGGTCAGCACCGTCACCGAATAGGTCGGAATGCGCAGATTGGAAAAGTCCAGCAGCGGATGTTCGATGCGCTGCATGTGCCACCAGGCGCACCCGCCCAGCACCACCCCCAGGGCCACGAAGCCCAGCGCTACCTTGATTTTGGATTCCATGTGGCTGGCGATCTCGGTGCCATACAGCAGCGAGGTCAGCGCCGCGCCCGAGAGCAGGAAGCCGATCAGGTCCAGCGGCCGCCGGCTGTGGCCATGCTCGTTGCGCACCACCGTCATCACCGCGATGAAAGCGGCGATACCGAACGGCACATTCATCAGGAAGATCCAGTGCCACGAGGCATAGGTGGTGATGAAGCCACCGATGGATGGCCCCACCACCGGCGCCACGATGGCCGGCCAGGTGATGGTGGCAATGGCCTTCATCAACCGCTCCTTGCCGGTGCTGCGTACCACGATCATGCGCCCGACCGGCACCATCATGGCGCCGCCCAATCCCTGCAAAACCCGCGCCGCCGTGAATTGCCAGACATTCTCCGAATACCCGCACAGGATGGACGCCAGGGTGAAGATGACGATGGCCATGCCGAACACGGTACGCGACCCGAAGCGGTCCGCCACCCAGCCACTGATGGGGATGAACACCGCCAGCGTGAGCATATAGGCGGTCATGCCCAGGCTCAGTTCGTTGGGACCGACACCGAAGGACTGCGCCATCTGCGGCAAGGCCGTGGCGATGATGGTGGTGTCCAGGTACTCCATGAAGAAGGTCGCCGCCACGATGTAGGGCAACATGCGCACGCGCGCGTCCGGCAAGCTGTTGTCGTTGGTTCCCACGTCCTCTATCCCTGTCTGCTGGTCCGACATGCGAAACGCCGGCATGTGCCGGCGCTTCTTTTCGAAATTATTTATATCATTTACAAAACCGGCCCTGCATCAATAGAACCTCAGCACATGCATCAGCACCTGGATCACGATGATGCCGCCGATCAGCCCGCCGCCAAAATAGACGATCACCCCGAGCAACATGTTGGTGCGACGCTGCTCGGCCAGGAGCTTGCGCATCAGTTCGGTATTCTGCGGCTGTCCTTCGCCGTTGGTGTAGCGGGTCAGCGCCTGGTGTGCCAGACGCGGCAGCTCGGGCAGCAGACGGCTGTAGCGCGGCACCTCGACCTTCAATTGCTCGACGAAACCACGCCAGCCGATCTGCTCGCTCATCCAGCGTTCCAGATAGGGCTTGGCAGTCTTCCACAAGTCCAGGTCGGGATCGAGCTGGCGGCCCAGGCCTTCGACGTTGAGCAGGGTCTTCTGCAGCAGCACCAGTTGCGGCTGCACCTCGACATTGAAACGGCGCGAGGTCTGGAACAGGCGCAGCAGCACCTGGCCGAAGGAGATGTCCTTCAGCGGGCGATCGAAGATGGGTTCGCAGCAGGCGCGCACGGCCGCTTCCAGTTCATCGACGCGGGTATCCTTGGGCGCCCAGCCGGATTCGATGTGGGCCTCGGCCACGCGCTTGTAGTCGCGACGGAAGAAGGCCAGGAAATTCTGCGACAGGTAATCCTTGTCGAAATCGTTGAGCGTGCCGACGATGCCGAAGTCCAGTGCGATGTAGCGACCGAAGGTTTCCGGCGCCACCGAGACCAGGATATTGCCGGGGTGCATGTCGGCATGGAAGAAGCCATCGCGGAACACCTGGGTGAAGAAGATCTCCACGCCGTCCCGCGACAGCTTGGACAGGTCCACCCCTTCCGCACGCAGGCGCTCGGTCTGCGAGATGGGAATGCCATGCATGCGCTCCATCACGATCACCGAGGGCGAGCAGTAATCCCAGTACATCTCCGGGACCATCAGCAGCGTGGATTCGGCAAAGTTGCGGCGCAGCTGGCTGGCGTTGGCGGCTTCGCGCATCAGGTCCAGTTCGTCGTGCAGGTACTTGTCGAACTCGCCCACGACTTCCTTGGCCTTGAGGCGGCGGCCATCCGCCCACAGACGCTCCAGCCAGTCGGCGGCCACGTGCATGAGACCGATGTCGTGGTCGATGATGTCGCGCATGCCGGGGCGCAGCACCTTGACCGCGACTTCCTTGCCATCCTTCAGGGTGGCGAAGTGGACCTGGGCAATCGAGGCCGAGGCCACCGGGGTGCGTTCGAAGCTGGCGAAGAGCAGGTCCGGATGGGCACCCAGCGATTTCTCGATCTGCCTGACGGCCAGTTCGGATTCGAACGGTGGCACGCGGTCCTGCAGCAGCGTGAGTTCGTTGGCGATGTCGGGCGGCATCAGGTCGCGCCGGGTCGACAGCACCTGGCCGAACTTGATGAAGATGGGACCCAGGTCTTCCAGTGCGCGACGCAAGCGCTCGCCGCGTGGCGCCGACAGGTCGCGCCAGAAGAAGATGCGGTTGACGATGCGGGCGAAGCGCGGCGGCGCGAATTCGGAGGCGACGATTTCATCCAGGCCATAGAGAATGGCGACGCGGATGATCTTGAGCAGACGCATGGAACGCAGCAGCATTTAGCGACGCTCCAGTTTCTCGATGCGCTTGGACAGACGTTCCAGGTCATCGCGCAGGCGCACGACGTCGGCAGAAAAGTCCTGCAGCTGGCGGGGGCGGATCAGCATCGGTTGTTCTTCCAGGAAATACTCGGCCAGGTTTTCGGTCAGCTTGCGCTGGGTGGTGCGGGCAGCTTCGAACAGGCCGCGCGCGCCGGAGACGATGCGGGTGGCGGCGACATCGCCGACCACGCGTGACAGGTCATCCTCGGCATCCCAGCGCAGCTTCTGGCTCAGTTGCGAAATGGCATTGGCAAAATCGGCATCGCCCTCCAGCTTGACGTAGGACACGGCGCGTTCGCGGTTGGCGGCGATCAGCGGCAGGTCCGACAGTTTCAGGCGGATGGTGACATTGGCCGGCGCGTCGGCGGGGACATCCTGCAGGTAGCCGTCACCGGCCACCTTCAGGCGCAACTGCATGACGCCGGTATCGATGCAGGCGACCTTGCCGGCATGGGTGATGAGGGTATTGCGCGCCCACGGCTCCTGCGCCAGCAGATGGTTGATCACCGCCGCAGCGGGTTTCATCGGGTCGAGGGCCAGGGTGGACGGGTCGGGCAGCACGGACATGGGTTCCAGAGACGGGTTGAGCCGGGGACAGCAATAAGAACGCGGAAGCGGCGAAGAATTCACCAATATTCAGCTCCGCAAAAACAAAACCGCCCGATCAAGCGGGCGGTCTCAAGTGTAACAGCTTGGCGCGCCGGCAAGGTTCACGCGCCGCGTGTTCCTTGATCCAGCGCCGCCCGGCGCCGCTACACCTGCTGGATACCGGCCAGCACCCAGCCGCCGCTGCCGTTGAGCGGCTTGGACAGGTTCCAGATCTCGGCGAAGGGCTCGGCCGAGGCGTCCGGAGCTTCCTTGATCAGCCCCTGGAAGCGCACGGTGGCGAGGTAATCGAAGGCCATGGTCTCGATGCCCAGCAGTTCGGCATCCAGCTGCACGACATCGGTGGCATTGGGCGCGGCACCGCGTTCGGTGAGCTGCATGCGCAGTTCGGCGAACATTTCCGGCGTGGTGAATTCACGGATGTCATTGGCATCGGCGCGATCCCAGGCGGCTTGCAAGCGGATGAAGTAGGTCTTGGCATTGCGTACGAAACCGGCAGTGTCGAAGCCCTCAGGGATGCCCCAGTGCTGGATCTGCGCGGGTTGACCAGTGCCACCGTAGCCACCATGGCCGCTGCCTTGCAGCGCAGCCGGGGAACTGCCTGGGAAGGCTGGCGGCGGGTTGATGTCACGCAGGCCGGAGCCGATTTCTGGTGTCGCACCGGCGGCGCTGCCGATGGGGCTCACGCCCGGCATCGGCGTGGCATAGGCCGGATTGCTGTTCTGCGCCTCGCGACCACGGGCAAACATGCGGATCAGGAAGATCACCGCCGCGCACAGCAAGGCGATGGTCAACAGAGAACCCAGCATGCCACCCAGCGCACCGCCGATGCCGAAGTGCGACATCAGCGCGCCCAGGCCGAAGCCCAGCAAGGCGCCACCCAGCACGTTGCGCCAGGGGCTGGCAGGCTTGGGCAGGGGGGCGCTTTGCGGCGTGGCAGCTGGCGTCGCGGGCCGATAAGGGGTGGCGGCAGGCTGACTGTAAGACGGCGAAGACGGTGCCGCCTGACGCGAATAATTGGACGATTGCTTGCCGAAGGAACCACCGCCGCCCAGGCGCTTGGCCTCGGCCGGTGACGTGAGCAGGGCTAGCGAAGTCATCGCCAGCAGCAGTGCGAGCAGGAATTTTTTCATGGCTTACCTCTTGTGGATGTTGCCGTCAGTGCGGGCTGTCGGGGCGCAAAGCAGATTGGCGATCCGACAGGGCCATTGTCACCCGGCAAAATTAAGCCAGCCTTAATGCCGGGCCACGCCAGGTCAGCCGCTGCCCGCCTGGCTTACATCTTGATGCCGGTATGCAGCGCGGCCACGCCGGCGGTCAGGTTGAAATACTGCACGCGCTCCAGACCCACCTGTTCCATCATCTGCTTCAGGGTTTCCTGGTCAGGGTGCATGCGGATCGATTCGGCCAGGTAGCGATAGCTGTCGGCGTCGTTGGCGACCTTCTTGCCCAGCCACGGCAGGACCGAGAAGGAGTACACGTCGTAGGGCTTCTTCAGCGGCTCCCAGACCTTGGAGAATTCCAGCACCAGCAGCTTGCCACCGGGTTTCAGCACGCGGCGCATCTCGGCCAGGGCGGCATCCTTGTGGGTCATGTTGCGCAGGCCGAAGGCCACCGAAACGCGGTCGAAATAGTTGTCCGGGAAGGGCAGCTTCTCGGCGTCGCACAGCATGGTGGGGGTGACGATGCCCTGGTCGAGCAGGCGGTCGCGGCCCACGCGCAGCATGGATTCGTTGATGTCGGTCAGCCAGACTTCGCCGCTGGGACCGGCCTGCTTGGCGAAGGCCTTGGACAGGTCACCGGTGCCACCGGCAATATCAAGCACCTTGAAGCCGGGGCGAATACCCGCCTGGGCGATGGTGAAAGCCTTCCAGATGCGATGCAGGCCAGCCGACATGAAGTCGTTCATCACGTCGTACTTGGCGGCGACGGAGTGGAACACTTCCGCGACCTTGCGGACCTTCTCTTCTTCTTTGACGGTTTCATAACCGAAATGGGTGGTGTTGGTCATGGCTAGGCCTGTAACGTTGAAGACGACATTATAAGAGACCGGCCACGCTGCGGTTTGCCCTGGATCAGCATGGCCTTGCGGCGTTCAGTGCGAGTGGCCGCAGCCGTGACCACCGGCCGCCTCGGCCTGATGGTCACGCCCGCTGTCGCGGGTGAAGCCGGCCGCTTCCAGTTTCTGTAGATAGGTTTCCCACATCGCGGACTGGTCACGGCCGAGCTGGTAGAGATAATCCCAGGTGAAGATGCCACTGGCATGACCGTCCGAGAACAGCGGTTTGACGCCGTAGTTGCCGACCGGTTCGATGCCGCTGATCTCGACCTCGCGCTTGCCGGTCTGCAGCACTTCCTGGCCGGGACCATGGCCACGTACTTCGGCCGAGGGGGAATACACGCGCATGAGCTCGAAGGGCAGCGAAAACATCACGCCATCATCGAACTCGACCTCCACCACGCGCGAGAGCTTGCGCACCTTGAAGGACACCGGAACCGGAGAAGTCTGGGCGCTCATGGGCTATCCCTTGTGAAATGTGTGAAATCGGTGAGAAGAGAAATGACGCTGGCAAGCTTGCAGCATCACCCATCCGCGAAATCTGTGACATCGACCGCACCCGGACGCGATGGATCACGCCCGGTGCAACAAAGTCAGCGCAATCAGGCCGTCAAACCCGCCGCATCCAGCTGCCGGCGCACGGCTTCGCGCAGTTGCGGCAGCAAGGCGCGACGCGCGGCGAGGCTGGCGGCGTCGGCCGGCCGGCGCGGTTCGGCCCATACCGGACTGGGGAAATGACGATCGTCGAGGAAGCGCGGGATCACATGCCAGTGCACGTGCGGGGTCATGTTGCCCAGCGTGGCCAGGTTGACCTTCTCGGGTTGCATGACTTCGCGCTGCGCCGCTTCCACCGCCCAGACGGCGTTGGCCATGCGCGTGCGCTGGGTTGGCGCCAGGTCGGTCATTTCCTTGACGTGGGTGTTGCAGATCACGCGGCAAAAGCCGGGGTAATCCGGCTCATCGACCAGCACCACCCGGAACTCCGGATGGCGCCACAGCACTTCGCCGCCGTCACCGGCGCACAGTTCGCATGCAGGGGTCTGGCTCATCATGGGCTCCCGTGCTTACACCAGGATACGTTCGATGCCGCCATTGTTGGCGCGCTCGACGTATTCCGGCATCCAGTTCTCGCCCAGCAGGTGACGCGCCATCTCGACCACGATGTAGTCGGCAGTGGTGCCGGCATCCTCGTTGTAGCGCGACAGGCCCTGGAAGCAGGACGGGCAGGAGGTCAGGATCTTGACGTCGCCGGTGAAACCATCGGCGCGCACCTTGTCGCTGCCCTTCTTCATTTCCTCTTCCTTGCGGAAGCGGACCTGGGTCGAGACATCCGGACGCGACACGCCGAAGGTACCCGACTCGCCGCAGCAGCGGTCGTTCTTCTCGATCTTCTGCGCATCCACCGTGGTGATGAGCGAGTTGACCGTCTTCAGCGGATCCTGCAGCTTCATCGGGGTGTGGCAGGGATCGTGGTACATGTAGCGGGTACCGGTCACGCCTTCCAGCTTGACGCCCTTTTCCAGCAGGTATTCGTGGATGTCGATGATGCGGCAGCCGGGGAAGATCTTCTCGAATTCATAGCCCTGCAACTGGTCGTAGCAGGTACCGCAGGAGACCACGACGGTCTTGATGTCGAGGTAGTTCAGCGTGTTGGCCATGCGATGGAACAGCACGCGGTTGTCGGTGATGATCTTCTCGCCCTTGGCAAAGTCGCCGGTGCCGCGTTGCGGGTAACCGCAGCACAGGTAACCCGGCGGCAGCACCGTCTGCACACCCACGTTCCACAGCATCGCCTGGGTGGCCAGGCCGACCTGCGAGAACAGGCGCTCCGAGCCGCAGCCGGGGAAGTAGAACACCGCCTCGGTATCGGCCGTGGTGGTCTTGGGATTGCGGATGATGGGGACGATCTTGTCATCCTCGATATCCAGCAAGGCACGCGCGGTCTTCTTGGGCAGGTTGCCCGGCATCTTCTTGTTGATGAAGTGGATCACCTGTTCCTTGATCGGCGCCTTGCCGACCGTGGCTGCAGGTTTCTGGGTCTGCTTCTTGGCCAGCTTCTTCAACAGGTCGTTGCCCAGGCGCTGCGCCTTGAAGCCCCACTGCGTCATCACCTTGCGGGTGGCGTTGATGGTGGCCGGGTCGGTGGCGTTCAGGAAGAACATGGCCGCATTGGTGCCGGCGTTGAAGGACTTCTTGCCCATCTTGCGCAGCAGGTTGCGCATGTTCATCGAGACATCGCCGAAGTCGATATCGACCGGGCAAGGCGTGACGCACTTGTGGCAGACCGTGCAGTGGTCGGCCACGTCCTCGAACTCTTCCCAATGCTTGATGGAGACACCGCGACGGGTCTGCTCTTCATAAAGGAAGGCTTCCACCAGCAACGAGGTCGCCAGGATCTTGTTGCGCGGCGAGTACAGCAGGTTGGCGCGCGGTACGTGGGTCGAACAGACCGGCTTGCACTTGCCGCAGCGCAGGCAGTCCTTGACGCTGCTGGCAATGGCGCCGATGTCGCTCTGCTGCATGATCAGCGATTCGTGACCCATCAGGCCGAAGGACGGCGTATAGGCATTGCGCAGGTCGGCTTCCATGCCGGGCAGGTCCAGCAGCTTGCCCTTGTTGAAGCGACCTTCCGGATCCACGCGCTTCTTGTAGTCGCGGAATTCGCCGATCTCGTCCTCGGTCAGGAATTCCAGCTTGGTGATGCCGATGCCGTGCTCACCCGAGATGACGCCATCCAGCGAACGCGCCAGCTTCATGATGCGGGCCACGGCGACGTGGGCATCCTGCAGCATTTCGTAGTGGTCGGAATTGACCGGGATGTTGGTGTGCACGTTGCCATCGCCTGCGTGCATGTGCAACGCCACGAAGACGCGGCCGCGCAGCACGCGCTTGTGGATGGCCTGGCATTCTTCCAGGATCAGCTTGAAGGCGGCGCCCGAGAAGATCTGACGCAGTTGGGCGCGCACTTCCTGCTTCCAGGAGATGCGTACGGTGCGGTCCTGCACGACGTGGAAGACGGCGGCGCGGGGCTGGTCGAGCAGGCGTTGCTCGAAGACCGGCAGCATCTTCTCCAGGCCCAGTGCGGCCAGTTCGGCCTTGGCCTCGGTCAGCGGCTTGTCCAGGTTGGCCAGCAGATACGACCAGCGTGCGTGGGTCTGCTCCAGCAGGGTTTCAGCCTGGTGGACGCGGTCTTCCAGCATTTCGGCGGCGGGGATGTCGTCACCCTCAGCGTCATCGCTCTTGCCCAGCGGCAGATTGCCCTTGACGAAGAAGCTGTCCAGTTCGGCCAGCAGTTGCAGCTTGTTCTTGATCGACAGTTCGATGTTGATGCGCTCGATGCCGTCGGTATATTCGCCCATGCGGTTCAGCGGGATCACCACGTCTTCGTTGATCTTGAAGGCGTTGGTGTGCTTGGCGATGGCGGCCGTGCGCGAACGGTCCAGCCAGAATTTCTTGCGTGCTTCCGGGCTGACGGCGACAAAGCCCTCACCCACGCGGTTGTTGGCCATGCGGATCACTTCCGAAGCGGCAGCAGCCACGGCGTTTTCGTCGTCACCGACGATGTCGCCGATCAGCACCATCTTGGGCAGCACGCCGCGCTTGGACTTGGTGGCATAGCCGACCGCGCGCAGGTAGCGCTCGTCCAGGTGTTCCAGGCCGGCCAGAATCGCGCCGCCCTTCTTGGTCTCGGCGTCGAGGTAATCCTTGATTTCCACGATCGAAGGGATCGCATCGCGCGCCTGGCCGAAGAACTCCAGGCAGACCGTGCGGGTCTGCTTGGGCATCTTGTGCAGGATCCAGCGGGCCGAGGTGATCAGGCCGTCGCAACCTTCCTTCTGCACGCCGGGCAGGCCGGAGAGGAACTTGTCGGTGACGTCCTTGCCCAGGCCTTCCTTGCGGAATTTCTTGCCGGAGATTTCCAGGATCTCGGTCTTGAAGACTTCGGTCTTCTGGCCCTTTTCGCCGGGGTGCGACCATTCCAGCTTGAAGCGTGCCACTTCGACGTCGTGGATCTTGCCCAGGTTGTGGTCCAGGCGGGTCACTTCCAGCCAGTCGCCTTGCGGATCGACCATGCGCCAGCTGGCCAGGTTGTCCAGAGCGGTACCCCACAGCACGGCCTTCTTGCCGCCGGCATTCATGGCGACGTTGCCACCGATGCAGGAGGCTTCAGCCGAGGTCGGGTCCACCGCGAAGACGAAGCCGGCCTTTTCGGCCGCATCCGAGACGCGCTTGGTGACCACGCCGGCACCCGAGTAGATGGTGGCGTAGGGCTTGTCCAGGCCGGGCAGGATTTCCATCTCGACCGCGCCCAGCTGTTCCAGCTTTTCGGTATTGATGACGGCCGACAGCGGCGTCAGCGGAATGGCGCCGCCGGTATAGCCGGTGCCGCCGCCACGCGGGATGATGGTCAGGCCCAGTTCGATACAGGCCTTGACCAGGCCGGCCATCTCGTCTTCGGTGTCCGGGGTCAGCACCACGAAGGGGTACTCGACGCGCCAGTCGGTGGCGTCGGTGACGTGGGAGACGCGCGAGAGACCGTCGAACTTGATGTTGTCCTTGGCCGTATAACGACCCAGTACCTTGTTGGCGCGCTTGCGCAAATCATAGGTCTGACGGAATTCCTCGGCGAAGTCGGCGATGGCCTTCTTGGCCGCCTTCAGCAGGGCTTCCACGCTGGCGCTGCGGCGCTGGGCCTCGGCATCGCCGGCCTCGGCCAGATCGGTGGCCAGGCGGCGCTTGTCCACTTCGTTCAGGCGATGGTTGAGCGCCTCGATCAGCGCGGCGCGGCGCTTGGGGTTGTCCAGCAGGTCGTCCTGCAGGTAGGGATTGCGGCGGACCACCCAGATATCGCCCAGGACTTCATACAGCATGCGCGCCGAGCGACCGGTCTGGCGCTTGCCGCGCAGCTCGTCCAGCAGGGACCAGGACGCTTCGCCCAACAACCGGATCACGATCTCGCGATCTGAGAAGGAGGTGTAGTTGTAGGGGATTTCGCGCAAGCGCGGAGGCGTGGCGCCGTGCGGCGCGTCTGTAAGCAAGGCCTGGATCTGTGCGGGGGCGTTCATCTATGTATGAGGTCAATCTGCTGCCGGAGGAGCATTTTAGCCTATTGGCAAAACTCGCGACGGGATGGGCCGGTTTTGGGGAGCGACCGGACGACGTTTGCAGGGGCGGCCTGGCGGTGGAAAGCAATAGCCAGGCTCAATTGAATTTATAAATACAATCAATTTTAATAAATCAATTGAATAAATCTATACTTCGTTCAGACCTCAGGTGAACATTCCTGAACCAATACCAGCGAGGAGGCTCCCATGTTGCAAGCACTGATGACGGAATTCCTGGAAAACCTGGCCATTACCCTGGCCGACTATGCCCAATGCAAGGCGTGAGGAAGCGATCATGAACACAATGAACACCGCGACAACCTTCAGTGACACCGGCCTTTACCTGAAGCTCAAGACACGCCACCTGGCGGTACTCGGCGTGACGGCCACCTTCCTGGCCATCCGCGTGGTGGAAGGCTTGCTGCCTGCCTTGAGCGCCTGAGTTGACCGCGTGAGCGCTTGCTCCGGCCAGCCAGACGGCACCTTCGGGTGCCGTTTCCATTTGCGTCAGCGCTGACCTATCGACCCAGGGCCCGGATCACGCCAGCCAGCTCCCCAGCTTGTGCCAGAAGCCGTCCGGCACATTCAACAGCAGCCAGGTCATCAGTACATAGCGGATGAACTTGCCGATGGCCATGTACACCACCGAGGGCCAGAACGGCAGGCGCAGCCAGCCGGCCAGGGTACAGATGGGGTCGCCGATGCCGGGCAGCCAGGCCAGCAGCATGGTCTTGGCGCCAAACCTCTCCAGCCAGTGGAACCAGCGCGAGGAACGCTCCTTGGCGAAGGCCTGCTTGGCGCCATAGCCCATCCAGTAGTCGACGATGCCGCCCAGGGTATTGCCCAGCGTGGCGATCAGGATCACCGGCCAGAACATGTCGGGACTGGCCTTGATGACGGCGAACACCGCCGGTTCCGAGCCTAGCGGCAGCAGGGTGGCGGAGATGAAGCTGATCAGGAAGACCGAGGTCAGGCCGACCGTGGGGATAGCGAGGATATTGAGCAGCCAGAGGACGGCGGATTCGATCATGCAGGCGGAGGGTAGATTGAAGGCTGGCCGCGGCCAGGGGGAAATATGTTGCGAAACTTGCCATCCATCAAGCCCGGTCGAATGGCGCAGCGTGCATTCTAGCTGGTGCCATCGGGGCTGAATTCAAGAACTGAAGAAAGATTCACCCCCATCCGGAACTTGTCCCCCGGCTTGCCGGTGCCCTGCCCTGCGCCGGTGGGCTCCTTTATAATGTCCAGTTCCCCTGGACCGGAGCGGCTACCGCTCTCCGCGCCCAGGAGGAATCCCGACCGGCTTACCGAGCCGCTTTTTCCCTTTGCCTGATTGCGATATGACCGCGCCTGAACCCGCTGCTGCTCGCCTGACCTCACTTCACTGAAGACCGACATGAGTAACGATTATCTGAAAAAAATCCTGACTGCCCGCGTCTATGACGTCGCCCAAGAAACCCCGCTGGAACTGGCGAACACGCTGTCGCAAAGGATTGATAATCGAATTTACTTCAAGCGCGAAGACATGCAGAGCGTGTTCAGCTTCAAGCTGCGCGGCGCCTACAACAAGATGGCCCACCTGACCCCGGCGCAACTCAAGCGCGGCGTCATCTGCGCCTCCGCCGGCAACCACGCCCAGGGCGTGGCACTGTCGGCCGCCCGCCTGGGCTGCCGCGCCGTGATCGTGATGCCCACCACCACCCCGCAGGTCAAGATCGACGCCGTCAAGGCGCGGGGCGGCGAAGTGGTGCTCTTCGGCGACTCCTTCACCGACGCCTATGAACACGCGCTGACACTGGAAAAGAAGCAGAAGCTGACCTTCGTGCATCCCTTCGACGATCCGTATGTGATCGCCGGCCAGGGGACGGTGGGCATGGAAATCCTGCGCCAGCACCCGGACCCGATCCACGCCATCTTCGTGGCCATCGGCGGTGGCGGGCTGATCGCCGGTGTGGCCTCCTACGTCAAGGCAGTGCGCCCGGACATCAAGATCATCGGCGTGCAGACCACCGACTCCGACGCCATGGCCCGCAGCCTCAAGGCTGGTCGCCGCGTGGCCCTGCCGGACGTGGGCCTGTTCTCGGACGGTACGGCCGTCAAGCTGGTCGGTGAAGAAACCTTCCGCATCGCCAAGGAGCTGGTGGACGAGATCATCATCGTCGATACCGATGCCGTCTGTACGGCCATCAAGGACATCTTCCAGGACACGCGCAGCATCGTGGAGCCGGCCGGTGCACTGGCCGTGGCCGGCGCCAAAGCCTACGTGGAGCGCGCGCGTGCCAGCAAGAAGCCGATCAAGGGCGAGTCGCTCATCACCATCGCCTGCGGCGCCAACATGAACTTCGACCGCCTGCGCTTCGTGGCCGAGATGGCCGATGCCGGTGAGGCCCGCGAAGCCGTCTTTGCCGTCACCATCCCGGAAGAGCGCGGCAGCTTCCGCCGCTTCTGCGAGACCGTCGGCCCGCGCAACGTGACCGAGTTCAACTACCGCATCAGCGATGACAAGGCCGCGCACGTCTTCGTCGGCATCCAGGTCTCGGCCGCCGACGAGGCCGGCAAGATTGCCCGCAACTTCGAGAAGGCCGGCTTCGGCGTGCTGGACCTGACCCACGATGAACTGGCCAAGGTCCACATCCGTCACCTGGTGGGCGGCAAAAGTGAACTTGCCAGCGATGAATTGCTGTATCGCTTCGAATTCCCGGAGCGCCCGGGCGCGCTGATGAAATTCCTCTCCAGCATGAACCCGGGCTGGAACATCAGCCTGTTCCACTACCGCAACCAGGGTGGTGATGTCGGCCGCATCCTGATCGGCTTGCAGGTCCCCAAGAAGGAGATGAAGGAGTTCCGCGCCTTCCTGGCGCAACTGGGCTATCGTCACTGGGACGAAACCAGGAACCCGCTGTACAAGCTGTTCCTCGGCTAGCACCGCTGGCCGCGCCTCACCCGGGCGCGGCCACGGCAATACCGAACGTCATCGCCAGCCCAGGCTGGCATCGCAGGAGCCTCACCATGAACCACACCACCCCGCCCGCCTCGACCGTCGCCACCACTGGCCATTCGCCGGAAAGCTCGCCCCTGGGCAAGAGCTCGGAATACCCCACCCATTACGATCCAACCCTGCTGTTCCCCATCCCGCGCGCACCCAAGCGCGCCGAATTGCAGATCAGCGGCACCCTGCCCTTCTTCGGCGTCGATATCTGGACCGCCTATGAAATCTCCTGGCTGAACCTGCGCGGCAAGCCGCAGATCGCCATCGCCACCTTCATGGTGCCGGCCGATTCGCCCAACATCATCGAATCGAAGTCCTTCAAGCTGTACCTGAATTCGTTCAACCAGGAGCGCCTGGAAAGTGCCGACCAACTGGTGGAAAAGCTGCGCACCGACCTGTCGGCCGCTGCAGGTGCCGGGGTGCAGGTGATGCTGACCGAATCGTCGCAGTTCGGCCAGTTGCAGTTCGGCGAACTGGCCGGCCTGTCGCTGGATCGCCTGGATGTGGAAATCGAACCCGCCAGCGGTGGCGCCCATCCTGACGGCAGCCAACTGCGCGCCAACCACGAGGAAGCCCTGGTCGAGGAAACCCTGGTGTCGCACCTGCTCAAGTCCAACTGCCCGGTGACCAGCCAGCCGGATTGGGGCAGCGTGCAGATCCACTATGTGGGCGCGCCCATCGACCAGGAACGGCTGTTGAAATACATCATCGGATTCCGCGAGCACAACGAATTCCATGAGCAGTGCGTGGAACGCATCTTCAGCGACATCCTGCGCTACTGCAAACCGCAGAAGCTGGCCGTCTATGCACGCTACACGCGACGCGGCGGCCTGGACATCAATCCCTGGCGCAGCAACTTCTCCAGCGCCAAACCGCCCTCGCAATTGCGTAACGCCCGCCAATAAGGCGGCGCCACTGGACCCGCCCGTCGGGTGCCAGTTGTAAAAACAACGTCAGTAAATTGTTACCGGATCTTGCCATGCAGGCACTTGCCTCCTTTAAGGGACAGGCGGCGTGACCAAGGTTTGGTAACATTTTCCGTTTTACAACAATACAGATGAAGGGATATTTTTTCCTTCATGTCTGTCCACTCTTATGTGCATGAGCTTGCCAATCAGGCAGCGCCTTCGCACACCCGATCTTTCTTCAACCCCGTGCTACCACGTTCCAGCTCCGCGCCCCGGAGTCATGGGACTTCTGCTTTACGTCCACAATAACGATGACAACCACCACCTCACTGCGGCCTGCGACCGCTTCTGAACTTCGCGCTGCCCCTGCCCGTCGCACGCTGCGTTGCGCCGCCTTTGTCGCGGCTGCCACCCTCGCGCTGGTGCCGGCGGCCCACGCCGAAGACAACCAGTACAGCCTGTGGCAACAGACCAAGGACCACGCCGCCCACATCTGGGACCAGGGCGACAGTGCCATCTACCTGTCCGGCGTGGCCCACCACGGCCGCAGCACCTATACCCCGCAGAAGCTGGATGAGCTCAATGAACACGCCTGGGGCCTGGGCTACGGCAAGACCCTGCGCAACGACAGTGGCAATGACGAGTCCCTGTATGGATTCGTGATCAAGGACTCTCACCGCCATCCGCAATACATGGCCGGTTATGCCTATGAATGGGTGTTTCCGATTGCCAAGAGCGGCCTGGAAGTGGGCCTGGGCGGCACCGCCATGCTCATGAGCCGGCAGGATTACTTCCACAGCGTCCCCTTCCCGGTACCGTTGCCGCTGGCCTCCATCGGCACCCAGAAGGGCAAGATCATGTTTGCCTACGTGCCGCGCCTGTCCTCCAACAAGAACAACGGCGACGTGCTGCTGATCTTCGGCCGTATCGAGATGTAATTCGAGATGTAATTCGAGATGTAATTCGAGATGTAATTCGAGATGTCATTGCCGGTGATGCGATGACCGATGAGCGGGCCGGTGATGGATAAATCACCAACCCTCATCGGCGCTGGGGTCGGCAAAAATATTTCCACCTATCTCTACAAAAGTCGTACCTTGGGGCAAATCCGCTCCATGCGCCCGAAATCACCTGCTGTTCGGCGCTTTCAAAGCGTTCCTGCGGGTCCAAAGAGGCCTATAATCCTGCTCAAAGCTTCAGCCCGTGGCAATTCCTTGAGCGTCATGACTAATCTCGCAAAAATCCTGTCTCCAGAAAATGTGGTTCTGGATCTGGAAGTCTCCAGCAAAAAAAGAGCCTTCGAACAAGCCGGCCTGACTTTCGAAAACAACAGCGGCATCGCCCGCTCCACCGTTTCCGAAAACCTGTTTGCCCGTGAGCGTCTCGGTTCCACCGGACTGGGTCACGGCGTGGCCGTGCCGCACGGGCGCATCAAGGGCCTGAAGGCGCCGCTGGCGCTGTTCATGCGGCTGGCCGCACCGATCCCCTTCGAATCGCCCGACGGCCAGCCGGTCAAGCTGCTGATCTTCCTGCTCATTCCTGACAACGTGACGCAACAGCACCTGGAAATCCTCTCGGAAATCGCCGAGATGTTTTCCGACGACGCGTTCCGCAACGAGCTCGCCGTCGAGACCGACCCTGCCGTGGTGCATGCACGCATCGTGACCTGGCAGACCTCGATGGAGAAGGCCGGCTGATCAGCCCGGCCGCTCCCGCTCGCCGCCCACCCGCCAGCAGACCAGACCGGATCTACATGCCCACCTATTCCGCGTTGTCGATACAGCAGCTTTACGAAGAAAACCGTGAATCCCTGCAATTGGGGTGGTTTGCCGGCTTCCCCGGCGGCGAACGCCTCATTTCCGGCGACGCCGTCTCGGCCTCCGACCAGGTGGGCCACCTGAACCTGATCCACCCGGGCCGCCTGCAGGTCTTCGGCCATCAGGAAATCGAATACTACAATCGCCTCTCCAACACCTCGCGCGCCTACCAGACCGCCGAGCTGGTGGCCGGCGAGCCGCCGGCCTTCATCATCGCGCAGGGCCTCTCGACGCCGCCCGATCTGCTGGCGGTATGCGACGAAAAGAATATCCCGCTGTTCTCCACCCCGCTGCCGGCGGCGCAGGTAATCGACTACCTGCGGGTGTACCTGTCCAAGAAACTGGCACAGCAGATCACCATGCACGGCGTGTTCATGGACGTGCTGGGCGTGGGTGTGCTGATCACCGGCGAATCCGGCCTGGGCAAGAGCGAGCTGGGGCTGGAACTGATTTCGCGCAGCCATGGCCTGGTGGCCGACGATGCCGTGGAGTTTGCCCGCATCGCGCCCAACATGATCGAGGGGCGCTGCCCGCCGCTGCTGCAGAACCTGCTCGAAGTACGCGGACTGGGGCTGCTGGACATCAAGGCGATCTTCGGTGAGACCGCCGTGCGTCGCAAGATGCGCCTGAAGCTCATCGTGCACCTGGTCCGCCGCAGCACGCTGGAAGAAAACTACGAACGCCTGCCGCTGGATGCGCAGTATGAAGAAGTGCTGGGCCTGCCGATCCGCAAGGTGGTCATTCCCGTGGCGGCCGGCCGCAACATCGCGGTGCTGCTGGAAGCCGCCGTGCGCAATACCATCCTGCAGTTGCGCGGCATCGATACCCTCAAGGAATTCATCGAACGCCAGCGACGGGCAATGAACGGCGAATAGGCAGCGCGACGGCGACGCACCAGCCCGCCAGCAAGCCTTTCCCGCCGTTCGGGAAAGGCCATCCCCTCCCACGAATCGACGCCCCATGCGTTATGATTGCCGCCATGAGAATCGTTCTGATCACCGGCATCTCCGGCTCCGGCAAATCGGTGGCACTCCATGTGCTGGAAGACGCCGGCTATTTCTGCGTCGACAATCTTCCGCCCTCGTTGCTGTGCGACCTGGTGCAAACCCGCATCAAGGAAGGCGCCAGCATGCTGGCCGTGGCCACCGATGCGCGCAGCGCCGATTCCCTGGCCACCCTGCGCACCGACATCGAGACCCTGCGTGCCGAGGGACATGACGTCAAGGTCTTCTTCCTGACCGCCTCTGACGATACGCTCATCACCCGCTTCTCCGAAACCCGACGCAGCCATCCGCTGTCGCACCGGCTGCTGCCCGGACGCAATCCGGCCGACCGTCTCACGCTCACCGAATGCATTGCGCTGGAAAAGGAAATGCTGGGCGACATGCAGGACATCGGCCTGGTCATGGATACCTCGCAGCTGAGCTCCAACAAGCTGCGTCGCTGGATCAAGGAACTGGTGGACCTGGAACGCTCGCCGCTGACGCTGCAGATCGAGTCCTTCGGTTTCAAGCACGGCCTGCCGCTGGACGCCGATCTGGTGTTCGACGTGCGCATGCTGCCCAATCCCCACTACGACGCCGAATTGCGTCCACTGACCGGACGCGATGCGCCAGTCATCGAATTCCTGGCGGCCTATCCCGAGGTGGCCGACATGTTCAACGACATCCGTGGCTTCGTGGAAAAATGGCTGCCGGCCTTCAAGGATGACAACCGCAGCTACCTCACCGTGGCCATCGGCTGCACCGGCGGTCAGCACCGCTCGGTCTATCTGGTCGAACTGCTGGCCAGCCACTTCCGCGCCACCGAGCAGGTGGTGAGCCGGCACCGCCAGTTGAACTGATCGCCCGGGCCGGCGCCGCCGGCTACACCACCGAGAGCAGGTCCCGCGTCCCCAGCACGCCCAGCAACAGCTTCTTGACCGGCGCCGGCAACGGCGCATCGGCCAGCCTGTGGGCCGGATACCAGAGCAGGCCGCGCTCGGCGATGGCCTGGCTGCGACTGCTCAGCGCCACCTGGAAGGGCGCCACGTGCAGCTTGAAGTGGGTAAAGACATGCGAGAACGGCTGCAGCTTGCGGCAGCCTGCCAGCTCGCCGTAGGGCGCCACCAGGGTGCGCACGGCGGTATCGAAGCGCGCCGCATCGGCCACGCCGATCTCCGGCAGCGACAGCAGGCCGCCCCAGATGCCACTGTCGGGCCGTTGTTCCAGCAGGACATCCTCACCATGGGTGATGACCAGCATCACGGTTTCCTTTTCAGGAACCGCCTTCCTGGGCTTGCTCACCGGCAGTTCCGCCACCCGGTCCTGGGCCAAGGCCACGCAGCGCCCGGCCAGCGGACAGCGCTCGCAGGCGGGCTTGCCGCGCACGCACAGGGTGGCGCCCAGGTCCATCAGGCCCTGGGTATAGGATTCGATATCCTGCGGCGGCAGGAGCGCCACGGCACGCAGCCAGAGCCTGTCTTCCACCGGCTTGGCGCCCGGATAGCCATCGACCCCGAACACCCGCGCAAAGACACGCTTGACGTTGCCATCCAGGATGGCGGCGCGACGGCCATAGGAAAAGGCCGCAATCGCCGCCGCCGTGGAACGGCCGATGCCGGGCAGGTCGGCCAGCAGTTCGGGATCCTCCGGAAAACGCCCTCCGTATTCGGCCACCACGCGCTGCGCACACTTGTGCAGGTTGCGCGCACGGGTGTAGTAGCCCAGCCCGCTCCAGAGCGCCATCACATCCTCGGAGGGAGCTGCGGCCAGCGAGAAGACATCCGGGCAGCGCTCCAGGAAGCGCTGGTAATACGGGATCACGGCCGCCACCTGGGTCTGCTGCAGCATGATTTCCGAGAGCCAGACGCGATAGGCGTCGCGGGTATTCTGCCAGGGCAGCTTGTGGCGACCGTGCTGTTTCTGCCACGCGATCACCTGAGCCGAGAAGGAGGAATCTTCATATTCCGACACCTCACCGGCAGCAGCCTTGCCCCGTGATTCGACAATACCCTTCATTTCTGGCAACTCACGCAATAAAAAGTGGAACGCTGGCCCTGCTTGATCTGGCGGATCGGCGTGGCGCAGATGCGGCAGGCCTCGCCGGTGCGGTTATAGACGAAGTAACTCTGCTGGAAATAACCCGACTGACCATTGACGGCAATGAAGTCGCGCAGCGTGCTGCCGCCCTGCTCGATGGCCGCGGCCAGCGTTTCACGGATGGCCTCGGCCAGGCGTTCGTAGCGCGCCAGGCTGATCTTGTAGGCCGGCGTCTTGGGATTGATGCGCGCCTTGAACAGGCTCTCGGACGCGTAGATATTGCCGACCCCCACCACGATGTCGCCGGCCAGCAATACCTGCTTGATCGGCGCGCTGCGGCCACGGGTCTGCTTGAACAGCTCGCGGGCGCTGAACTTGTCTTCCAGCGGCTCCAGCCCCAGGCTGCGCAGCAGCAGGTGTTCCTCGATGGCGCCATCGGCGCTGTCATGCCAGAGAATGGCGCCGAAGCGGCGCGGATCGGTCATGCGCATGACCTGGCCGCCCACTTCCAGATCGAAATGATCATGCTTTTGCGGCGCGATGCCCGGCGGCAGGATGCGCAGGTGACCGGACATGCCCAGGTGCACGATCAGGGTGCCATGGTCGAAATGGATCAGCAGGTATTTGCCGCGACGTCCGGTACGCCGGATCACCCGCCCCACCAGCAGGCCCTGCAAGCCCGTCGGGAACGGCCAGCGCAGGCCGGTGTGACGCAGGACGACGCCGCTGACGGTCTGGCCTTCGAGATAGGGCGCGACCCCGCGACGGGTGACTTCGACTTCTGGTAATTCTGGCATCGGCTGGCGGATAAGGGAGGACGGGCGTGAAGCTGCATATGATAATGCAGATGCCGAAAACAAGACCTGAAGCCGCAGGTGCAACCTGCGCAGGGAAGCTTGTCAAAGATGGATTACACTGCGCTGTCAGCAAAGCCACGTTTGTTGCGCGTAAAATCGAAACTCTCCGAATCGTCAGGATGAAATCTTGAAAAAAACCATCGCTCTCCTCACCAGTTCCCTGCTGCTGACTGCCTGCGCAAGCCTGCAACAGCCCGGCGACAAGGCGGATGCCCAGGCGGCCCAGGACCAGAAGAGCGCGTCGGCCAAGTCGGCCGCCAATCGCAAGAAAGCCCCCAAGGCCAAGGTCCAGCCGCAGGAAGACACCCTGCCTGCGCTGGAGCTGAGCGAGGACATCCTTTACAAAGTGCTGACAGCCGAGATCGCCTTCCAGCGTGGTCAATGGCAGTCGGCCTACGTGACCATGCTGGCGGCCGCGCAGCAGACGCGCGACCCGCGCCTGGCCAAGCGTGCTGCCGAAATGGCGGTAGCGGCGCGCCAGGCTGGCGAAGCACTGGTGGCAGTGCGCCTGTGGACCGAACTGGCACCGCACTCCGATGAAGCCCTGCAGAACTATCTGGGCCTGATCATGCTCTCGGACAGCGTCGATGAAATCGAACCGCTGCTGACCCAGCGCCTGGCCGATGCCGCGCCACAGGCGCGTGGCCCGATGATCCTGCAGATCCAGCGCCTGCTCTCGCGGGCCAAGGACAAGCAGGCCAGCTTCACCATCCTGCAGAACATCACCAAGCCCTATGGCGACCTGATGGAAACCCACCTGGCCCTGGCCCAGGGCGCCTTCAGCATCGGCGATGGCGCCCAGGCCCAGCGCGAGGCGCGCGCAGCCCTGAAGATCAAGCCGGACTCCGAACTGGCCGTGCTGACCGCCGCCCAGGTGGCCTCCGACAACAAGGACGCCACCAAGCTGGTGACCGACTTCCTGCGCAAGTATCCCGATGCGCGCGAAGTGCGCGTGGCCTACGCCCGCAGCCTGGTGGAACAGAAGGATTACAAGCAGGCCCGCAGCCAGTTCGAGACGCTGTTGAAGGAAGACGGCGAAGACGCCACCACCCTCTTCGCGCTGGGCGTGCTGTCGGCCCAGACCGACCAGTTGAAGGATGCCGAATACTATCTGCAGCGCTACCTGCAGGTGCTCTCGGCCCAGCCCGAAGATGATCGCGACCCCAGCCAGGCGCTCCTGCTGCTCTCGCGCATCGCCGAGGAACGGCGCGATCTGGATTCGGCGCTGCGCTATCTGGACCAGGCTGAACCGGGTAGCGAAGGCTACGTCAACATCCAGGTGCGCCGTGCCCAGCTGCTGGCACGCAAGGCCGACATCGAAGGTGCCCGCAAGGCGCTGG
This sequence comes from Herbaspirillum sp. BH-1, assembly GCF_002870055.1. Taxonomy (NCBI): domain Bacteria; kingdom Pseudomonadati; phylum Pseudomonadota; class Betaproteobacteria; order Burkholderiales; family Oxalobacteraceae; genus Herbaspirillum; species Herbaspirillum sp. BH-1. The sequence continues at coordinate 17,331 of NZ_PKOI01000028.1, read as the reverse complement.
AACAGGCCCAGTCCGAATCGGCCAATGATGGTGAGCAACTGCAACTGCTGCTGGCCGAATCGAGCCTGCTGCGCGACGCCAACCGCAACCAGGAAGCCGCCGACGTGCTCAAGGGCGGCCTGGAACGCTTCCCCAACAATACCGACCTGCTCTACGACTATTCCATGGTCCTGGAAAAGCTGGGCAAGTACGACGAGATGGAAAAGTCCCTGCGTCGCGTGATGCAACTGGCCCCCGGCAACCAGCATGCCTACAACGCGCTGGGCTATTCGCTGGCCGATCGCAATGTGCGCCTGCCGGAAGCGCTGGATCTGATCCAGAAGGCGGCCGACCTGGCCCCGGAAGATGCCTTCATCGCCGACAGTCTGGGTTGGGTGCTGTTCCGCATGGGTCGCGCCGAACAGGCCGAGACCCAGATGCGCCGCGCCTATGGACTGCGTCCGGATGTTGAGATCGGCGTCCACCTGGGCGAAGTGCTCTGGACCAACGGCAAGCAGGATGAGGCGCGCAAGGTCTGGCGTGAGGCTGCGCTGAAGGAACCCAACAATGAAGTCCTGAAAAGCACGCTGGCGCGGCTCAATGTGAAGTTATGAGTCGCTTGCGTTCCTATCATGGCTTCCTGAAGGCGGCGCCTTTCTGTCTGGCCGTCCTGCTGGCCGGCTGCGCCACGGTATCGCAGGACAGCGTGGCGCCCAACGCCAGCGCGCCGGCCTACCAGTCCAGCATCGAGATCGATGGCCGCATCTCGGTCCAGTACGAGCAGGACCAGCGCCCGCAGTCTCTGCACGGCAGCTTCTTCTGGAAGCAGACCCCGCAGGAACTGAACCTGGACATGTTCTCGCCCCTGGGCCAGACGGTCGCCACCATCAACGTCAAGCCCGGCATCGCCACCCTGGTGCAATCCGGGCGCGCACCGCAGGTGGCGCCCGATGTGGATGAACTGGCCGCGCAATCGCTGGGATGGCCCCTGCCGGTATCGGGCATGCGCCAGTGGCTGCAGGGCAGCGGCATCGATGCCAGCGGCAAGCCCTTCACCGCCCGCGCCGGCACGGAAGCAGCCAGCTTCGACACACGCGATGGCTGGCGCATCACCTACGCCAACTGGGAGACCGATGCCGCCAGCGGCCAGGTCCGCCCCAAGCGCATCGACATGACCCGCAGCACCGCACAGGCCGGCAAGGTCGCCATCCGCATCGCCATCGATGGCTGGAAAAAGCCCTGAACGCGCTGCCCTGCCCTGAGACCCCACGTCTTCACTTGCCCTCACCCGACGACGCAACACGCATGACCACCACCCTCACCGCCTGCCCGGCACCGGCCAAGCTCAATCTGTTCCTGCACGTGACCGGCCGCCGTCCGGATGGCTATCACCTGCTGCAATCGGCCTTCCAGTTGATCGACCGGTGCGACACGCTGGACTTCGCCCTGCGCGACGACGGCCACATCGTCAGGACCAATGAGGTGGCGGGCGTGCCGGCCGAGTCCGATCTGGTGATCCGCGCAGCGCACCTGCTGCGCGAGGCCAGCGGCAAGCCCCACCTGGGCGCCGACATCACCGTGCACAAGATCCTGCCGATGGGCGGTGGCGTGGGCGGTGGTTCATCCGACGCGGCAACCACGCTGATGGTCTTGAATCATCTGTGGAATTGCGGCTACAATCGCGCCTCTCTGATGGAGATGAGCCTGAAACTGGGCGCCGACGTTCCCTTCTTCCTGTTTGGCCGCAATGCATTCGCAGAAGGCGTGGGTGAAGAGCTGGCGGCACTGCGCACCGCGGATTGCTGGTTCGTGGTCATCGAACCAGGCGTATCTGTTCCAACTTCTTTAATATTTTCTTCAAAGTTGTTGACAAGGGATACCGAACCCGTCAGAATAACGGACTTTCCTGATGCGACGAAACAAATCGCTTCCAGCTTCGGGAAGAACGATCTGGAAATGGTGGCAACTGCGCATTTCCCCGAAGTTGCAGCGGCAGTCGAATGGCTGAGCAGGTTCGGGAGCGCAAGAATGACCGGATCTGGCGCCTGTGTGTTTTGTGCATTCGAACACGAACATCAGGCAGACGAAGTGCTCAAGCAATTGCCTTCGCGCTGGATCGGCTGGAAAGCCAAAGCGATGCAGGAACATCCTCTCGCCCATTTAGTGCAGTCGTAAAGAAGAATTGGTTTGACGTGAGCGCAGCGCCTGGCATAGAGCGCGCGACACGGCGAGCAGCAAGTTGCGTAGGGGAATCGCCAAGCTGGTTAAGGCACCGGATTTTGATTCCGGCATTCCAAGGTTCGAATCCTTGTTCCCCTGCCATTTAATTCGGACAGGCCGCAGTACAGGCCCGGGTCCAGTCAGAAAAATAAGCCGTCAATGTGAGACCGATCAAGTCAAGCATTGTCGGCTTTTCGACTTTTTAACGATTGCATTCAGGGATACCCACATGGCACTTGAGAACCTGATGGTTTTTACGGGCAACGCCAACCCCGAACTGGCGCGCGGCGTCGCTGAGAAACTCGGTATCCCGCTGGGCAAGGCCAATGTTTCCAAGTTCTCCGACGGCGAAGTCATGGTCGAGATCAATGAAAACGTTCGCGGCAAGGACGTCTTCGTGCTGCAGTCCACCTGCGCACCGACCAATGACAACCTGATGGAAATCATGATCATGGTCGACGCTCTGAAGCGCGCTTCGGCCGGTCGCATCACTGCCGCCATCCCCTACTTCGGTTATGCCCGCCAGGATCGCCGCCCGCGTTCGGCACGGGTGGCCATCTCGGCCAAGGTCGTGGCCAACATGCTGCAGGAAGCCGGCGTTGAACGCGTCCTGATCATGGATCTGCACGCAGACCAGATCCAGGGCTTCTTCGACATCCCGGTGGACAACATCTACGCCTCGCCCATCCTGCTGGGCGACCTGGTCAACAAGAACTACGACGACCTGCTGGTGGTCTCGCCCGACGTCGGCGGCGTGGTGCGCGCCCGCGCTCTGGCCAAGCGCCTGAACTGCGACCTGGCCATCATCGACAAGCGTCGTCCCAAGGCCAACGTCTCCGAAGTGATGAACATCATCGGTGAAGTCGAAGGCCGCAACTGCGTCATCATGGATGACATGGTCGACACCGCCGGCACCCTGACCAAGGCTGCCGAGGTGCTGAAGGAACGTGGCGCCAAGAAGGTCGTGGCCTACTGTACCCACCCGGTGCTGTCGGGTCCCGCCATCGACCGCATCGCCAATTCGCCCCTGGACGAACTGGTGGTGACCGACACCATACCGCTGTCGCCGGCTGCACGTGGCTGCGCCAAGGTGCGTCAACTGACCTGCGCGGACCTGCTGGCCGAGACCTTCAAGCGCATCACCAAGGGTGACTCGGTGATGTCGCTGTTCGCTGAATAAGATTTTGCATTCGCCTCGCTGCGGTTTTCCGTGGCGAGGTTTTTTCATATTCCCTGGTCGCGGGGAATATTTAACTTGCGGGGCAACCGTCGATTGAATGATTCAACGACGAGCCCTGCCAACATTGGAGCTTCAACATGAAAGTGATCGCCTTTCCGCGTAATGAACAGGGCACCGGAGCGAGCCGCCGCCTGCGTCGCGCGGGTCAAACCCCGGGTATCGTCTACGGTGGCACCGCTGCCCCGCTGAACATCGCCGTTGACCACAACGCCCTGTACCACGCCCTGAAGAAGGAAACCTTCCACTCGTCCATCCTGGACCTGGAAATCGACGGCAAGGTCGAACAAGTGCTACTGCGTGACTTCCAAGTCCACGCGTTCAAGCAACTGGTCCTGCACGTTGACTTCCAGCGCGTGGACGCTTCCCAGAAGCTGCACACCAAGGTGCCCCTGCACTTCGTGAACGCTGAAGTGTCGCCGGCCGTCAAGCTGCACGCCGGCATCATCAGCCACGTGGCTGCTGAACTGGACGTGACCTGCCTGCCGAAGAACCTGCCTGAGTTCATCGAAGTCGACCTGTCCAAGCTGGACGTCGGTCAATCGATCCACCTGGCTGACCTGAAGCTGCCCAACGGCGTGACCGCCGTCACCCAGGAAAACCTGACCATCGCCACCGCCACCGTGCCGGCCGGTCAAGTTGCCGCTGAAGGTGAAGCTGCTGCTGGCGGCACCGAAGAAGCCAAGTAATCCGCTTTCTTCCGCTGCAAGAAAAAACCCGCCGAATCTGATTCGGCGGGTTTTTTTTCGTCTACAGCACAACAGGCTGTCAGGCTTTTATCTTTAGCCAGGCCTCGCGCTGACGCACCGTCGCCACCGGCTTGGGCAAGGCCTTCAGGCTCACCTGCGGTGCCGTATCCGCCTTGAGCTTGACGTTGAACTCCATCAGTTCATCACGACGGAAGGCATGCACACGCACCGTATCGTTGAGTCGGTAACGCGCCAGCAAGCCATCGGGACCGGATGCAGGCACACGCAAGCCATCGATGGCCACCAGCTTGTCTCCGGCCGACAGGCCCGCCTGCATCGCAGGGCCGCCTTCGTACAGCGCTGCCAGCTTGGCGTCGCTGCCATCCTTGGTGATACGCGCGCCCAGCCAGGGCTTGGCGTCCGCCGGCAACGCTGCCTCATAGGCCAGTCCGAAGGCCGGCAGCAACACTTCCAGCGGCACGTCCTCGGTACCGCGGATGCAGCGGTCGTGGAAGCGCTTGAGGTCGGCGCCGGCGAATTGCTCCATCAGTTCCAGGATGCCCTCTTCCGGCACGCCCTGCGGCCTGCCCTGGTAGAAGTCGCGGCCAAAACCGGTCCACAGCCCGCGCATGACATCGTCCAGCGAACGGCGGCCGCCGGTCTGCTGGCGGATCGTCAGGTCCAGTCCCATCGCCACCAGCGAGCCCTTGGTGTAATAGCTGACGATGGCATTGCTGGCGTTTTCGTCCTGACGGTAATACTTGACCCAGGCATCGAAGCTGGATTCGGCCACGCTCTGCTTCTTGCGACCGCTGCCGCGCAGCACGCCGGTGATGGTCTTGCCGATCAGTTTCAGATAGTTGTCGGTATCGATGACACCGGTACGCACCAGGAACAGGTCGTCGTAATAGCTGGTGAAGCCCTCGAACAGCCATAGCAGCGAGGTGTAGTTCTCCTGGCGCAGATCGTAGGGGGCGAATACCGCCGGCTTGATGCGCTTGACGTTCCAGGTATGGAAATATTCGTGGCTGCACAGGCCCAGGTAGGTACGGTAGCCATCGGTCTGCTCCGGCTTGCCCTTGACCGGGAGGTCGGCGCGCGAGCAGATCAGGGCGGTGGAAGCACGATGCTCCAGGCCGCCGTAGCCATCGCCGACGGCCAGCGTCATGAAGACATAGCGGTCCATGGGCGCGCGCTTGGTGCGTGGCTCGAAGAAGGCGATCTGGGCTTCACAGATCTTCTTGAGGTCATCGCACAGGCGCGCCATGTCGAGATTGGGCACGCGGCCGGTAATGACCACGTCATGCGGCACGCCATGCGCCTGGAAGCTGGCCAGGGTGAAATCGCCGATTTCCACCGGATGATCGATCAGCTCATCGTAGTTCTGCGCCACATAGGTGCCGAAGCCATAGCGCTTGGCCTTGAGTTCAGCCATGGCCGTGGCGACGCGCCAGCGCTTGAACTGGTCGCCCTCGGGACGACGGATTTCCACCACCTGCTGAGCCTGCTCGAAACCATGCGCGGCCAGGAACACGCTGGTGCCGTTGAAGAAGCCATGGGTGTCGTCCAGGTGCGCGGTGCGCACCGACAGGTCCCAGGCATAGACCTGATAATGCAGGGTGAGCGCGCCCTTGCAGGGAGCGGCTTGCCAGGTGTGCTTGTCGAGCTTTCTGACCTGCACCTTGCGACCGGCTGACTCACCGCGCAAGGCCACGATGTTCTTGCCGAACTCGCGGATCATGTAGCTGCCCGGAATCCAGGCCGGTAGCGAAAACACCTGGCCCTCCGGCGCTGGCGAGTCGACGGTGACGCTGACCTCATAGACATGGGAGGAGGGATTGAGGGAAGTGATGCTGTAGCGGATCGGGGTGGCCATTGCAGTGTGGAGATGATGCCGGCGGGCGGCGATGGCCCATTTTACACGCGGCAAAAATAAAAAAACCGGACCGACTTGCGTCGGCCCGGGTCCAGGGTCAAATGAAGCTAACCGTTAAAACTATTTAAATCATATAAATCGTTTGATGCAGTCCGTCATGCCGGATCAGCGCGGCAGCAGCGAGCTGCCCATCAGGAACTCGTCCACCGCACGGGCGCACTGGCGACCTTCGCGGATCGCCCATACCACCAGCGACTGGCCACGACGCATGTCCCCTGCAGCAAAGACCTTGTCCACCGAGGTCTTGTAGCAGCCTTCGCCATCGGTGGTGGCCTTGGCGTTGCCGCGGGCATCCTTGTCCACGCCGAAAGCCTCCAGCACCTGCGCCACCGGCGAGACGAAGCCCATGGCCAGCAGCACCAGATCAGCCTTGATCTCGAATTCCGAATCGGGGACTTCGACCATCTTGCCGTCCTTGAACTCGACGCGCGCGGCGATGAGCTTCTCGACCTTGCCGCCCTTGCCTTCCAGACGCTTGGTGGTGACCGCGAAATCGCGCTCGCAACCTTCTTCGTGCGAAGACGAGGTGCGCAGCTTGATCGGCCAGTAGGGCCAGACCAGCGGCTTGTTTTCGGATTCCGGCGGTTGCGGCATCAGTTCGAACTGGGTCACGGCAGCAGCGCCATGACGGTTGGAGGTACCCACGCAGTCGGAGCCGGTGTCACCACCGCCGATGACGACCACGTTCTTGCCGGTGGCCATGATCTGGTTCTTCAGCTTGTCACCAGCATTGACCTTGTTCTGCAGCGGCAGGAAGTCCATGGCGAAATGCACGCCCTTCAGTTCGCGACCCGGCACCGGCAGGTCACGCGGGGACTCGGCGCCACCGGCGATGATGACGGCGTCGAATTCCTTCTTCAGTTCGTCGGGGGAGACGGTTTCCTTGGACCAGTTGTTGACGGTCTCGGGGAAATCCTTGCCCACGAAGACGCTGGTACGGAAGCTCACGCCTTCGGCCTTCATCTGTTCCACGCGCAGGTCGATGTGCGACTTTTCCATCTTGAAGTCGGGGATGCCATAACGCAGCAGGCCACCCACGCGATCACTCTTCTCGAACACGGTCACGTCGTGACCGGCGCGCGCCAGTTGCTGGGCAGCGGCCAGGCCGGCAGGACCGGAACCGACCACGGCGACCTTCTTGCCGGTCTTGACGGCAGCCGGTTGCGGCACCACCCAGCCGTTTTCCCAGCCCTTGTCGATGATGAAGTGCTCGATCGACTTGATGCCCACGGCGTCATTGTTGATGCCCAGGGTGCAGGCGGCTTCGCAGGGTGCCGGGCAGATGCGGCCGGTGAACTCGGGGAAGTTGTTGGTCTGGTGCAGGGTGTCCAGGGCTTCCTTGTAGTTGCCGCGATAGACCAGATCATTCCAGTCGGGAATGATGTTGTTGACCGGGCAGCCGTTGTTGCAGAAGGGGATACCGCAGTCCATGCAACGCGCGCCCTGGATCTTGGCGTCGGCGTCGCTCAGGTGCAGGACGAACTCCTTGTAGTGCTTGGTGCGCGCTGCTGGCGCTTCGCTGGCCTCTTTCAGGCGCTGGTATTCCATGAAACCGGTTGCTTTTCCCATTTTCCTCTCACATTCTCGCTAAGGATGCGGCGGGCGGCGCTCTTCATTTCTGGCGCCACGCCCGCCGGCGTGCTTGATTGACTCGAAAGTTACGCTGGCTGATGACGATCAGGCAGCGACCTTCTCCTTCTTCGATTGGGCAGCGGCAGCCAGTTCGGCCAGCGCACGCTTGTACTCCGTCGGGAACACCTTGACGAACTTGGCGCGCGATGCCGCCCAGTTATCCAGCAGGTAGCGCGCACGCGTGCTGCCGGTGTACTTGAAGTGACGCTCAATCAAGCCGCGCAGGATGGCTTCGTCGGTCTGGCGATCGCCACCGCGCAGCAGGCTGTGCCAGATGTCGCGGTTGACGGTCTGTTCCTGTTCGGTGTCCGACAGGACCTTTTCCAGGCTGACCATGGCGGTGTTGCACTTGCCGGCGAAATCACCTTCCGGGTCATACACGTAGGCGATGCCACCCGACATGCCGGCTGCGAAGTTGCGGCCGGTATTGCCCAGCACGACCACGGTGCCACCGGTCATGTATTCGCAACCGTGGTCGCCGGTGCCTTCCACCACGGCGGTGGCGCCCGAGTTACGCACTGCGAAGCGTTCGCCGGCCACGCCGTTGATGAAGGCTTCGCCATTGATGGCGCCATACAGCACGGTGTTACCGGAGATCATGTTGTCCACGGCGCGGCCACGGAACTCGGTGTTGGGACGCACGATGATGCGGCCACCCGAGAGACCCTTGCCGACGTAGTCGTTGCCTTCGCCGACCAGGTCCAGGGTCACGCCCTTGGCCAGGAAGGCGCCGGCCGACTGGCCTGCGGTACCTTGCAGCTGGATGTGGATGGTGTCATCCGGCAGGCCTTCGTCGCCGTAACGCTTGGCGACTTCACCCGAGAGCATGGCACCGACGGTACGGTTCAGGTTCTTGATCGGGGAGATGAAGGAAACCTTCTCGCCCTTTTCCAGCGCGATCTTGGCTTGCGCGATCAGCTTGTGGTCCAGTGCCTTGTCCAGGCCGTGATCCTGGAGGTCGGTGTGATACACCGGCAGCTTCGATTCCGGCTGATGGAAGATGCGGCTGAAGTCCAGGCCACGGGCCTTCCAGTGGGCGATGGCCTTGGAACGGTCCAGCAGGTCGGCGCGGCCGATCAGCTCGTCGAACTTGCGGATACCCAGCTGGGCCATGATCTGGCGCGCTTCTTCGGCGATGAAGAAGAAGAAGTTGACCACGTGTTCCGGCTTGCCGGAGAACTTGGCGCGCAGCACCGGATCTTGCGTGGCCACGCCCACCGGGCAGGTGTTCAGGTGGCACTTGCGCATCATGATGCAGCCTTCGACCACCAGCGGTGCGGTGGCGAAACCGAATTCGTCGGCGCCCAGCATGGCGCCGATGACGACGTCACGGCCGGTCTTCATCTGGCCGTCGGCCTGCACGCGGATGCGGTTGCGCAGGCCATTCAGGACCAGGGTCTGCTGCGTTTCGGCCAGGCCCAGTTCCCACGGCGAACCTGCATGCTTGATCGAGGACAGCGGCGAAGCGCCGGTGCCGCCATCATGGCCAGCGATGACCACGTGGTCGGACTTGGCCTTGGCCACGCCGGCCGCCACGGTACCCACGCCCACTTCGGAGACCAGCTTGACCGAGATCGAGGCACGCGGATTGACGTTCTTCAGGTCGTGGATCAGCTGTGCCAGATCTTCGATGGAGTAGATGTCGTGGTGCGGCGGCGGCGAGATCAGGCCCACGCCCGGCACCGACACGCGCAGCTTGGCGATGTATTCGGAGACCTTGTGGCCCGGCAGCTGACCGCCTTCACCCGGCTTGGCACCCTGCGCCATCTTGATCTGGATCTGGTCGGCCGAGATCAGGTATTCGGCGGAAACGCCGAAACGGCCCGACGCCACCTGCTTGATGCGCGAGCGCAGCGAATCACCTTCCTGCAGCGGGATATCGACTTCGATGTGTTCGCGACCGATTTCCGAGGCCAGGGTGGCGCCCTGCTTGATGGGGATGCCCTTCAACTCGTTGCGGTAGCGGTTGACGTCCTCGCCACCTTCGCCGGTGTTGGACTTGCCGCCGATGCGGTTCATGGCGATGGCCAGGGTGGCGTGGGCTTCGGTCGAGATCGAGCCCAGCGACATGGCACCGGTGGCGAAGCGCTTGACGATTTCCTTGGCCGGCTCCACCTCATCGATGGAGATGGCACGCGACGGATCGATCTTGAACTCGAACAGGCCACGCAGCGTCATGTGGCGCTTGGACTGGTCGTTGATGATCTGGGCGTATTCCTTGTAGGTGTTGTAGCTGTTCGAACGGGTCGAGTGCTGCAGCTTGGCGATCGCGTCCGGGGTCCACATGTGCTCTTCGCCGCGGATGCGGAAGGCGTATTCGCCACCGGCGTCCAGGGCGTTGGCCAGCACCGGGTCGGTGCTGAAGGCGGCGGTGTGCAGACGCAGTGCCTCTTCGGCCACTTCGAACACGCCGATACCTTCGACGTTGGACGCGGTGCCCTTGAAGTACTTGTCCACCAGCGCCTTGGACAGGCCGATGGCTTCGAAGATCTGCGCGCCGCAGTAGGACATGTAGGTCGAGATGCCCATCTTGGACATGACCTTCAGCAAGCCCTTGCCGACTGCCTTCTGGAAGTTGTAGATGGCCTTTTCCGGCGACAGGTCGCCCGACAGGCCCTTGGCCATGTCGGACAGGGTGTCCATGGCCAGGTAGGGGTGGATGGCTTCGGCGCCGTAACCTGCCAGCAGGGCGAAGTGGTGCGTTTCGCGGGCCGAGCCGGTTTCCACCACCAGGCCGGTGGAGGTGCGCAGGCCCTTGCTGACCAGGTGCTGGTGGATGGCCGAGGTGGCCAGCAGTGCCGGAATCGGCAGCTGGTCGGCATCGACCTTGCGGTCCGAGATGATCAGGATGTTGTGACCCGACTTGACCGCATCCACGGCCTTGGCGCACAGCGAGGCCAGGCGGGCTTCGATGCCTTCCTTGCCCCAGGAGACGGGGTAGCAGATGTTCAGTTCATAGGACTTGAACTTGCCGCCGCTGTGGGCGCTGATGTTGCGCAGCTTGGCGATGTCGTCATAGTCCAGCACCGGTTGCGACACTTCCAGGCGCATCGGCGGGTTGATGTTGTTGGTGTCCAGCAGGTTGGGCTTGGGGCCGATGAAGGACACCAGCGACATGACCAGGGCTTCGCGGATCGGGTCGATCGGCGGGTTGGTCACCTGGGCGAACAGCTGGCGGAAGTAGTTGTAGAGCGTCTTGTTCTTGTTGGACATGACGGCCAGCGGCGAGTCATTGCCCATGGAACCGATGGCTTCCTCGCCGCCCGTGGCCATGGGGGCCATCAGGAACTTGATGTCTTCCTGGGTGTAGCCGAAGACTTGCTGCAGGTCCAGCAGCTTCAGGGACGACGACGGCTGGCGTGCCTCTTCCTTCAGTTCGTCCAGCTTCACGCGCACCGAGTTGATCCACTGCTTGTAGGGCTTGGCGTTGGCGTAGGTATCCTTCAGTTCCTTGTCGTCGATGATGCGGCCGGCGTCCAGGTCGATCAGGAACATCTTGCCCGGTTGCAGGCGCCACTTCTGGATGATCTTGGATTCGGGAATGGGCAGCACGCCGGATTCGGACGCCATCACCACCAGGTCGTCATCGGTGACGATGTAGCGTGCCGGACGCAGGCCGTTACGGTCGAGCGTGCCGCCGATATGGCGACCATCGGTGAAGGCCAGCGCGGCCGGGCCGTCCCACGGCTCCATCATCGCGGCGTGGTATTCGTAGAAGGCGCGACGGTTGTCGTCCATCGAGGTGTGGTTTTCCCAGGCTTCGGGCACCATCATCATCATCGCCTGCGGCAGCGGATAGCCGGCCATGACCAGCAGTTCCAGCGCGTTGTCGAAGCTGGCGGTGTCGGACTGGCCTTCATAGATCAGCGGGAACAGCTTCTTCAGGTCCGAACCCAGCACGGCCGACTGCATCACGCCTTCGCGGGCGCGCATCCAGTTGAAGTTGCCCTTGACGGTGTTGATTTCGCCGTTGTGGGCGATCAGGCGGTACGGGTGGGCCAGCGGCCATTCCGGGAAGGTGTTGGTGGAGAAGCGCTGGTGCACCAGGGCCAGGGCCGAGACACAGCGCTCGTCCTGCAGGTCCTTGTAGTACACGCCGACCTGGTCGGCCAGCAGCAAGCCCTTGTAGACCACGGTACGGGCCGACATCGAGGGCACGAAGAATTCCTTGCCGTGCAGCAGGTTCAGCGCCTGGATGGCGTGACCGGAAGACTTGCGGATCACGTAGAGCTTGCGTTCCAGCGCGTCGGTCACCATCACGTCGGGGCCACGGCCGATGAAGATCTGGCGGATCACCGGCTCTTTTTCACGCACGGTCGGGGACATCGGCATGTCGCGGTCCACCGGCACATCACGCCAGCCCAGCACGATCTGGCCTTCGGCCAGCACCGCGCGTTCGATTTCCTGTTCACAGGCAATGCGGGAGGCGTTTTCCTTGGGCAGGAACACCATGCCCACGCCGTATTCGCCGGGCGGCGGCAGGTCCACGCCCTGCTTGGCCATCTCTTCGCGGTAGTACTGGTCGGGAATCTGGATCAGGATACCGGCACCATCGCCCATCAGCGGGTCGGCACCGACCGCACCCCGGTGATCCAGGTTCTTCAGAATGAGCAAACCCTGGTCAACGATGGAATGGGATTTCTTGCCCTTGATATGGGCGATGAAACCGACGCCACAGGCGTCATGTTCATTTGCTGGGTCGTAAAGGCCTTGCGCGTGCATAACGGAACTCCACCACATTGACAGTAAGGATTTGAAGAATAGTGCACTGCACCCAATAGTTCAATGAAAATAATTAGGGTCTGAGTGCAATTTTAATCCCTAGAAATTTCAGGATTTTTTAATTGGGGACAGAGTTATTGTAAACGAGTGCAAGTCATTGATCACAAAACAAAAATTTTAATGACTACGCATCCTGGGCTGCCGCCGCGTCGTCATCCTCGATGACCGCCCGCACATTGGCCGGCCGGCCACGCTTGGCTGGACTGACGCGTCGATGGGTCTGGCGCTCCAGGCCCTGCTTGAAATCTTCCGAGCCCAGCGCCCAACCCTTGAGCGTGGCATCGGTGATGCGCTCCACTTCGGCTCGCGCCAGCCCTTCTTCGGTGAGCTGGCGATAGGCGATCTCACGATCGAAAGGAGTGTTGCCAATCGACCAATATTGAGGGTGGTCGGTGATCAGGCCATCCTGCTTGGCGCCGATGTGATGCATGTAGCTGGACCACGGGTACTCCCCGGGACTGGCCACCAGGCCATTGCGCACGGGGTTGAGCTCGATGTATCGGCAGACGGCGAGCAGGTAGAGCTCGGCGTCGATGACGGTGGCACGATAGCGCCCCTGCCACAGCGTGCCACTGCGCCCGTGCTTCTGGTTGAAATAGGGAACATAGTGGCGCCCTATCCATTGCATCATCCGTGCCAGGCCCTGGTCATCGGCAGGCGTAGCCAGCAGGTGCAGGTGATCCGGCATCAGCACATAGGCATGTATCGCCACCTTGAATTGCCGCGCAGCATCCTTGAGCCAGCCCAGGAAAGCCTGGTGGTCGTCGGCATCGCGGAAGATGACCAGACCGTCATGACCGCGCTGGATAATGTGATGAGGCTGGTTGGGAACGACGAGACGGGGAAGGCGGGCCATGGCGAACGCTGCAAACCGGTAGGGAGGAGGCGCTATTCTAATGCACTCCGTCCCCAATAAAAGCACGTTGCCGAATCGGCATGGCCGAATGACAAAGATCCGGAATTATCTCGAACATCGACGAGTATAAAAAAACCGGCCAGATTGCTCCAGCCGGTCAAGCCCCACGTTGATCTGTCGGCAAGTGCCGTTAGCTGGCGCTCTTTTCCTTACCCCTGGTCATCACCAGGCTGGCGATGATGGAAATCAGCAGGATGGCGCCCACGATGGACAGCGACACCAGCACCGGCACGTGGAACCAGTAGGCCAGCAACATCTTGCCGCCCACGAACAGGAGCACCAGGGCCAGGCCGTACTTGAGCAGGTGGAAGCGCTCTGCCGAATCAGCCAGCAGGAAGTACAGCGCCCGCAAACCCATGATGGCGAACATGTTCGACGTGAAGACGATGAACGGATCCTTGGTAATGGCGAAGATGGCCGGGATGCTGTCGACCGCAAAGATCACGTCGGAAATTTCGATCAGCAACAGGACCAGCATCAGCGGGGTGAAATAGCGCACGCCATTGATGCGGGTGGTGAACTTTTCGCCGTCGTAGTCGTTGCTGATCTTCATATGGCCACGCAACCAGCGCAGCAGCGGGTTGTCGCCCAGGTCGGCTTCCTTGTCGGCGAAGATCAGCATCTTCACACCGGTGAAGACCAGGAAAGCACCGAAGACGTACAGGATCCAGCTGAACTGCGCGATCATCCAGGCACCCAGCAGGATCATCACGGCACGCATGACGATGGCACCCACCACGCCGTACAGCAGCACGCGGCGCTGCATCTCGGGCGGCACGGCGAAGTAGCTGAAGATCATCAGGAAGACGAAGATGTTGTCGACCGACAGCGCCTTCTCGATCAGGTAGCCGGAGAGGAACTCGGCACCCTTCTGGTTGGCGAATTCACGGCCGACGTTGGCATCCAGGTACCACCACATCAGGCCCGCGAACAGGAAGGCCAGTGACACCCAGCCCAGCGACCAGCCCAGTGCCTCCTTGGGAGTGACGCGGTGGGCATGGCGGCCGCCGAGGGCAAACATGTCCAGCGCCAGCATGCCCAGCACGAATACGATGAAACCGCCCCACATGGGCAGGCTTGCAAAACTCTCTACGCCGTTCACGATAGACCTCTCTCTTCTTTTCTATTTTCTGACTGCATTGATGCGTGATGGGTGGCCGGACTCAGTCGAAATCGAAGATCTCGCCGAGGAAGCCCTTTTTCCTGCGCTTGTGATCATGACCGTAGCTGCCGTGGTCATGGCGAGCGCCATGGCCGAAGCGCGGGTCGTAGCCCGGCGGCTGCGGCTGCTGTGGCATCGGCACGCGTACTTGCTGCGGCACCGGTGCTGCCGCCGTCATCTGGCTGGCTGCAGAGCGCTCGATCAGTTTGTCCAGCTCGCCGCGATCAAGCCATACACCGCGGCATTGTGGGCAGTAATCGATCTCGATGCCCTGGCGCTCCGAGATCAGCAGGTTGTGAGATGTACAGACGGGACATTTCATCAGGCTTCTCCTTGATGTCAGTGATGGCAACTGCGGCAGACATGTTGATAACTCATGTTCCCACCGGACAAGGCGCTACTTTAGGCCAAAGCCCGATGAATGAAAATTCGAATATTCTGAGATAATTCATCGGAAAAACCGAAGTATTGAAAGGGGGAGTTCCACATGGCCAGTCTCAACTACAAGCATCTGCACTACTTCTGGACGGTCGCCAAGAGCGGTGCCGTGGCACGCGCTGGCGAACGGCTGCACCTGACGGCGCAGACCATCAGCGGCCAGATCAGCCTGTTCGAGGAAAGCCTGGGCTATAAGCTCTTCAAGCGGGTGGGCCGGCGGCTGGAACTCAACGATGAAGGGCGCATGGTGTTCGATTATGCCGAACGCATCTTCAGCCTGGGCGAAGAACTGGAAGAAGCACTGCGCCTGCGCCCTGGCGGACGCGCCCTGCAGTTACGCGTCGGGGTGGCCGACGCGGTGCCCAAGGCGATTGCCTACCTGCTGCTGGAAAGCGCACTGGCCATGCCGGACCCGATCCGCATCATCTGCCGCGAAGGCAAGCTCGACGTGCTCCTGGCTGACCTCGCCATCCACAAGCTGGACATCATCATTGCCGACAGCCCCATGCCGCCCAATGTAGACGTGCGCGGTTACCACCACCTGCTGGGCGAGTGCGACACCAGCTTCTTCGCCACGCCCGAGCTGGCCCGGCGCTATCGCAAGGATTTCCCGCGCAGTTTCGATGGCGCGCCCTTCCTGATGCCCGGCGAGGACGCCGCCGTCAGGCCGCGCCTGCTGCGCTGGTTCGAAAGGGAAAAGATCCGCCCGCAGATCAGCGGCGAATTCGACGACGGTGCGCTGCTGCTGGCCTTCGGCGACGCCGGCGCCGGCATCTTTGCCGCACCGTCCGCCATCGCCGCGCAGATCCGCAAGCAGTACGGACTGGTGGAAATCGGCAGGACCGATGCCATCCGCGAACAGTTCTATGCCATCTCGGTGGAGCGCAGACTGACGCATCCCGCGGTGCTGGCCATCCAGTCGGCCGCGCGCGGCAACCTGCTGGTCGGCAGTACGGGCAGCACATCCGAAGAGCCACCTGCACGACGCAAAGCCGCAGCCGTCGCCGGTGGGCGCCGGAGCTGAACCTGGATAGTCAAGCAGACAAGAAACACCACGAAGAAATCGGCAACGGTGAGCATATGAACTCACCAAACATCACAGGCCTTACACAAATCGCCCATCACTTTGGTACAAGGCTGATTGTCACGGTCGCGCCACGTCAGAAAAACCGGAGGGACAAAAGAAAAACCCCACGTCCCTTGCGAGCCGTGGGGTAAATCCCATTCTCGGGGGGGAGAATGGAGGGGGAACTTCAATATAGGGAAATCAATGTGCCGTCGCAGCGGTTTTTACAAATGGTTACACCCTCTTCATATGCTGCACAGCACTACATATTTGCATCAATCCGTATGAATCAAATATATCAAACACTCGCCATAAGTAAAGAACGCAACGCCAGGAAGGACGCGGAGTAGCGATCCCGTCTACTGATCAGATAAGTGGTGACACGACCATCGCGGCCCAGCGAGTGGGTGGCGAACCCGTGGGGTTCCATCTGCATCGCGATCACCGAACGCGGCACCACCGCCACGCCGGCCCCGGCCGCCACGCACGCCAGGATGGCGTGATAGGACGCCAGCTCCAGCGTACGCACCGGCACACCGCCGCGACCATGGGTGGCAAACCAGGTCTGCGCGTGGCGGCGATAGGCGCAGCCCTGCTCGAAGACGATGAGCGTATCCAGCGTGACATCCTCCGGCGAGCGCACCCGGCGATGGCTGCGCGGTGTCACCAGCATCAGTTCTTCCTTGAACAGCGGCGTGGCATCGAAGGCCGGATCATCCAGATGACCGGCCACCAGTGCAGCATCAAGCTTGCAGGCGCGGACCTGGGCCACCAGCACGTCAGTGGGCGCGGTGGAGAGCTCCAGACGCACTTCCGGCCAGCGCTGGTGGAATTCGGCCAGGGGCGCCGGCAAGCGGCTGGCAGCAGTGCTTTCCATCGAACCGATGCGCAGCCGACCGCGCGGGCTCTGCGGAGCGACTGCATGGCGAGCCTCCTGCACCAGATCGAGGATGCGTTCGGCGTAATCCAGCAGCGCCTCGCCAGCCGCGGTCAGGACCAGGCGCCGGCGATCGCGCACGAACAGCGGCACGCCCATGGACTCCTCCAGTTGCTTGATGCGCGTAGTCACATTCGACTGCACCCGGTTCAGGCGCTCGGCCGCCCGTGTCACGCCGCCCTCTGCCACCACGGTACGGAAAATCTCCAGTTCAGCCAGTTCCATGCGGTTCTCCTGCCTTTTCCTATGTTCTCGAAAAAAGATGAAGTCATTCTAATTATTCATTTTTTCGAATGACCGGAAAACGATAGCATAGAGCCCTGTCCCTGACACTCCC
>NZ_PKOI01000027.1:0-41438 GCF_002870055.1 Herbaspirillum sp. BH-1 | reverse complement strand
TCGCTACCTCCCGTGCAGGCACTTCCCCGCCTGCCGGCTCCCCCTCACCGCATCCCATCTCCGCCAAACCCGACCGGCGACAACACCACCGGCATGGAAAGTGCTTGGCACGGGAGGTAGCGAAGAGATCGACCGCCCCCGACCTCCCAGACCTACTACCTCCAGGCCCTGCGCATTGATGCAGGTCGCCTGTAGTATTCGTGAAAGAAACTCCTCATATCCTTTCAAAGTGGTCCACCCACGTTGATGCAGTCCCGATGAAAACCGCCCGTACGCCCTTCACCTTCCTTCACCGCCCGTCCCTGCTGCACCGCCATGGCCGGCTGGCCAGCCGGATGGCCGCATTCACCCGTCGTGCCGCACGACGGCTGGAGTTGCGCTCCTTCCCCCTGCTGCAGGAACAGTTCAGTGCCGAGGAAGGCTGGCGCGCCTGCCTGGCCATCGCGCTGCCGCTGGCGGCGGCCATGATCAGCGGCCAGCACTGGCTGGCCTGGGCCGTGTTCGCCGCCTTCTGGACCTGCCTGTGCGATGCCCCGGGGCCGCATACCCAGCGGCGGCGCCTGCTGGCCGGCTTTGCGGTGGCCGGCACGGCGGTGGCATTCATCGGTTCCTGGAGCGCCTCCTGGAGCAGTCATGCGGCCCTGCTCGCCGCACCGGTGATGGTGCTGCTCAGCGTCACGTTGACCGGTGCGATCCAGTCCGCAGCGCTGCTGGGGACGCTGCTGGCGGTGGTGGCGGTGGTGGCGGCGGGCTTCCCGCATGCGCCGGCGCTGGCGGCGCTGCAGGCCGCATCTTTCCTGATCGGCGCGCTCTGGGCGTGGCTGCTGATCAATCTTTTCTGGCGTATCGACGAACACACTGCCCTGCGCCAGGCCGCGCAGGCGGCGCTGCTACGCATGCTCGACATGAGCCGCGACCTGCTCGCCGCGCGCGATGGCCAGCATCGGGAACAGCAATGGCACAGCGAACACGGTGAACACCGCCGCGCCGTGCGATTGGCCCTGGAGCGGCTGCGCACCATGCTGCAGCCTCATGAACGCTCCTCCGGCGACAGCGCCCAGTCCTTTCGGCGCCTGCTGGAGGCCTGCGAAATGATCTTCAGCGCCTTGATCGCGCTGGAACACGCCGCCATCCAGCAACTGGGCTCGCCCGCCGAGCGGCGCATCGTGGCACGGGCGGCGCGTATCGTAGTGCTGCGCACCTACCAGAGGCTGACGCTGCCGCCACAGATCCCGCTGCCATCGAACCAGTCCCGCCCCATCGACATACGGCGCGCAAGCCAGCTGGCCGACCCCTTGATGACCGGCTGCCTGTCGGCCTTGATGCAGGCCCACACGCTGCTGCTGTCCGATCCCGCCTGGGCGCAATACCAGGCCGAGCATGACAGCGATGAGCCCTCCCCCGCCGCTGCGTCACCCGACTGGCGCAACGGCCTGGGCCGGGGCCTGCAACAGGGCGCACGCCAGGCCGCTGGCGTGGCGGCGGTGTTCTATGCGGCCCAGGTGTTCCAGCTTGGCTATCCCTACTGGGCCACGATGGCCGTGGTGGTGGTACTGCAAGGTGCGGCACGCCAGACCTGGACGCGATGCCTGGAACGCATCCTGGGCAGCCTGCTGGGCGGTGCATTGGCACTGAGCCTGCTCCATGTGGCTTCCGGCATGACCTGGGTGCTGCCGCTGGTGGCGGTGATGCTGGCCGGCCTGGCCATCGCCCTGCGGCTGGTGAACTACACGGTGTTCGTGGTGTTCCTGACCATGTTGTTCATCTGCGTGACGGAGATGCTGCAACCTGGTGTCGGCATCGCCTCGGCCCGGGCCTTGGACAACCTGATCGGCAGCGCCGTCGCCCTGCTGGCCGCCCTGGCGCTATGGCCCGAACTCGGAGCCTCGCCGCGCGAGCGCATCGCGCTCGGTCTCAAGGCCAATCGTGACTATCTGGAGGCGGTAGTCGCCCACCAGCCGCCAGCGACCTTGCGTCGCCTGCAGCGCCAGGCCGGGCTGGCCAGCATCGACGCCGAGACCGCCCTGCACGACCTGGGTGGCTTGCGCCGCCACAGCGAACGCCTGTCCCATAGCGAGATGGCCCGCCTGCGCGAAGTGCGCGAACTGGCCGGGCAGGCGTCGGTGGCCTGGCATCTTGATCAAGGCAGCCGGCAGGACCCGGCCACGGCGCGGGAGAGCTGATCCGGTATACTTCCGGTTTTACCGAGTCTGCCTGCCCTGCCCACCGACATGTCCGACCAAGCCCCCGAACCGATCTTCCCGGATGACGCCGTTGCCGGTGCCGATTCCATCCCCGCGCCGCGGCGCTGGATCGTCCTGCAGAACGTCCACGAAGTGGAAACCTGGATCGATACCTACAACCGCGAACTGCAAGCAGTGGTGTTCCGCCACAAGATGAACACCGTCAACGCCGGCCAGGGCATCTGCTTCACGCTGGAACTGGGCGGCGAGATCTATCTGCACACCACACCGGAAGGCCAGATCCTGCTGGATGTCAGCGAGGAAGCTGCCTGGGCGGCCCCGGTCATCAGCGCAGCCGCCAATGTCCCCGCCCCTGCCGGCTCGGTCTGGGTACTGCCGCCCGATACGCTCACGCAACTGATCCTGGGGCTATCCGGTCTGATTGCCACCTCACAGTTCGTGCTGCGTCATGAATATCGCCTGGGCAGGTCGCAGCGCCCATACTGAGCCGCCCCGGATACGAAGAAAGCCACCGATGAAAGAACGCACCCTGATCGCCGCCGGCGCCATCAACATGTTCATCGCCGTCGGCTGCGGCGCCTTTGGCGCGCACGGCCTGAAGCGGATGATTTCGGAAGAGATGCTGGCGATCTGGCATACCGCCGTGACCTACCAGGTCATGCACGCGCTGGGCATGATCGCCATCGCCCTGCTCATGCCGCGCATGGCCGGCGCGGCGATGCGCTGGGCCGGCAATCTGATGCTGGCCGGCATCGTCGTCTTCAGCGGCAGCCTCTACCTGCTGGCGCTGACGGGAACGCGCATCCTGGGCGCCATCACGCCCCTGGGTGGAGCGGCCTTCCTGGCCGCCTGGTTGCTGGTGGCATGGGCTGCCTGCAGGCGCGAAGTGTGATGTCCCGCTGAAACGCGCTGAAGCCCCCTGAGACCCACTCAGGCCGCTGCGCCGCTCAGGGCTTCCTTGACCAGTTCATCGATCTCGCCGGTGATGTTGGAGAGCACGCCGGCCACCACCGAGAATTCCTTGCCCGCCTGCCCCGAACGGGCCGCCACGATGCGCGCATTGAAGGCCACCATCTTGGCTTCACGGGCGATGACCTCGATGTCGGTCATGATCCCGCGCAACTGCTCGCGCATGAGTCGCGCATGCTTCCTGGACTGCGCCTCGTAGACCGCCGTGATCTCGTTGAGCACGCCCAGCAGCGGCGTGGTCTCCTGCACCAGTTGCGCCAGCAGCTCGGGGCCGCTCTTGAGACGGTCTTCGATGGCGTTGAGGGTGCGCTGCGCCAGCGCGGCAAATCCGGTGATGCGGGCGTCGCCGGCTGGCCGCCCGTAATAGACCTCTTCCAGCTCGGGGCAGAACACCCCGGGCAAATCACCCGACCGCTTGAGCAGGGCCGCATGGGCATTGCTGAACAGGGCCAGTGCCTCGCGGGCGGTGGCACAGGCCCCCTGCTGCCCTTGCGAGGCCAGCACTGCGTAGAGCACCAGGCGCTGTGAGGTGAAACGGCGGCGCCCGGAAAGATTGATCATGGCGCCGAAGACTTCTCCGGACAACGGCACGGTGGATGCATCCTCGGCCGCGCGGTCGGGTGCGGTATCGATCAAGGCCAGGGTGGACATGGCAGGCTTCCTTCCAACGATGCAACGAAAAGCGCACAGGTGCGCAACACGCTGCGCATCTGCGCGTCTGCGCGAGGGCCGGGGCCAGGGCGGCTCAGGCCGCCTCGCGTGCCGGATGGGCCTGCTTGCGATACAGGAATTCCAGCACCGCGGTGCGGTACAGGCCATACTGCGCGTCCTGCGCCAGCACCACCCGGTCACGCGGCCAGGCCAGCTTCACCTCCAGCACTTCGCCGATGGTGGCAGCCGGGCCGTTGGTCATCATGACGATGCGATCCGACAGCAGCACCGCTTCGTCCACGTCATGGGTCACCATGACCACGGTGGATTCGGTCTTGGCCACGATCTTGAGCAGTTCATCCTGCAGGTGCGCGCGGGTCAGTGCATCGAGGGCGCCGAAAGGCTCGTCCATCAGCAGGACCTTGGGTTCCATCGCCAGGGCGCGGGCAATGCCTACGCGCTGCTTCATGCCGCCGGAGATTTCATTGGGACGCTTGGTCTCGGCCGCGCCCAGACCCACCAGCGCCAGCGCGGCGCGGGTGCGGTCGCGCAGTTGCGTGCGGTTTTCGCTGACACCGAAGACGCGTTCCACGCCCAGGTAGATGTTTTCATAGCAGGTCAGCCAGGGCAGCAGCGAATGGTTCTGGAACACCACCGCCCGCTCCGGGGCCGGGCCACCGATCTCGCGGTTGGCGCACAGGAGCACGCCGTCGCTGGGCTTGAGCAGGCCGGCGATGAGATTGAGCAGGGTCGACTTGCCGCAGCCGGAGTGGCCGATCAGGGTAATGAACTCGCCCTTGGCCACCGTCAGGTTGATCTCGCGCAGCGCGTGGAAGTCCCCCTTCCTGGTATGGAACACCATCTCCACGCCGTGGATGTCGATGAATTTGCCGTTGATGTTATCCATGATGTGCTCCCGCCTGTTCAGTTGTTGACCTGTTCATAGGTAAAGGCCTTGGCCAGCGCCACCAGCAATTGCTCCAGCACCAGCCCCACTACCCCGATGACGACGATGGCGATGATGATGTGCGGCACGTTCAGGTTGTTCCATTCGTCCCACACCCAGAAGCCGATGCCCACGCCTCCGGTCAGCATCTCGGCGGCCACGATGACCAGCCAGGCGGTGCCGATGGACAGACGCACGCCCGTCAGCATGTAGGGCAAAACCGAGGGGAACAGGATCTTGGTCAGCACCTTCCACTCCGACAGGTTCAGCACGCGCGCCACGTTCATGTAATCCTGCGGCACCCGCTGCACGCCCACGGCGGTGTTGATGATCATCGGCCAGATCGAGCAGATGAAGATCGACCAGATCGCCGCCGGATTGGCCGACTTGAACACCAGCAGCCCGATGGGCAGCCAGGCCAGTGGCGAAACCGGGCGCAACAGGCTGATGATGGGGCCAAACATGCGCGAGAGGAATTCCACCCGGCCGATGGCAAACCCCAGCGGGATGCCCACCAGCGCCGCCAGGCCGAAGCCCATGCCGACCCGCTGCAAGGAGGCCAGCACGTTCCAGCCTATGCCCTGGTCATTGGGGCTGTTGCGATAGAAGGGATCGGAAAACATCACGCCGGCCTCCTTCAGGGTGACCCATGGCGTGGGGAAACTTGCGGTCTTCAGCGCAATGATCTGCCACACCAGTACCAGCAGCGCCACACCCAGGACCGGCGGCACCACCCGCATGAACAGTCCGCCTGCGGCCAGGCGCTTCCTGGCGCTGCGTACCCTGGTCGTGGCAGCAGGTGCTACCGATGCCGGCTGCGCCTGGCTGGCCGCGGCCACTGCTGCGACCTGGCTGTTGCCGGCGGGCTTGGCGTTATCGCCCATGATGTTTTCCATGACTGCACTCATCGCTTTCCCCTTGCTGATGACACTTCACTGTGACGGCCAGCGCTTTGGCTGCACTACCGGCGCTGGCCGCCGAGGCTTACACCTTGATCTTGAACGACTGCGCATAGGCAGCCGGATTCTTGCCGTCCCAGACCACGCCATCGACCAGCTTGGAGCTGCGCATGACTTCCTTGGGCAGGGGCGTCTTGGTCATGGCGGCGGCCTCCTTGTAGAGATCGATCTGGTTCACCGACTTGGCCACGGCGAGGTAGTCCGGATCGGTCTTGAGCAGGCCCCAGCGGCGATGCTGGGTCATGAACCACATGCCGTCCGACAGGAAGGGGAAGTTGACCTGGCCTTCGTCGTAGAACTTCATGTAGTTGGGGTCGTCCCAGGTCTTGCCCCGCCCGTTCTGGTAGCGGCCCAGGATGCGCTGGTCGATCACGTCCTTGCTGGTGTTGACATAGGACTTGTCGGCGATGACCTCGGCCATCTTGTTCTTGTTGGCCAGCGAGGCGTCGATCCATTTGCTGGCGTCCAGGATGGCGGCCATCATGGCGCGGCAGGTGTTTGGGTATTTCTGGACGAACTCCAGCGAGGTACCCAGCACCTTTTCCGGGTGGTCCTTCCAGATGTCCTGGGTGGTGATGGCGGTGATGCCCACGCCGTCGACGATGGCGCGATGGCCCCAGGGCTCGCCCACGCAGAAGCCGTCCATGTTGCCCACCCGCATATTGGCCACCATCTGCGGCGGCGGCACGGTGATCACCTTGGCATCCTTCATCGGATGGATGCCGTTGGCGGCCAGCCAGTAATACAGCCACATGGCGTGGGTGCCGGTGGGGAAGGTCTGGGCAAAGGTGTATTCGCGCTTGTCGGTCTGCATCAGCTTGGCCAGCGAAGCGCCATCGACGGCGCCCTTGTCGGCCAGCTTCTTGGATAGCGTGATGGCCTGGCCGTTGTGGTTCAGGCCCATGAGCACGGCCATGTCCTTCTTCTGCCCGCCGATGCCCATCTGCACGCCATAGATCAGGCCATAGAGCACGTGCGCCGCATCCAGCTCGCCATTGGTCAGCTTGTCGCGCACGCCGGCCCAGGAGGCTTCCTTGCTGGGGACGATCTTGATGCCGTACTTCTTGTCGAAGCCCAGTACCGAGGCCATCACCACCGACGCGCAGTCGGTCAGGGGAATGAAGCCGATCTTGACCTCTTCCTTTTCCGGCTTGTCCGAACCGGCGGCCCAGGCGCCGCCGCTGGCCAGTCCCAGCATGCCGGTCCCGGCCGCCAGGCCTGCACCCTGTATCAGCTTGCGGCGCTTGCCGTCCACCATGTCGACCGTCCCTGCCGGGCCGGCTGGTTCGATATCTGCGAGCTTGCCTGCCTGGTCCGCCTGAGCGTTGAATTCCATAGCACCCTTCCCCTTGCGTTGCGAATTGACATTGACGAAAGCCATCAACAAAAAAAAAGGCGTGTCCCGTCATGGATGACCATGTCGGAAGACGCCTTTGTCCGGGACGATGCGACCGCCGTTGGTCACACCTTCACATCTGTTGCGCACTGGCTGCGCTATGTCGTCAATTCAGCAAAGACTGTGCCAGCACATGATAATCGCCCGCAAAGCCGCACCCGGCCTGCACTGACGGCGCCATGACCAAGACTCACGACCGGTCCGGCGAGGGGGTTCGCGCACCGTCAACATGAGCTCGGGCCGCACTTCATTTGTGCTTTGCACCAAGTTGGCGGCAAGGCGGAGCGATCAGCGGCCCATTGGGGCCACCGGTGGGGACGGCCCGAGGCGCCCGCCTACCCGGCATTGCCGGGTTTTCCTACAGCATATTGCGACGGGCGCTGATCGCGGGGACAGCGGGGCCGGGCCTATGATGGCTCGGCATCAACGAGCAACATCAAGCAACAACGAGCAACAACGAACGACCCAGCGCTTGCACCCTGGCGGGCAAGAACGAATTCAATAACAAAGGAGAAACTCCATGACCCTCGGCACCATCCTGCTCATCGTCCTGATCCTGATCCTGCTCGGCGTGATCCCGGCCTGGCCGCACAGCCGCGGTTGGGGCTATGGTCCCAGCGGTATCGCCGGCACCATCGTCATCATCCTGCTGATCCTGTTGCTGCTCGGGAAGATATAAGACGGGGCGGTAGCATGGCGGTTGACTCCGCCCTGCTGCCAGCGCCCCTGACGCTTTTCCCGCGACCCTCCCCTCCCGGATGCAAGCCTGATACCATCGGCCTGCGGAAGGGAACACGGCGCGGTCGGTGCCCTGTCACCGACCGCGCCGTTTGCATTGTGTCCAGCTGGCTTGTCGTACGCTGCGGGCATGGCAGATGGCCCATCCCCATGAAGTTTTCGCGTTTGCGTGATGAGGCCCATAACAGATGAAGAACAAATTCCTCGCGTCCTCCCTCCCCGTTTGCCTGGCGGCATTGACCCTGCTCGCGGCTGCGTCCAGCCATGCCGGCGAGGACAAGCTGGCCAATGGCGATCCAGCCCGGTGGTATCAGAACGCCGATACTCCCAAGGAACGGCTGCGCAATCTCAACCAGGAGACGGCCGCTGCCTACGCCGAGGCACTGGCCGACTGCAAGGCTCAGCGCGGCAAGCAGGCCAGCGCCTGCCGCAAGGAAGCCGCCGCCGCCCGCAAGGACGATGCGGCGCGCGCCCGGCGCATCTATGACGACTACAAGGCGACCGGGGCCAAGCCCGCCTCCTGAGCCAATGCCGGGTTAGCCTGCTGCCTGGCTGCAGGGGTTGCCCCTGCGCCGGCCCCAAGTGCAAGCCACAAATGGAAAACGCCGCAACGATGGACATCGTTGCGGCGTTTGATGCATTCCGTGCGTGCAGGCCTCGATAGCCCGCACGGTGTGGCTGACAGCGCTGCCAGCCTGGTGTTGGCCCGTCTTACTTGCCGTCTTACTTGCCCACCTGGTTACCGATCACGCCACCCACGGCGGCACCGCCGACGGTACCGATGGCGCTACCGCCAGTGAGCACTGCACCGCCCACCGCACCGGCGCCTGCGCCGATGGCTGTGTTCTTGTCGCGCGCGGACATGTTGCTGCAGCCGGTCATCGCGGAAAAGGCAAAGATGGCTACCGAAGTCACTGCCAGTTTTTGAATTGTTTTCATGACTACTCCTTCCTCATTGTCGAATAGAGTCCAACGAACGGATTGCCGGACCGGCATCAGGTCATCGGACGCATGATCACGCGCGCAGCGGGAGCTTGCGGCGCAGCCTTGGCGGCTTCGCGGGCGACGTCCGGGGTGCATGCACCAGCCTCTTGCCCATAGAGCAGGACAGCTTCGCGCATGAACCTGGAACGGCGGCCTTCGGCCATGTCCATGTACCGGAACTTCTTTTGACCTGCCTTCTGCAGGCGGGTCGCGTCGACCGGCATGTGACGATCCATCGTGGGGGCCGACCAGCGCGCTGCGCTGTCATCAGCCTGACGGGGTGCTGCATAAGCGGAGGAGGCAAGTGCCGAGACGGCTACCAGCATGCAAATACCGACTGTTTTTTTCATGGTCTGCCCTTTCAGGGGTCCCTTCTTGGCGGTGAGCAAAAATTTCATGCGGCAATCCGAGAACTCTTTTGCATTTCCCGGCTCTACCAGCACCATGACCACATGGTCGCGGAAATTGCTGCAACACAAAATCAGCCGTTTCCGATTCTGGCGTAGGAAGATTCCTACACTGCCATCCCGCCGGCCACCGCAAATGCCTTGGGCTCCTCAGAACCCGGGCGGCATTCACGGCGACGGCGCGCCCACTTCACTTAGTTCTTTGCAGCTTCCTTGGCGTCGCCATAGGACTTCTGGACATTGCCTTCCACCTGCTTGGCAGCGCCCTTGACCTGCTGGCTGGTATTGCCAGTCAGTTCACCGGTCTTCTCTTGCACCTTGCCTGCCACTTCCTTCAAGCTACCCTTGACTTGATCCTTGTTCATGATGGCTCCTTTGTGGTTGATTGCCTGATAGGTCCCGGCGCAACGTCAGGACATTCCTGCCTGCTTGCCGGCACCGCCGCCTGGTCCGCCCTTCGGGTCAGACTGCGACGATGAGTCCATGGTATCGATGAGCCTGTGGCAGGCCCATAAGAGAGTCGCCCTTTCGCGCGTAGGAAAAAACGAAAAACCGTGCAGGAAAAGCGGCGCTGAAAAATCCTCACCGAAACGCAGAAAGCCGCCCTGGAGGCGGCTTTCGGAACGGTGACGGATGTGCGGGGAAACGCCTCGGTTCGCGCCGCTCAGGGCTCGCTGGGCGCCAGCTCCGGGCGGATCGGCAGGCTGATGCTGATCAAGGCCCCCTTGCCCGGCGTGGAGCGGATATCGACCTCGCCACCGAAGAAGGTAGCCCGCTCGCGCAGGCCGCGCAGGCCGTAGGTCTTGTGGTTGTCGCGCCGCTCTTCGGGGATGCCCACGCCATCGTCGCGCACGGTCAGGGCCACGTGGTCTTCGTCGATATCGAGGATCACATCCACCTTGCTGGCCTTGGCATGCTTGGTGACGTTGTTGAGCATCTCCTGCAGCATGCGGTAGATGGCAATCTCCATCTCGTGGCCCACATCCACGTCTTCGTCCGGCAGGCTGGCATGGCAGGCGATGCCGGTGCGCTCGTGCAGTTCGTCGAGTTGTTCCGAGATCGCTGCCTTCAGACCGAACAGGTCCAGGGTATTGGGTCGCAGTTCAGTCTGGATGCGTCGGGTGGTGGCCACCAGTGACTTCATCAGGCCCTGCATGCGGGTCTTGCGGTCGGCCCATTTTTCATCCGGCGGCAGGATCTGGTAGACCCCTTCCAGGTGCATCGACAGGGCCGTCAGGGAGGCGCCCATGTTGTCGTGCAGCTCGCGGGCGATAGCGCGCTTCTCTTCTTCGCGCACGGTTTCCAGGTGATTGGTCAGTTCGCGCAGCAGGGCGGTACGCTGGATCACGGTCTTTTCCAGCTGGCTCTCGCGCTGGCGCAGTTCATCCTCGGCCTGCTTGCGCTCGGTGATGTCGGTGCTGATGCCGATGACGCCCTGCACGCTGCCATCCTTGCCGAACCAGGGCACCTTGGCGGTCTGGAAGGTGACCACGCCCTCCGGCAAATGGAGGGTCTGTTCCAGCTTCTCGGGCTTGCCCGAGGCCATGACACGACGGTCATCGCGGTCCACCGTATCGGCCTCTTCCTGCACCAGGAAGAGCTCGCGGCTGGAGCGGTACATGGTCTCTTCCCAGGTCTTGCCGAGCTTGTGCAGGGTGGCCGGGTTGGCGAAGATCATCAGGCCCTGGCGATTCTTCACGAAGATCGGGTCGCTGGTGCTTTCGCTCACGGCATTCAGCAAGGCGCTGGTCTCGGCCAGTTTCTGGGCATTGCGGGTACGTTCGCCGTATTCGCTATCCAGCCGACTGGCCGAGCCCCAGAAGATGAAGAGCACGATCGCGCCATTGATCAGGGTCAGC
This sequence comes from Herbaspirillum sp. BH-1, assembly GCF_002870055.1. NCBI lineage: Bacteria > Pseudomonadati > Pseudomonadota > Betaproteobacteria > Burkholderiales > Oxalobacteraceae > Herbaspirillum > Herbaspirillum sp. BH-1. The sequence continues at coordinate 30,325 of NZ_PKOI01000027.1, read as the reverse complement.
GTCGGCAAGACCAGCTCCGGCACGATCCAGCCGTGTGCCATGCCCCAGTTCAGCAACAGGCTGAAGGCCAGCAGCAGGAACAGCGTCTGCGGCAACAGATGGCGCAACATCTGGCCGCCCGGCGCGATGCGCATGATCACCGCCATCAGGGCATGTGCCGGGCGTGCCATGAGCAAGGCCGCCCCCAAGAGCGCGAACACCAGCGCCGAGAGCAACGACACCGGCAGGGGGAAATCGAGATAGATGAACTGGCTGACGTCGTACAGATAACCCACCAGCGGAATGGCAGACAGCGCGATCAGGGCAAAGGCCAGGTACTCGGCCGGATAGTAGTCGCCGAGCAGGCGCCAGTCATGCAGCAGCAAGGCTGCAGCCATGAGCACAAAGCCCAGCGACAGCAAGGGCGGGATCGCCAGTGGCGAAATCGTGTCGGCGCCCTCCAGCGGCAGCCAGCCCAGCGCGTACATGACACCGTGCGCCAGCGACGCCAGCCCGCCGACCAGCAGCAGCACGGCCAGCCCGACGGCGATGCGCCGCAGCAGGGGCCGACGTACCGCAGAATTCATGCAATTGAGGTAGAGCGCCAGGGCGCCCACGATGAAACCACCGGCAGTGAGTTCACGCACGGCCAGCAGGCCTGACAGCAGTCGCCGATACTCCTCACCCAGAAAACCGGTCAGCAGCACCACGATGCCCAGCAGGATCACGGCCATGGACAGGCCCATGGCCAGCGTCACCATGCCGCTGTAATTGGCGTGCGATGCCGCGAAATACTCGACCGATGCGCTGTTCTGGATGTCGGCGGAGGACGGACGAAGTCCGTCTTGGTTCTTCTGCATCGTCGGGAATCCCTCGTTCGTGTGCGATCCGTGCTGTCCGCGCTGTCCGTACGTTTCGGACATCAAGCCTGCGTCAGGGTCTTTCGGACTCCGGGCAGGCTGCGTGCCATGATCGGTTCTCGTTGTCTGGTGCACCGCGGTCGCGCCGAACAGCCCTGGCGCCGCGATCGTTGGCTGCACAAATCATGCAGCAAAATCCTGCCTATACCCCGCCCGCCTGGGCCGGCCCTTGCGGCGAATTGTTGCTCGACGAGGTCCGCCCGGACTTGCCCCCCTTCTGCTTGGCCAGCTCCTGCAACAGGTCACACAGCAGCGGCAGTTCGGAGGACTTGTCGAAGAAGTGCTGTACGCCGCATTGCACGCCCACGCGCCGATAGGTCGGGCTGACGTGATTGCTGAAGACCACCTTCACCTCGCTCTGGCGGCGCGTATTGGAGCGCGCCAGCGACTGCAAGAGGCTCATGCCGTTGCCCTGCTTCAACTGGATGTCCAGGATGAGCACGTCATAGCTGTTCTGCTGCAGATGACGCAGGGCTTCCAGCTCGGTCTCGGCGTAGCCCACCAGGCGCACGCCGGCAATTTCGGCCAGACTCTCGACGATCAGGTCCCGCACGTCCTCCGAATCTTCCACCAGGAAGAGCCGCAGGATCGTCCCGTCGCCGTCGCGCTGGGGCCTGATGTTGAGAATGTCGTCCATGATGCGATGTACCACTCTTCCTTGCCTGCGCCCCCGTTTGGTTCATGCAGCCTCTGCAGCCTGTGCTGCCTGGCCGGAACCGCCCGGGTCGCCGGATCTCAGTCGATCAGGTTGTTCTTGATCGCGTAATAAATGATGTCCGCGTTGTTGGTCATGCTCATCTTCTGCAGCACGCGCGAACGATAGGTACTGACCGTCTTTACCGACAGGCACAGCTCGTCGGCGATCTGGGTCACGCCCTGCCCTTGACCCAGCTTGTAGAAAATCTCGTATTCCCGCTGCGAAAGCGTCTCGTGCAACGGCTTTTCGGAATCCACCGGCTCGCTGGTCAGCAGCTCGGCCACGCCGTAGCTGATGTACTTGTGACCGCGCAGGATGGTATTGATGGCGTTGACCAGCTCGGTGGCCAGCGCCTCCTTCTGCACGTAGCCGGAAGCACCGCTGCGCAGCACCTGCACCGCATAGCGGCTCTCAGGGTGCATGGACAGCATAAGCACCGGCAACTCCGGCTTTTCCCGCTTGATCTGCTTCAAGACTTCGACGCCACTCTTGTCGGGCATTGCGATGTCGAGCAGGACGATGTCCCAGTCCTGGGTCCGCACCAGACGGATGGCTTCTTCCGCCGTACTGGCCTCGCCGCCGATTTCCATCGACGGTATTTCCGAAATGAAATGATGTACACCTGCCCGTACGACCGCGTGGTCATCGACTACAAGTATTTTTGTCATGGCAATTTTGAGCAGTGAATTGAAACGCCAGCGCCGTGGGCGCTGCTTGGTACGATTTGTAGTTGTACTCTGGTTTTACGCCGTTTTACGCGGTAATCAAGTCCGCGGGATGGTCCCGCTTTCCCGCCGCGCCGCCCTTCCCTGGCCGGCTTCGCGCATGCCCGGCAGCAACGGATTCCAACTATACCCGACTGCACCTGACCTGTCTTCTTGCGGAACGCACCGGATCGTTCCGAGACGCTCTGCAAGCAGCAAGTCCTTAAGCGGGACAAGCGCGGACCGGTCAACAGACCGGTCGCGCGCTCACAAGTTCCCGACCTTACTGCTTCAGACGCAGGTCGTTACGCACCGAGACCACACCCTTGACGCCACGGGCCAGTTCGGTAGCACGGGCAGCCGAGGTGGAGCTGGAGACGAAACCGGACAGCTGGACCACGCCCTTGTAGGTTTCGACATTGATTTCCGAGGACTTCAGGTTCGGCTCGTTGAAGATGGCAGCCTTCACCTTGGTGGTGATGACGGCGTCATCGACGTATTCGCCAGTGCCTTCCTTGCCCGGGCTGGATGCGCAGCCCACCAGGGAAACCATGAACAGGGCCAGGAAGAAACCGAGGAAACGCTTGGTCAGGGACATTTTGGTCAGCGACATGATGAAACTCCTATGTTGTTGGGGGGGTAAGCTTGGTCTGGCGGCCGCGCCACGGACCATCGACCGGGCGCAAACCACATGATCGTCAATCGATCGTTGATCGACGGTTCATTAGCCGGTACGGCCAAAGAACCCGGATTACTTGCCGTACTTGGCCTTGGCGTTGGCCACGCACTTGTCCTTGGCATCGCCGCTCAGGGCGTCGCACTTTTCCTTGGCGACGTCATAGTTGGCATCGTTCTTGTCCTTGCGCGCATCCTTGTCGGCTTCGCTACCCTTGCGCTTGGCCTTGGCATCCGCGATTGCCGATTCGTGGGCGGCCTTGGCTTCCTTCTCGCACACGTCCTGGTCGTTACCCTTCAAAGGACCACATTTCTTCTTGGCTGCCTTGTAGTCGGCATCGGCGCGCGACTTGTCGGCCTTGTATTGTGCGGCGGCCGGGTCAGCTGCGAAGGCTGCGCCGTGCATGCCGATGGCGGCAGCGCCGAAGATCATGGTTGCGATGATTTTTTTCATTGTGTTGTCCTTCCTCATGGTTTGCTTTGATAGCCTGGGTTGCGGCCTGGGGCCGTATTCTTATGCAGGCCGGGTGAGCGGCCTGCGTACTACGATGTCGATGTTGCGGTCCTGCGGTCTTACTTGCGATTGCTGCTCGCGGTCTCACTCACTCCAGTCACTCTCACTCCAACTCCGGTACGGGCGGGTGCGAGGCAGGCGGCTTACTGACGCCAGTCCTTGTTGCGATCCTCGAAATCGCGGACCTGCTTCTCGGCTTCGTCCTTGCTCACGCCATAGGCCTCCTGCACGCGGCCGGCCAGTTGGTCACGCTTGCCGGCGATGACGTCGAGGTCATCGTCGGTCAGCTTGCCCCACTGCTCCTTGGCCTTGCCCTTGAATTGCTTCCAGTTTCCTTCCACGATGTCCCAGTTCATGGTGATCTCCTCGTTGTGGGTTGGGGTTCAGATCGAGGGGCATGGCCCCTCGTTACGTTCTCATTACGTTCTCGCTTGCGCTCTCGCGCCCATGCCTGCCAACGACGCCCGGATCTACAGACCCAGCAGATCGCTCATGTCATCGGCGTGTTCTTCTTCCTGCGCCATGATCTGGATCAGCATGTGCTTGGTGGTCGGATCGTCGTCGCCGATGCGCTCGATCATCTGGCGGTAGGCCTCGATAGCCACACGCTCTTCCACCAGGTTGGCGCGGATCATGTCCTTGATGTCCGAGGACTCGTCATACTGCGCATGGCTGCGTTCGGCGATGGTCTTCGGGTTGAAATCTGGCTCGCCATTGAGCTGCACGATGCGCTCGGCAATCTGGTCAGCGTGGCTCTGCTCTTCCTGCGCATGCTGCAGGAACTCGCCCTTGATGGACTCGATTTCCAGGCCCTTGGCGGTGTAGTAGTGACGCTTGTAGCGCATCACGCACAGCAGCTCGGTGGCCAGCGCGTCGTTGAGCATGGCGACGACTTCCTCGCGGTTGCCGCGATAGCCTTCGGTAACCGCGCCGTCATCGATCTTCTTGGCGGCGGCGCGAATGGCTTCCTTGTCCAGGTGGAAATCGGCTTTTTTCTTGACGTCTGTCTTCGGGGGATTCTTGGTCATGGTGGTCATTCCTTTTCTCCGGTTTCTTGACTAATGCGCTGGGCGTCGGGCGTGTTGTGCTATGTCCCGCATGCAGAGCGCCTGGCTGCAGCCGTGATGCCGCGCGGGCATCGCCACGGCGTGCGGAAATCAGTCATGGTCGGCGCAGCGACCGACGGCCAGACCGACCAGGAGGCCGATACCGGTGCCGATGGCAATGGCACGCCACGGATTGGACTGGACGTAGTCATCGGTGCTGGTGACGATCTGACGACCGGTTTCCACCACGGCGGCCTGTGCATCCTGGGCGGTGCTCAGGGCCTGCTCCAGCAGATCCTGGGCGGTGGCACGCAGGTCATCGGCCTTCTTGCCGGTGGTGTTGGCCGCTTCGGCGAACAGGTCCTGGGCTTGCTGCAGCAGCGATTGCACATCGCTACGGACGGTCTTGAATTTGTTGGCTTGCATACTTGCCCTCCATGTATTCGTTTCGGGTTCAATGGCACGCGCTGATAGCATCGCCAGCGTCGTTCGCGCCTTCAGAATCTGCTCACATCAGGTACTGCAGAACGATCAGCATCAGCACCGGCACACCCAGAAGCCATCCGAGCACGAGCTTGTCCATGATCTCCTCCTCCGTTGTTCTTCATCGTGCCGGCGACTTTCCTGGTGATTGCGATAGTGCGACGCAGTCTCCGGCGCCTTCGTTGCTTGTGAGTTCTTGTGAGCCTTCACTTATCGTTTTCTTACCGTTTTCAATGCATCCGCATTGCTTGCTTTCGTTACGTCTTTCATCACGTCAGCGAGTAGGTTCAAGATACTGAGCCCCTGTTGCGCTCGCTATCGGCGCCAGCCCGATTGCCTTGTAGGACAAAGAGCCAGCCGCCCGGGTGCTGCACTACCGCACGGCGCGGCTACCGCGGCTACCGCGGCTGCCGCGGTTATCGGCGCCACGGCGGCCACGTTGGGCCACGGTGCGGGCGCTGCCGCCCTCGTCTTCCCAGCGCTGCAGTGCCAGGCTCTGCTGGCGCTGGTCACGACGCGCTGCATCACGGGCCAGTACACGCAGGGTGGCGCAGACGGCGACCCCGGCCATGCCGGCAGCCCACAACAATTTTCTGGCAATACTCATCTCGTCTCCCGCAGGTAATAGCTGATGGCTGACACCCGATACCTGATACCTGATGCCTGGTTCACGCAGCCTTCACACCGAACCCGCGCGCTGGCGCAGGGAACGCTTGATCAGATCCTGCGCCTCGCCGACCGCGTGCATGATGCGACCATCCATCTGGCGGCGCTGGGCGGCGCGTTGCAGCTGCACATTGCCCAGCACGCTACCGACGCCTTCCTGGACTTTGCCCAGGGCAAACTGGAATTGGCCGGTGATGGTCTTCTTGTTCATGGTGCGTCTCCTCGTGGTCAGGGTGGTCGGGGATCACATCTTTGGTCCGGACCCGGATCACCCGGGCCTGCGGATCACCGGTCGGGGCAGGCCATCAGGCCTTGCACTGTTGCGCCGGGAAACCTGTACAACATGGGAAAAATGATAGCGAGGCCCTACTGTCGGGCTCTATAGGACGCCTGCCGATTGTCTTGTAGGACAAAGCGCAAAGTCTTGTCGGCATTGGGATTGCGGCATTCCGGCATATTCCGGATACAGGCTTGCGAGCGGATTTTTGCCGGGATGCTTGCGGAAGGGAAAGCAGGGCTGTTTCCTACATGCGCTTGCGCCGCCGTCCGATGGAAATCAGGGGAGTGGGCTCATAGGATGACAGCATGCAATCGAAAAGCAGCGCCGACTCCCAGGCTCCCAGAATCCTCCATCGGGAGCGGCGTCCACCAAACTGAATCCGATAAACAAGAAGGAGAACATCATGGGCAAGTATTTCCTGGCATGGCTGTGTGGCGTTCCGGCTTTCCTGCTGGTGCTGATCTATCTGTTCGTCCACTGACCCATCTGTACCGGCAGCGCCGCCTGCGGGCTGCGGGCCGGTATCGATTGGCGTAAAACAAGCGAGAAAGGAGAGCAACATGACCAACGAACACCTGATTTCCACGCTCAATGACCTGATCCAGATTTCCATCGACGGCGAAAAGGGTTTCCGCGCCTGTGCCGACGACGCACAGGAGCGCTACATCCCCTACAAGGACACCTTCATGGTGCGTGCCACCGAATGTGCGCAGACGGCGCTGGACCTGCAGGACCTGGTACGCCGGCTGGGCGGTGAACCGGCCAGCCACAGCACGCTGGGCGGCACTCTGCACCGCCAGTGGGTGAATCTGAAGAGCGCCATCACCGGGCGCGATGACGAGAGCATCCTGGACGAATGCGAACGCGGCGAGGATGCCGCCGTCAACGCCTACCGCAAGGCCTTGAGCGAAGACCTGCCCACCGATATCCGCCTGATCGTGGAGCGCCAGTATCAAGGTGTGCTGGCCAATCACGACAAGGTGCGCAGCCTGCGCAATCAGGTGAAGGCACGCAAGGCAGCCTGATACCGCACCCGGCCGCTCACTGCCGTGTCATCGGCATGCCGAGCGGATGGATGAAAAAAAAGCGCAGCCAGGCTGCGCTTTTTTTCGTCTACGTTGCCTGCATCTCATGAAGGACGCAGTCAATCATCTCTCGCATCGTCGCCAATGCCAATGATCAACCCTCACCCAGGTAAGCCGCCTTGACCCGGGGATCATCCAGCATCTGTTTGGCCTCGCCTTCCATGGTGATCAGGCCGGACTCCATCACGTAACCGCGATGCGCCGCTTCCAGCGCCAGCTTGGCGTTCTGCTCCACCAGCAGGATGGTGATGCCCTGGGCCGACACATTGCGGATCACTTCAAAGATCTTCTCCACCATGATCGGCGACAGGCCCATCGAGGGCTCGTCCAGCAACAGCAGCTTGGGGTGGCTCATCAGCGCACGCGCCATGGCCAGCATCTGCTGTTCACCGCCCGACAAGGTGCCGGCCATCTGCGCCGCACGCTCCTTCAGTCGCGGGAAGACCTCGAACCAGCGGTCGATGTCGGCCTGGATCTGGCCCTTGTCATTGCTGGTGTAGGCGCCCATCAGCAGGTTTTCCTGAATGCTCATGCGGGTGAAGACGCCCCGCCCTTCCGGCACCATCGCCAGCTTGTCCTTGACCAGCTCGAAGGACTTCTTGCCCTTCAGCGGATTGCCCATGTAATACACGTGGCCATCTACCTTGCTGCTGGGTAGCGTGCCGGTGATGGCCTTCAGGGTGGTGGTCTTGCCGGCGCCGTTGGCACCGATCAGGGTCACCAGTTCGCCTTCGTTGACTTCCAGCGCAATACCCTTGACGGCCTGGATGCCGCCATAGGCCACGCTCAGTTGTTCGACTTTGAGGATGTTCGTTGTCATGTTTTTTGCTCTCGCTAGCTGCTTGGAGGCTGTACTGAAATCAATCCACTACCGTTCGGGCTGAGTAGGCCATTCATGGCCGTATCGAAGACGCGCCTGAGCGCCTTCGATACGCGGCTGCGCCGCTACTCAGGACGAACGGCAAGTGCCAGCACAACCGGTTCAGACCATCTCTTAGTGGCCGGCACCCAGGTAGGCTTCGATCACCGCCGGGTTCTTCTGTACGTCGGCCGGTACGCCCTCGGCAATCGGCTTGCCGTAGTCCAGCACCGTGATGCGGTTGCACAGGCCCATCATCAGCTTCACATCGTGTTCGATGAGCAGGATGGTCCGGCCATCGGCCTGGATCTTCACCAGCAGCTCGCGCAGGCCCAGTTTCTCGGTGGCGTTCATGCCGGCTGCCGGTTCGTCCAGCGCCAGCAGTTGCGGGTCGGTCGCCAGCGCACGGGCAATTTCCAGGCGACGCTGGTCACCATACGAAAGGTGACGCGCCGTGCGCTTGGCGAACTGGCCGATGCCCACGAAGTCCAGCAGTTGCTGCGACTTGGCGCGGATCGCCGCTTCTTCGTCACGGGCTGCCTTGTGGCGGAAGACCGCACCAAACACGTTCTGCTTGGTGCGCACGTGGCAACCGACCATCACGTTTTCCAGCACGGTCATCTCGCCGAAGAGGCGGATGTTCTGGAAGGTGCGGGCGATGCCGGCCTTGGCTACTTCGTGCGGCGCGCTGGGGCTATAGGGCTTGCCGTCCAGTTCGAATCTGCCGGTGTCCGGTTGGTACAGGCCCGTGATGACGTTGAAGAAGGTGGTCTTGCCGGCACCGTTGGGGCCGATCAGGCCATAGATCTGGCCGCGCTCGATGGTGATGCCCACGCCGTTCAAGGCTTGCAGGCCGCCGAAACGCTTGCTGACGTCGCGGATCTTGAGCAGTGTCTGTGTCATGTTCTGTGCTCCAGCTTAGGCTTTGACTTCGCCGGTCGTGCCGACTTTGGTATGGTCCACTTCGGGACGGTCTTCATGGCGCGGCGAGGGCCACAGGCCAGCCGGACGGGTCAGCATGATGATCACCATGGCCAGGCCGTAGAGCAGCTGGCGCAGCACTTCGGCATCGATCCAGACACGGCCGAAAATGGCCATCTGCAGCGGCTCCACCACGTGGCGCAGTACTTCCGGCAATGCGGCCAGGATCACGCCACCCAGCACCACGCCGGGGATGTGACCGATGCCGCCCAGCACCACCATGGCCAGCACGGCGATGGATTCGGTCAGGGAGAAGGATTCCGGCGAGACGAAACCCTGGAAGGCGCCGAACATGGCACCGGCCACGCCACCGAAGGAGGCGCCCATGGCGAAGGCCAGCAGCTTGACGTTGCGGGTGTTGATGCCCATCGCCTTGGCGGCGATCTCGTCTTCGCGGATGGCGACCCAGGCACGGCCCAGGCGCGAGTCCTGCAGGCGCACCGAGAAGAAGATCACGAAGATGCACAGCACCAGGAACAGGTAGTAGTAGGCATTGACCGAGGGCAGGCTCATGCCGAAGACCTTCACCATCGAGCCCGAACCGGGTTCACCGGCCAGCGACACGCCAAAGACGCGGATCGGGTCGATCAGGTTGATCCCCTGCGGGCCGTTGGTGATGTTGACCGGGGCGTTCAGGTTGTTCATGAAGATACGGATGATCTCGCCGAAGCCCAGGGTCACGATGGCCAGGTAATCACCGCGCAGCTTCAGGGTCGGTGCCCCCAGCAGCGCACCGAAGAGGGCCGCCAGCACGCCCGAGATCGGCACGATCAGCCACAGCGAGAGGTGGATGCCGTTCTGCACGATCTGCGGACCATACAGCCAGACCAGGAAGTTGCCGACGTCGGGATAGGTATTGACGAAGGACTCGATCACCGCCGCGAACTGCGGCGAGGCCAACAGGCCTGCGGTATAGGCGCCGATGGCATAGAAGGCGATGTAGCCCAGGTCCAGGAGGCCGGCGAAGCCCACCACCACGTTCAGGCCCAGGGCCAGCATGATGTAGAGCAGTGCCATATCCATGATGCGCACCCAGGAATTGCCGAAATGCTGGGCAATCATGGGGAAGATGATCATCAGCGCCAACAGCGCCAGCAGGCTGATGCGCGCCTGCTGCGGGTTGCGCTTCATGTCGAAGGTCATGAGAGCCATAGTGTTCTCTTCCGATTCTCTAAGTTCTGTTTTTAACTTTTAAGTCTTGAGTCTTAAGTCTTAAGCCCGATCCGCCACGCGCTCGCCCATGATCCCGGAGGGGCGCAGGGTCAGCACGATGATCAGCACGATGAAGGCGAAGATGTCCTGGTAGTTGCTGCCCAGGAAGTTGCCGGTCAGGTCGCCGATGTAGCCGGCGCCCAGGCTTTCGATCAGGCCCAGCAGGATGCCGCCCAGCATGGCGCCGTAGATGTTGCCGATACCGCCCAGCACCGCCGCCGAGAAGGCCTTCAGGCCCGGCACGAAGCCCATGGCGAACTGTGCGGTGGAATAGTTGGCGGCCCACATTACGCCGGCAATGGCGGCCAGCGCAGCACCGATGGCGAAGGTGACGATGATGACGCGGTTGGCGTCCACGCCCATCAAGCCGGCGATGCGCGGGTTCTCGGCGGTGGCGCGCATGGCGCGGCCCATCTTGGTCTTTTCCACGATCAGCACCAGGCCGATCATGGCGGCCAGCGCCAGGATCAGCAACATGATCTGGGTCGGCGAGATCAGGGCACCGGCGATGTGCACCGGGTCGGAGGGCATGACCTGCGGGAATGGCAGGGGGCTACGGCCCCAGATCATCATGGCGAAGGTCTGCAGCAGGATCGACACGCCGATGGCGGTGATCAGCGGCGCCAGGCGCGGCGCATTGCGCAGCGGGCGATAGGCGATGCGTTCGATCAGCAGACTGACCACGATACACACCGGGATCGCCCCGACGATGGCGATGATCAGCTTGACGATGCCCGGCAGGTCCGGTGCCACATGCTGCACCAGTTTGAGCAGCGACAGGCCCACCATGGCCCCCACCATCAGGATGTCGCCGTGGGCAAAGTTGATCAGGTTCAGCACCCCGTACACCATGGTGTAGCCCAGGGCGATCAGTGCGTACATGCTGCCTAGCACCAATCCGTTGATGATCTGCTGGATGAAAATGTCCATGAATAACTCTTCGATCTAAATTGAAACAATAAAAACACGCAGGTCTGCACCAAAGCGGACACCGCGCGAAAGCATGTCGATTAGCAAAATCCGTTCCCGGCGTTCGGGATAGCGTTATCACCCTTCCTATAAAAGGCGATAGCGCACCGTCGAAACAGTCGTCGGATTCGGGAGGAAATGAAGTGGGGATCAGCTGCTGTCGCCGCCAGGGCGGCGGGGGCAGGACCAGGAAGCGCCACGGGAGCGGCAACTGGGCGGCCGGGACCGGATGCACCGGCGCGCGCCGGTAGGCAGATGGACGTGCATGGTGGTGTCTCCCTGTCTCTGGTTGCGCCGCATTTGCGGCGCTCCGCCCTCTTTGGAGAGGGCTTGCGCGGGAGCCGCCTTTTGGGCGGCGTGTCGATAATGGTGCGGAATTATACGCAGAAGCGGCCAACAATCGCGCACAAACAATCGGCTGTTACACAAGAAATCGCGGTAAGACCATTGAACCATGGGGCAAATCTGCCACAGGCTCCGGCAAGGCACATTCCCAATAAAAAAGGCTTGCGTCAGCAAGCCTGGGAGCGGTTGGAGCGGTTGGAGCGATTGTGGCGGCCGCAACAGTCGATACGGCCGCCAGCTCGCAGGTACTCAGTGGGTCTCGGCAGCAGTACCGCGCGCGCCCAGGCCCTTGGGCAGGGGGAAGGTGACGTTTTCCTCGATCCCCTCCAGCACGCGGACGCTGCGGGCACCGATTTCCTTGATGCGATCGATCACGGCCTGCACCAGCACTTCCGGCGCAGAGGCGCCGGCAGTGACGCCGATGCGCTGGCGGCCGCTGATCCATTGCGGATCGATCAGGGCAGCGTTGTCGACCATGAAGGCCGGTACGCCCTTCTTTTCGGCCAGTTCACGCAGGCGGTTGGAGTTGGAGCTGTTGGGACTGCCCACCACGATCACCACATCCACTTGCGGCGCCATGAACTTCACGGCTTCCTGGCGGTTGGTGGTGGCGTAGCAGATATCGCCCTTCTTGGGTTCGGAGATGGCCGGGAAGCGCTCGCGCAGGGCGGCGATGATCTCGGCCGTGTCGTCCACCGATAGCGTGGTCTGGGAGACATAGGCCAGCAGCGCCGGGTCGGCCACCTGCAGGCGCGCGACGTCGTCCACCGTTTCCACCAGATGCATGCCGGCTTCGGTCTGGCCCATGGTGCCTTCGACTTCGGGGTGGCCGGCGTGGCCGATCATGATGATCTCGCGCCCTTCGCGGCGCATCTTGGCCACTTCCATGTGCACCTTGGTGACCAGGGGACAGGTGGCGTCGAACACGGTCAGGCCGCGTTCGGCCGCCTCGGCCTGGATCGCCTTGGACACGCCGTGTGCCGAGAAGATGACAGTGCTGCCGGCCGGCACGTCGGCCAGTTCCTCGATGAACACTGCGCCCTTGGCGCGCAGGTCGCTGACCACATAGGCATTGTGCACGATCTCATGGCGCACATAGATGGGGGCGCCGAACTGCGCCAGGGCGCGTTCGACGATCTCGATGGCGCGGTCCACTCCCGCGCAGAAACCACGGGGCTGGGCCAGCAGGATTTCGGATTCGGCTTTAGCCATGGTCATGGTAATTCCCTTGATTCTTCAAAACATCGCGAGCGCAGTATCGCCAATTATCGAGGCGCTTACAGGATTCCTATGATTTTCACCTCGAACTTCAACGTCTGCCCGGCCAGCGGGTGATTGAAGTCGAAAATTGCGCCATCATCATCCATTGCACGCAGGATGCCGGCGAAGCGGCCGCCACCGGGGGCGGCGAAATCCACCAGGTCACCGATGCGGTACTGCTCGTCCATGGACGAGTTCTCGTCCAGCGTGGCACGCGAGATGCGCTGGACCAGTTCATCGCTGCGCTCGCCGAAGGCCTGGGCCGGCGCCAGTTCGAAGGTCTGGTGCGCACCTTCCGGCAGGCCCAGCAGGCAGGCTTCCAGGAAAGGGGCCAGTTGGCCCTGGCCGAATTGCAGCGTGGCCGGGTTTTCGTTGAAGGTGCTGACGATATCTTCCCCCTCCAGCGAAGCCAGGCGGTAATGCAGTGTGAGGTAGGCGTTTTCGGTGACGACGGGGACGGATGGGCTGGACATGACAGGTATTCGAAGGTGCACAGGAACCCGCTATTGTAAGCCACGTTGGACCGGCGCGCCGCTGGAGGCTTCACGGCGCTGAGGTTCCACATGCAGTTCCCTGCCCTGTCCTTGCGCCTGCGCAAATCCTCTCCCCCGTGATCTTCATTTCATCTTCTTAGAGGAGCACAACGACATGAGCATGACCCTGACAGCCTGGCCCAAGGAACAACGGCCACGCGAACGCCTGATCCAGCATGGGCCGACAGCCCTGTCGGACGCCGAACTGCTGGCGATCATCCTGCAGGTGGGCATCCCCGGCAAGAACGTGATGGACCTGTCCCATGGGCTGCTGCAGCGTTTCGGCACCCTCGATGAACTCTTCGATGCCGCCCACAAGAACAGCGACCTGGGCGACGGCCTGGGTCCGGCCAAATGCAGCCAGTTGCGGGCGGCGCTGGAACTGTCACGGCGGGTGATCCACGAACAGCTGAAGAAACGATCGGTCATGAACTCCAGCCGCGCCGTGGGCGACTACCTGAAGCTGATGTTCAAGGGCAAGGAATATGAATGTTTCGTCGCCCTCTTCCTCAATATACGCGGTCACCTGATCGGTACCGAGGAATTGTTTCGCGGCACGCTCAATCATACGGCGGTGTATCCGCGTGAAGTGGTCAAGGCGGCGCTGCGGCACAATGCGGCCTCGGTGATCGTGGCCCACAACCATCCATCTGGCGATCCCGAGCCCAGCACGCCCGACCTGGAACTCACCAAGGCGCTGGATGAGGCGTTGGACATCATCGGCGTGGATCTGCTGGACCATTTCGTGGTGGCCGAGACACGTCTGTACTCCTTCGCCGACCACGGCCAACTGTGAGCCAAACCGGCCTCATCAGCCGCAAACCCGCATGGAGCAAGGCCGGCAGCCCGATGCTCCAGGCCTGCGCAGCCATGCTGCCGCAAATTGTTAAATAAACACCCAAGATCAAGACACAATTGTTTTATGCAAGTCATTGAAAAACCTGAGTTTTTTCCATATACTCTCGTTTTTCCCAAATTCGGAAATTTTTAAGGAGTCTCACATGGCACGTGTCTGCCAAGTCACCGGGAAGGGGCCGATGGTCGGCAACAACGTTTCCCATGCAAACAACAAGACCAAGCGTCGTTTCCTGCCCAACCTGCAGAATCGCCGCATTTTCGTCGAATCCGAGAACCGTTGGGTTTCGCTGCGTTTGTCCAACGCCGGCCTGCGCGTGATCGACAAGATCGGCATCGATGCCGTTCTGGCCGATCTGCGTGCTCGTGGCGAAAAAGTCTAATTAGCAGAGTAAAGGAAATCTATCATGGCGAAATCCGGCCGCGACAAAATCAAACTGGAGTCGACCGCAGGTACTGGTCACTTCTACACCACCACCAAGAACAAGCGTACTACGCCCGAAAAGATCAGCATCATGAAGTTCGATCCCAAGGCGCGCAAGCACGTCGAATACAAGGAAACCAAGATCAAGTAATTGATCCCGGTCTCTGGATATTCCAGTAAAAAACCCGCAGAGCGATCTGCGGGTTTTTTATTGCCTGGCGCCGGTCGCCCTCCTCCACTTTCTGGAAGGGAGCACCGCTCTTTCTGCTCGGCAGCGGGCGCAAGGCTGCGGGATCAGCCGGCCATCCGTCATTGGACGCTACGTCCACGCTCCCACCTTGCCGGGCTTACCGGCGCGAGCGCCGCTGCAGCCCCTGACCCGGCGCGGACGATTGTTCATATCCCTGACCGGCGCCCAAAGAAAAAATCCCCGCAGATCGCTCTGCGGGGATTTTTCATTCACATCCCGGCCTGACCGGGCTGGAAAATCATGCGTAGCTGCGCAGGCGCAGGGCGAAGTCGCGCAGAGCCTTCACGCCCGAGGCTTCGGCACGTGCACACCAGTCCTGCAGTTGCTGCAGCAGCTGTTCGCGGGTCGAATGCGAACGCTCCCAGATGGCGCTCAGTTCGATGCGCATTTCATGCATGGTCTGCAGCGCCTTGCTGTGGGCGAAGAGCTCGGACAATTGCTGCTTCTGACCATCTTCCAGGCGGCCCGGCTCACGCTGCAGCAGCTTCTTGGAGGATTTCAGGAAGCGCGATTCCAGCTTGGCCTTCTCGATCAAGTGGTCCAGCTCGTCCTGCCAGGCGGTCTTCAGCGAACGGGCATACTTGGCCGTCACGTCGTAACGGTTGGAAATGACCGATTGCAGCGTATCCAGGTCGATCACGGACTTCTGACGATCAAACTTGGGCACCGGAGCCACCTTCTTGACCTTGGCCAGGCCGAAGGTTTCCAGGATGCGGATGTACATCCAGCCGATGTCGAACTCGTACCACTTGGCCGAGAACTTGGCCGAGGTGCCGAAGGTGTGGTGGTTGTTGTGCATTTCCTCGCCGCCGATGATGATGCCGATCGGGAACAGGTTGGTGGCTGCATCATTGCAATCGTAGTTGCGGTAGCCCCAGAAGTGACCCAAGCCGTTGACCACACCGGCTGCCCAGAAGGGAATCCAGGCCATCTGCACGGCCCAGACCGTCAGGCCGATGGCGCCGAAGAGCAGCACGTCGATGATCAGCATGATGCCCACACCCTGCCAGCCGTACTTGCTGTAGATGTTGTGTTCAATCCAGTCGTCCGGAGTGCCGTGACCGAACTTTTCCATGGTCTCGGCATTCTTGGACTCATTGCGGTAGAGCTCGGCACCCTGCCACATCACCTTGTTGATGCCGCGGGTCTGCGGGCTGTGCGGGTCCTCTTCGGTCTCGCACTTGGCGTGGTGCTTGCGGTGGATGGCAGCCCATTCCTTGGTCACCATGCCAGTGGTCATCCACAGCCACAGACGGAAGAAGTGGCTGGGGATCGCGTGCAGTTCGAGCGCGCGGTGCGCCTGGCAACGATGCAGGTAGAGAGTCACGCCCACGATGGTGATGTGGGTCATCACCAGTGTGTAGATGACAATCTGCCAACCGGATGCATGCAGCAGGCCGTTGGCAACAAAGTCGAGGATCGCATCAAGGGTCATCAGTACAACTCCAAATAGAAAACAACTATCGGACTACAAATCGGGATATTACTTGTTCCGTGAAAATGGTTTTATTTTCTTTTAAGTGCCGGGTATTGTACGCGAATTCTTCGGCTCCGGACCATCAGGATTTTCCCGGGGCGTACTTTGGCGGAAGCTCCGCTCATCCATGATGCGAATGTCGCGCTTGGCATGGGCCACCTGGATGCCATGTTGCTTGAAGGCTTTCCAGATCGCACGATTGACGTCGGAAAGGACATTCAGGCGCCCGTT
This sequence comes from Herbaspirillum sp. BH-1, assembly GCF_002870055.1. Lineage (NCBI taxonomy): Bacteria > Pseudomonadati > Pseudomonadota > Betaproteobacteria > Burkholderiales > Oxalobacteraceae > Herbaspirillum > Herbaspirillum sp. BH-1. Next base: position 13,880 of record NZ_PKOI01000027.1, on the reverse strand, counting down.
TTCAGGATCGGTGATCCAGAACCCCAGCTCCAGATCCAGCCCATCGACGCCGATCTTGATCAGCAGCGCATGCGGCGCGGTCTGCTGGGAGACTCTCTCTACCCCAAGTGCGGCCTGCTCCATGATGGACAAGACCGTTTCCACATCATCCTGGTACAGAATTGTAACTTGTGTAGACAAACGTACAATGCGATGCGTCAAGGAATAGTTCTGTACTGCATTGGAGACAAAGAGCTCATTGGGCAACACCGTCTCGATACCGTCCAGCCCTTCCAGGATGGTGTAGCGGGAGTTGATCTGGGTGACCCTGCCAAAATATTTCTCCACTGCAACCATATCGCCGATGACCATGCTGCGTTCCAGCAGGATCACGAAACCGGAGACATAACTGCTGGCGATCTTCTGCAGGCCCAGACCGATACCCACGCCGAGCGCACCGCCGAAGACCGACAGCACGGTCAGGTCGATCCCCACCAGCGACAGGCTGACCAGGAAGGCGATCAGGATCAGCAGCGCACGCGCCATGCGAGCCACCACCGTGCGCAGCGAAGAGTGCATGCCGCTGAACTTCATCAGCCGGTTTTCCACCACCGTGCCTATCCAGAGGGCGATGATCAGCGTCACCAGTACCGAGGCCGCGCCCTGCAGCATGGTCAGCAGCGACACCTTGTGGCGCGCCAGCGGCAGCGTGGTGGTATCGAGATAATCGACGAAGTCCGGCCACAGGCCGGTGATCCACAGCACCACGCACAGCCAGACCAGCAGCGCGATCAGCTTTTCCGACAGGTGCAGCAGCGCGCCCACGGTGGCGTCCTTGACGAAGATCCCTCGCAATACATAGAACACGAAGCGCATCGCCACCTGCGCGACGGCCAGCGGGAACATGATTTCCCACAGCGAGACCCCGTGGCCACCGCGCTTGAGGATGAAGTACGCGGCCGTCAGCAGGCCTAGTGCCAGCAGCGGCGAGAGCACACGGGCGAAGCTCTTGACGCCGATCTGCATCACCAGGGATTGCTCTTCCTGGTCGGAGGGCAGCACGAAACGCGCGCGCAGCCAGCGCGACAGGCAGATACCGCCCAGCAGCGAGAGGACGATCACCACCAGCTGGCGCAACAGGTCAACCGGGCTGGGATCAGTGAAAAGGGAGAAGAAATGGTCGGTCATGGGGTCATGAAAGGCCGCTGTCGACGGTCAGCTCAGGCTCGACGCTTCAAGGCGCCGCTTCGGCATCCTGCCGGTGGCGTTGCCAGTTGGCGGCGTAGCGCGCGGCCAGTGGCGGATTCTTGCCCAGGACCAGGATGTTCTCGGCGTTCTTGTGCTGGGCCGACCAGGTGAAGTTATAGCTACCGGTGATCACCGTGGCCGAGGCCAGGCTGGCATCGATGACGATCACCTTGTTATGGGCACTGCGGTAGGCAGTCTCCAGCCAGACCGGGATGCCGGCACCGCGCAGCTGGCGCAGGCGGTCGTTGGCGTTCTTGTCCAGCTGCCCGCCATCCATGAGCACGCGCACATCGATGCCGCGCTTGCGGGCGGCCACCAGGGCATCGGTGATGGGCCGGCTGGTCAGCAGATAGGCTTGCACCAGGATCTGGCGCCGGGCGCTGTCGAGCTGGCTGACGATCAGGGCTTCAATGTCGTCCCAGGGAGCGAAGGCCGACTGGATCGTGCCCTGCGCGGCCACCACCGGCGGTGGCGGCAGGGATTCCCTGGCCTGGGCGCAGGGGATGGCGGCCAGGCCAAGCAGCAGCCCGACCGTCAGGACCGGCACAGAAGCCAGGCGCATCAGGCGCTTCATGCCGCGCGGCGCTCCAGCACGGCCGCAAAGAAGCCGTCGGTCTGATGCAGGTGCGGCAGCAACTTCAGGTAGTCGCCCATGTCCAGCGCAATCTTCTGCTCGGCCAGGACCTCGCTCATCGGACGCAGGATGAAATCCGGGTGCGACTGCAGGAAGTCGGCGATGACTTCGTCGTTCTCTTCTTCCAGGATGCTGCAGGTGCCATACACCAGGCGACCGCCCGGGCGCACCAGGCGGGCCGCGCTGGCCAGGATGGAGCCCTGCTTGGCGCGCATCTCGCCCAGGGTTTCCACGGACTGGCGCCATTTCATGTCGGGGTTGCGACGCAGGGTGCCCAGGCCGCTGCAGGGCGCATCGACCAGCACGCGATCGAGCTTGCCGGCCAGGCGCTTGACCTTGGCGTCGTTCTCGTGGGCGATCACCACCGGGTGCACGTTGGACAGGCCGCTGCGCGCCAGGCGCGGCTTGAGCTTGGCCAGGCGCTTTTCGGACACGTCGAAGGCATACAGGCGACCGGTATTGCGCATCAGCGCACCCAGGGCCAGGGTCTTGCCACCGGCGCCGGCACAGAAATCGACCACCATCTCACCGCGCTTGGCGCCGACGATCTGGGCCAGCAACTGGCTGCCTTCATCCTGTACTTCGATGGCGCCTTCCTTGAACACCGGGATGTTCTGCAGCGCCGGTTTCTTGAACACGCGCAGGCCCAGTGGTGAATACGGGGTCGGCTCACAGGCCACCGGGGCCTTGGCCAGTTCGGCGATGACGGTGTCGCGGTCCGACTTGATGGTGTTCACGCGAAGGTCCAGCGGGGCCGGGCGGTTCATGGCGTCGGCCAGTTCCAGGGTAGCCGCCTCGCCCATGCGGGCCACCAGCTTGTCCCACAGCCAGGGCGGCAGGTTGCTGCGCATCTGCGGCGCCAGCTGGGTACGATCGATCTGGGCCACACGCTCCAGCCATTCGGCCTCGCCTTCCTGCAGGCCGGCGATGGATTCGGCACCGACAGCATCGGCCAGGCCCAGCAGGGCCAGGCGGCGCATCATCGGACCGATGCCGGACTCGGCGAAGTTGGTCAGCACCGTCTTGTTGCGCAGCAGGCCATAGACGGCCTCGGCGATGACGCCGCGTTCGCGGCTGCCCAGACGCGGGTTGTCGCGGAAATAACGCGACAGCGTCACGTCGGCCGGGCCGGTGAAGCGCAGCACTTCGCGCAGCAGTTCTTCGGTATGGGGAATGATCGCGGGAGGCAATCTCATGCTAGGTCCTTCAGTTTCAATTCAAGATAAGTGATGCGCAGGCCGCCACGGCCGGCAGGCAATTCAGGCCGCGCCCGTCAGGCGCACGCGGGCGCCCTCCAGTATCAGGCGGCCGTCGATGAACCAGCGCACGGCGCGCGGGTAGATCGCATGTTCCTGTTCCAGCACGCGCTGGGCCAGCGTTTCCTCGCTGTCCTCTTCCAGCACCGGCACGGCCGCCTGGGCCACGATGGGGCCGTGGTCGAGATCGGGCGTGACGAAATGCACCGTGGCGCCATGCAGCTTCACGCCGGCGGCCAAGGCCTGCCGGTGCGTCGCCAGGCCCGGAAAACTGGGCAGCAGGGACGGATGGATGTTGAGCATGCGGCCCTGGTAATGGTCCACGAAAGGCGCCGTCAAGATGCGCATGAAGCCGGCCAGGACCACCAGGTCAGGGGCAAACGCATCGATGCGATCGCGCAGTGCGGCGTCGAACAGATCACGCGTGGGATAGTCGCGATTGGCGATGACGGCGGTGGCAATACCGTGCCGGGCGGCGAATTCCAGGCCACTGGCATCAGCGCGGTTGCTGATGACGGCGGCGATTCTGGCAGGCCACCGCTCGGCCTGTGCGGCACGGACGATGGCTTCCATATTGCTGCCCCGTCCGGAAATCAGGATGACGATGCTTCTCATGGGGTCGCATTGTACCTGCTGCCGGCCCGGCTGCCGCCGTTTTTCACAATGCGAAAGGCTGAGCGTGGCGTAAATGGTTTATCCGGATGTACCCCGAATGTGCCGGGATGTGCCCGGATTGCTGCGCAATTTACTGGAAGGAATAGAAAACCCGGAACGGCACCTTCTTTTCGGCCCAGTAATCGGCGGCATCGCGGAACACGTCCAGCAGGGTCTCCCGGGCTTCCTTGTCGAACTTCTGGGTATTGGGCAGTTGCTCCAGCACCACGACGAAGCCGATCTGCTTGCCGGCCTTGTGGGTCAGGTCGGTCAGGCAATCATGCAAAGCGTCAAAATTCTTGCCGAAATGCCGGGGAAAATGGAAGGCGCTGGCGATGGTGCTCAACACCTGCTGCTTGGTGACGGCCTCGGCACAATAGGCATAGAGAAAATGCTGCTCCAGATGCGCGGCCTCCTGCTGCAGCTCGTTCACGCGGAAGGCGCGAATGGACTGCACGATATTGGGCGGCACCGTTTTAAACAAACTCATTCTCCCTTCAGTATCCATAGGCGGGGCTGTGTGGCTGTCGTGGTTGATCTGGCTGACCTGGGCTGACACGCGTGCTGCGACAGGGCCCGGTGCCCTGCCCTGCTGCCTGACCGCGATCAATCGCGGATCCGGCGGAAGCTCTTGTAGTGATCGCTCGTGTAATAGTATTCGCCGGAAGACTTGGGATCCCCGCCACTGATGATGCGTCGGGCGCCCCGGTTGCGGGCGCGCGGCGTCTTGACAGTGTATTCGCGATAATACCCGCGCTTCTGCCTGGGTAAAACCCCTTCGTAATTGCCGAAGACGGCACCATCCTTTTCATACGGGAAAGGCCCGCCCTCGCGGATCAGGGCCATGGTCTGCTGGGCCTCGCGCGGCAGCTGGTCGAGGTTCACTTCGGGCAGACCGCCCGGCTCCGGGCCACGTGCATGCACGGGCGCGGCCAGCATCAGGGCGGTGAGCAGCACCAGCCAAAGCTTCATGAATATCGAAGAAATGAATCGAGCTCGCATCTGCGTGGTCCGTGGTTATTCTATGAATTGCAATTTTGTCAATTAAAAACAACAGCACCCGGTAGATTAACTTGTTGCTTTCAGCTAGGCAACCACGGCAGGGCCAGGGCTTGACCGGCAGCAAATCAGGCAGAGGCTTGGAGCAATTGCACCGTGTCCGGTTCAAAAAAGGCCAGCACTTCCTCGCGCTTGGCGTAGGTGTCGCTCTCGCCCAGGGCGATCAACTCGTTGGTGAAGCTCTGTTCGAACAACAGGTAGGACGCCAATGCCGAACCACGGGCCTCGGTCGCGCCGATGCCGCCCAGCATGGTGCGGATCGGGCGCGGCAGGCTGCTCACGTGACGGCTGGCGATGCTGTCGATGCGGTGCGAGGGCGAGATCACCAGGGTGCGGATGGGTTTCAAGGGCGTGTGGCGACGCTGCTCCTCGTTCAACACCGAGAGGGTCTGGTTGACCCGGTTGATGCGTTCGATGTCGGCCGACAGGCCATCCAGGAAGATGCCCGACATCGCATGCCCCGCCACCTGCGCCAGGCTGGGATAGTGGGGCGTATTGGTGGGCGCCTGCTCGCCTTTCTCGCCCATGCGGCCGGCGCCGATGATGAGCACCTTGGTCGCGCCCAGGTGGATGGCCGGCGAGATCGGTGCGATCTGGCGCATGGAACCATCGCCGCAGTATTCGCAGCGCCCGTCGATATACACGGGAATGGCCGGGAAGATGAAGGGAATCGCCGACGAGGCCAACAGATGGTCGATGCCGATCTGGTCGCGGATGGCCAGACGCTGCGTGCGCCGCCAGGGCTCGATTTCCTCGGCGCATTGATAGAAGGTGATGTGCTGGCCGCTGGTATAGGACGAGGCGGTCACCGCCAGCGCATGCAGCTGTCCTTCCGCCAGCGCGGCATCCAGACGCGGCAAGTCCAGCAGGCGATGCAGCATGCTCACCAGGGGCGTGTTGTCCAGCAGGGAGTTGGGCGGGTTGGCGCGCCACTTGCGCAGCAGCCAGCCGAACGAGAACAACGACAGCCAGCGCGCCCCGGAGCGGATCACGCCCAGTGAATCGGCGCGGTAGACCTGCTCCACCTGGAAGTTGCTCCATACCGCCATCAGCTCGCGCACGGCCTCGCCGAAATCATCGGCGCGGCAGGCCAGCGCGGTACCGTTGATGGCACCGGCCGACGTGCCGCAGATGATGGGGAAGGGATTGCTGTGTACCGGCCAGCCGGCTTCGAGCAGGATCATCGAGAGCGCATTGAGCACCCCCACCTGATAGGCCGCCCGTGCGCCGCCGCCGGTCAGGATCAAGCCTGTTTTATGTTCCATTGTCTCCATGCGGGCAGCTTATCAGCAGCGCCCGCGCTGTGGACAAGAGAATTGGCAGGGAAATGCGGCCTATTTGGGGGGCATGCGGATGGCCCCATCCAGACGGATGGTCTCGCCGTTCAACATCACGTTCTCGATGATGCTCCTGGCCAGTTGCGCGTATTCGGTGGCGCGCCCCAGACGCGGCGGGAAGGGTACGGCCTGGCCCAGCGAGTCCAGCACTTCCTGCGGCATGGCCAGCATCATCGGCGTTTCGAAGATGCCGGGGGCAATGGTCATGACCCGGATACCGCTGCGCGACAGATCACGCGCCATCGGCAAGGTCATCGCCACGATGGCGCCCTTGGAGGCCGAATAGGCGGTCTGCCCGATCTGGCCGTCATACGCCGCCACCGAGGCGGTGTGGATGATGATGCCGCGCTCGCCCTCCGCCAGCGCCTCGCCCTTGGCCATGGCATCGGCCGCGAAGCGCGCCATGTTGAAGCTGCCGACCAGGTTGATGTTGAGCGTCTTCATGAACAGCGCCATGGTATGCGGACCGTTCTTGCCGATCAGCTTTTCGGCCGGGGCGATACCGGCACAATTGATCAGGCCGCGCAGGCTGCCCAGCCCTTGCGCGGCCTGCACCACCGCCTGCGCATCGTCCTCGGAACTGACATCGCAGCGCACGAAGACGCCGCCCAGTTCCTGCGCCAGCGCGCTGCCGGTTTCCTGGTTCAGGTCGGCCAGCACCGGCTTGCCGCCGGCGGCGGCGATCATGCGCGCAGTGGCCGCGCCCAGACCGGATGCTGCGCCGGTGACGATGAAAACATTTCCTTCGATACGCATGGAGTCTCCTGTTTTTTATCTCGCTGACCCGGACGGATGGCCCGGGTCGCCGTGGCCTGATGATGAGGTGATGCCTCAGGCCGCATTATTTGACGGATCGGCCGGCCTGGCAATGTCTGCCGGGCATGGCGATTCCGTGGTGGCGGAGATTATGCGCAGGCCGCCGCGCCCCGACTATCGGCGCGGCGACAATTGCACGACTGCAGACCGGCTCAGTTAGGGATGTTCGGCAACAGCGGCACCAGCAGCAGCGCTACGATGTTGATGATCTTGATCAGCGGATTGACCGCCGGTCCCGCCGTGTCCTTGTAGGGATCGCCCACGGTGTCACCCGTGACCGCCGCCTTGTGGGCATCGGAACCCTTGCCGCCGTGATGACCGTCTTCGATGTATTTCTTGGCGTTGTCCCAGGCGCCGCCACCGGTGGTCATCGAGATCGCCACGAACAGGCCGGTGACGATGGTGCCCATCAGCAGGCCGCCCAGCGCCGAGGCCCCCAGCAGCAGGCCCACCAGGATCGGCACGATCACCGGCAGGAGTGACGGCAGGATCATCTCGCGGATGGCCGAGGAGGTCAGCATGTCGACCGCTTTGTCGTATTCCGGCCGTCCGCTGCCATCCATGATGCCCTTGATCTCGCAGAACTGGCGCCGCACCTCGACCACCACCGCGCCGGCCGCCCGCCCCACCGCTTCCATCGCCATCGCGCCGAACAGGTAGGGAATCAGGCCGCCGATGAACAGCCCGATGATCACCGCCGGACTGGAGAGGTCGAAGCTGGCCGTCTTGCCCACCGATTCCAGCGCATGCGTGTAATCGGCGAACAGCACCAGCGCCGCCAGCCCGGCCGAACCGATGGCATAGCCCTTGGTAACGGCCTTGGTGGTATTGCCCACCGCATCCAGCGGATCGGTGATGGCCCGCACCGAGTCAGGCAGGCCGGACATCTCGGCAATGCCGCCGGCATTGTCGGTGATGGGGCCATAGGCATCCAGCGCCACCACGATGCCGGCCATGGACAGCATGGCGGTTGCCGCGATGGCGATGCCATACAGGCCCGCCAGCCAGTACGACACCAGGATCGCCGCGCACACCGCCAGCACCGGATAGGCGGTCGACTTCATCGACACACCCAGCCCGGCGATGATGTTGGTGCCATGACCGGTGGTGGAGGCCTCGGCGATATGGCGCACCGGCTTGAAGTCGGTGCCGGTGTAGTACTCGGTGATATAGACCATCAGGCCGGTCAGCACGATGCCAACCACCGCCGCGCCCATCAGCGGCACGCGCAATTCGGGCGGCAGCAGCAGCCAGGTGACCAGCGCGAAGCCTACCAGCGACAGCCCGGCCGACCACCACAAGCCGGTATAGAGCGCCGACATGATCTTCTTGCCCGGCTGCGCCTTGACCATCGCGCAGCCGACGATGGAGGCCAGGATCGACACCCCGCCCAGCGCCAGCGGATACAGCACGGCCAGCGTCTCCATGCCCTGCAGCACCAGGGTACCCAGCAGCATGGTGGCGATCAGCGTGACCACGTAGGTCTCGAACAGATCGGCCGCCATCCCGGCACAGTCGCCCACGTTGTCGCCGACGTTATCGGCGATCACCGCCGGATTGCGCGGATCGTCCTCGGGAATGCCGGCCTCGACCTTGCCCACCAGGTCGGCGCCCACATCGGCACCCTTGGTGAAGATCCCCCCGCCCAGGCGGGCAAAGATGGAAATGAGCGAGGCCCCGAAAGCCAGCCCGATCAACGGCTGGATGGCGTCGTGCAGACTGGCCGCGCGCCCCTGTCCATAGACATACAGGACCCAGAAGAACAGCGACACTCCCAGCAGCCCCAGTCCCACCACCAGCATCCCGGTGATCGCCCCGCCACGAAATGCCACGGCGAGCGCCTCGTTCATGCCCCGCGTGGCTGCCTGGGCGGTGCGCACATTGGCCCGCACCGAGACATTCATGCCGATGAAACCGCAGGCGCCCGACAGCACCGCCCCCAGCAGGAAGCCGACGGCGGTCAGCCAGCCCAGTCCGGGGATGAGGGCAATGACGATCAGCAGCACCACGCCGACCATGGCGATGGTGCGGTACTGCCGCGCCAGATAGGCCGCCGCGCCCTGCTGGATGGCCAGTGCGATTTCCTGCATGCGGGGGTTGCCGGGGTCCTGCTTGAGAATCCAGCTACGCGAGACGAGGCCATAGATCACCGCGACAATGCCGCAGGCAATGGCAAACCACAGGGCAAGTGCCATCTTTATCTCCTTTTGTTATCACGACTCATCAACAATCACGAACATCCGCCGTGGCGCCCGGGTCGGGCATCGCTGCCCTGTCACCCACGCATCACCGCCGATACTGCGCCTGCAAATTACGTCGCCCTTCTTATTGGAGTTGTTGTGCTTGCCGGGGCTGCGACCGCCACACCCTCGGGCGGGTGCGGACGGCGACCAATTCCGATTGACCTCGCCGATTGACCGCGATCTGCCGCGATCTATCGATTTATTAGTTTTCGAGCTCTTCCGCTCTTTGTGTCAGCCTTCAAAAGGCTAAAAAAAAAGCGGACCGTAGTCCGCTTTACTTTACTCCGCCAGGGCGGCAAATGCACGATCCCTGATTTCTTCCACCGGACCCACGCCGGCGATCTTGCGATACTTCGGCGCACCCGGCTGGCCCGATTCGGCCCACTTGCCGTAGTAGCCCAGCAGCACTTCGGTCTGGTCATGGTAGACCGACAGGCGCTTCTTGACGGTTTCTTCCTTGTCGTCGTCGCGCTGGACGAGCGCTTCGCCGGTGATGTCATCCTTGCCCTCGACCTTGGGCGGGTTGAACTTGACGTGGTAGCTGCGGCCCGAACCCGGGTGCACGCGACGGCCGCTCATGCGCTCGACGATGGCGCTGTCGGGGACGTCGATTTCCAGCACGTAGTCGATGGCCACGCCGGCTTCCTTCATGGCGTCAGCCTGACGGGTGGTGCGCGGGAAGCCGTCGAACAGGTAGCCATTGGCGCAATCCGGCTGTTGCAGACGGTCCTTGACCAGGCCGATGATGATGTCGTCGGAAACCAGACCACCCGCATCCATCACCTTCTTGGCGGCGATACCCAGCTCGGTACCCGCCGCCACCGCAGCACGCAGCATGTCGCCGGTGGAGATCTGCGGAATGTTGAATTTTTCCTTGATAAAAGTGGCTTGCGTGCCTTTACCGGCACCAGGCGCTCCTAAAAGGATGAGGCGCATAGGGTTTCCTAAATTGAGGTTTTTGAAAATTTGAATGCTTGAATTCTTTTGCGACGGGATGACAGAGGATGCCTGCCATCTACACGGTTATGCAGCTTGTTTGCGCGCCGTTTGCGTCAGCTCCGGGACGAAACTTACCACAAAATCTTACCGAACCATGACAAACGCCTGATTTTTAAGCAGTCTCCTGGCCCTGATTGTGTCCTGTCAGCTTGACAGGGAACTTACAGCAAGCGGCACCGGCCGGCCTTGCGCCGGATCATGCCAGGATGGCTGCCCATCTGCCTATCAGAGTGCGGAGATGCTTTGCACCAGGGCACTGTCGGGCGGGGCCTCGAAATGCTTGCGCACGCGCAACAGGTCCTCGAGCGTATCGACACCGGCTTCCGGCACCAGCGAAGTGACATGCACGGCAATCGCATGGCCGTGCCACAGTACGCGCAGCTGTTCCAGCGCCTCGATGCGTTCCAGCGGGGCCGGCGTGAGCGTGGGATAGAGCTGCAGGAAACGGTTGCTGTAGGCATACAGTCCGATATGGCGCAGCGGTACGTATTCGTTGGCGTGATCGGGGCCACTGGCGTCCGGCAACACCTCGCGTGATTGGGCGAAGGCATCGCGATGCCAGGGAATGGTGGCCCGCGAAAAATACATGGCGCAGCCTTCCTTGTTCAGCACCACCTTGACCACATTGGGATTGAAGGCATCGGCCGCGCTCTCGATGGCATGCGCAGCCGTTGCCATGGGCACGCCGGACTTGATGTGAGCGGCGGTGGCGGCGATCAGGCCGGGGTCGATCAGCGGTTCGTCACCCTGCACGTTGACCACCACGGCATCCTCGGCCAGATCCATGGCGGCGGCCACCTCGGCGATGCGGTCGGTGCCGGAGGGATGGTCGGCGCGGGTCATGGCCACCTCCACGCCATGCGCCTGGCAGGCGGCATGGATGTCGTGGTGATCGGTGGCCACGATGATGCGTGCGGCACCGGACAGGGCCGCACGCTCGGCCACCCGCACGATCATCGGCTTGCCGCCGAGGTCGGCCAGGGGCTTGTTGGGCAGGCGCGTGGAAGCCAGGCGCGCCGGGATGATGACGGTGAAGGTCATGGGATCAGCCGCAGCAGGAAGGGAAAATCGGGGTCAGGCTGCCGGAGCCGGCGGCACGGAAGTACCTGAAGCAGCCGCAGGCGCAGCGCCCAGTTCACGGGCTTCATCGGCCCACATGATGGGGATGCCGTCACGGATGGGGTAGGCCAGCTTGTCTGCCTTGCAGATCAGTTCCTGGGCTTTCTTGTCGTAGTCCAGGGGACCTTTGCAGATGGGGCAAACCAGGATATCAAGCAGTCGGGCGTTCACGGAGTTTCTCCACTATATGTTCAGCCAGCGCGCCGTCGATGCGCGCTGTTACGGGCACGACCCAGATGCGCGGGTCGTTTCGGATGGCCTCGATAGCCCTGCATTTTACTGCATCCTTTTCCGTGATCAGGATGACATCGGCGGCAAGGCCTGCAAAGGGATCGATGGCGAAGTCGTAATGGTCGGGCAAGGGGTGGCGGGCAAAGCTCAGGCCGGCCCCTTCCAGCGTGGCGAAAAAGCGCTCGGGATGGCCGATGCCGGCCACCGCCGCCAGGCGCACGCCGCCCTCGCCCATCTGCGCCAATGGCTTGCGCGCCTGCGGTGGCGCCAGTTGCACGGCCTCGTCAGCCTGCAGGCGCATGGCATGCACGCCGGCCGGAGCCTTACCCTGCAAGCCAACATTGAGCACCGAGAAATCACGCCGGCGCGAAGCCGGCTCGCGCAAGGGGCCGGCCGGCAACAGCCAGCCATTGCCCACGCCCCGTGCATCGGAGAGGACGATCTCGATATCGCGCCCCAATGCGTAATGCTGCAGCCCGTCGTCGGAGATGATCACATCCACCTCTGGGTGCGCCGCCAGCAGGCTGCGCGCCGCAGCAACCCGGCGCCGCCCCACCACCAGCGGCACGCCGGTACGCTGGGCGATCAGCAGCGGCTCATCACCGACCTGCGCTGCCGCAGCCTCGGGGCTGACCTCCAGGGTCTGCCCGGCACCGTTGCCTCCTCCATAGCCACGCGAAATCACGCCCGGATGCAAACCGGCCGCCCGCAGCGCCTCGATCAGCCAGATCGCAAAAGGCGTCTTGCCGGTCCCGCCGACGAAGACATTACCCACCACGATCACCGGTACCGGCAGGCGCTCGGCGCGCTTGATGCCCAACGCAAAGAGCAGCCGGCGCAACGCCGCCAGGGCGCCGAACAGCAGCGACAGCGGCCACAGCGCGCAGGCCAGCACGCCACGGGATTGCCAGGCGCGGCTCAGGATGGCTTCGGCAGTGGTCCTGGAATCGGCCATGGTTTCAATCCGTCATCAAGAAAAAGCGTGGCGCCAAGGCCAAGGCCCTGACGCCACGTCGAAAAACAAAAGCCTGTGGATAAATCACTTGCTGCTGGACTGCGCTGCAAAGGTCAGCTTGGGATACCCCGCCAGGCGCGCCGCCTCCATCACGTTGACCACGGTCTGGTGCGTGGCCAGTGCGTCGGCATTGATGATGATGACCGGGTCGCGCTGGCTGCCGCTGGCCTGCACGGCGGCCTGCATTTCCTCGGCGAGCCCCTGCGCATCACGCGCCGGGATGCGCTTGTTGTTGATCGCATAGCGCCCGCTGGCATCGATGGCGATGTTGATCTCGAAGGGCTGCTCCAGCGCCTTCTGGGCATCGGCCGTGGGCAGCGTGACCTGCAACGCGGTGAACTTGCTGTAGGTGGTGGTCACCATCAGGAAGATCACGATCACCAGCAGCACATCGATGAAGGGGATCAGGTTGATCTCCAGGTCTTCGCGGGGACGGCCCTTGCGGAAGTTCATGGTCGGCTCCGCGCAATCAACGGCGCACGTCGTGCACGATGTCCACGAACTTCACGGCCTGCTGCTCCATGTCCACCACGAAGCCATCCACCTGGGCGCGGAAGTGGCGGTAGAACACCAGCGCCGGCATGGCGATGGCCAGACCAAACCCGGTGTTGTAGAGCGCAATGGAGATACCGTGCGCCAGTTGCGCCGGGTTGGTGCCGACCGCATTCTGCGAGGCGAAGATCTCGATCATGCCCACCACGGTACCGAACAGGCCCATCAGCGGTGCCAGCGAGGCGATGGTACCCAGCGTGGTCAGGAAGCGCTCCAGCCGGTGCGCGGCGGCCTGGCCGGCTTCCTCGATGGCTTCCTTCATGACTTCGCGCGGGGCGTCGACATTGCGCAGGCCGGCAGCCAGCACCTGGCCCAGCGGCGAATTCTGTTCCAGCTTGTCGATCACGTCGTCGTTGACGCGACCGCTCTGATAGACCCGTACCACCTCCCCCAGCAGGTCCGGCGGCAGGATGCGCGGGCGGCGCAGATAGACCAGTCTTTCGATGACCAGCGCCAGGCCGATGATGGAAGCGATCAGCAAAGGCCAGATCGGCCAGCCGGCGGCGAGGATGATGGCGAGCAAAACGTACTCCTGTTGAGATGCGGTGAAGATTTGATTCTGTGGCAAAGAGACGACCCGCCGGGCAGGCCTTCTTCTGCGGTGCAGAATGTAGCCGGTTGCGTGCGCCTCGGCAAGCGCCGTCGGCTTGGCCTTACAATGCGGCATTGTATCGCCCCTGGATCACCTGCGCCCTCATGCCCACCGACAAGTTCCCACCCTTCCCCACCGCCCGCCCC
>NZ_PKOI01000026.1:0-47542 GCF_002870055.1 Herbaspirillum sp. BH-1 | reverse complement strand
AGGGCTGGTTTTTCATCAAAAGCTTTCGGGAGCTTGGCGGCCGCCGGGGGGGCGGTGCACTGGGCGATAATTCGGCCGTTTATTGACGAATTATCCCCGAATTATCCGTTAGCTCAAACTTTTGACTGATACCCGTCCGTACTGCCTTTGCGCGCTGCCTGGCGGCTCAGCGCCCCTGATAGCGCGCTGCCCTCTTTTCCAGGAACGCCTGCATGCCCTCCTTCTGGTCCTGCGTGTCGAACAGCATCTGGAAGGCGCGCCGTTCCAGCGCCAGCGCACTGTCCAGCGCCATATCCTGACCCTGCTGCATGACCTCCCGGATCGCCCGCACCGCCAGCGGCGGCATGGCCGCAATGGTGCTTGCCAGCTCACGCGAGCGCGCCAGCGCCTGGCCGTCTTGGCAGACTTCCGAGACCATGCCCATGGCCAGGGCATCGCGTGCGCTGACCGCTTCGCCGGTCAATACCAGCTTCATGGCCTGGTACTTGCCGATGGTGCGCACCAGCCGTTGCGTGCCGCCGGCACCTGGCATGATGCCCACGCGGATTTCCGGCTGGCCCAGCCTGGCAGTCTCACCGGCGACGATGAGGTCGCAGCACAGCGCCAGCTCACAGCCGCCGCCCAGGGCATAGCCTTCCACTGCCGCAATCAGCACCTTGTCCACACGGCGCAGCACATTGAAGACGCGGTCGGTGGCTTGCAGGGTATGCGAGGTCGGCGTCATCGTCGCCATCTCGCCGATATCGGTCCCGGCGACGAAATAGCGGTCCGAGCCGGTGAGGATGATCACGCGTACCGCCGGGTCCGCCGCCGCTGCGTCGATCAGCTCGGCCAGGACCTGCTTGACCTCCAGATTGAGGGCATTGCGGCGTTCCGGCCGGTCGATGGTGATGACGGCCACCGCGTCGGAGATTTCGCAGCGGACGGGCGCCGTCCTGTCGGCAGCCTGGCTCATGCGCTGGCCCTCTCGGAAAAGAAGGCGCGATTCGTCAATGCCATGCGCGCCAGCAGCGGCGAGAGACGGTAGCGGTCCTCGCCATAGCTCAGCGACAGATGGCGGATCACGCGCGCCACATGGGCAATGCCGATGCGGTCGGCCCAGGCCAGCGGCCCACGCGGATAGTTCACGCCGTTGAGCATCGCCAGATCCACATCGGCGGCCGTGGCAATCGCCTGCTGCACGGCGTCGGCACCTTCGTTGGCCAGCATCGCCACGGTGCGCATGACCACCAGCCCCGGGCAGTCGTCCAGCACGACGACCGACTTGCCGATACCGGCGAAGAAGGCCTGGGCGACCGTGAGTGCATGGCGATCCGTCTGGTCGGCCGGCGCCAGCGCAATGCTGCGCGCCTGACGATAGTCCAGGGCCAGGTCGAAGACCACCTGCACGCCGTCCCGGGCAAAGCGCTCGCTGGCACTGCGGCCGTCGCTCAGGGCCAGGGTCACGCCATCGATGTGCAGCACACCCGCGCCGTCGGTCACGCGCACTGGCAGGCCGTGTTCGTGCGCCAGGTCGATGAGTGCGGCGGCGGGGCCCAGTTCGCCTTCGGCGATGACACTGCCTATGGTGTAGCCGGCAGGGGTGTCGGCGGCGGGCCTGACCGCGTCGCCTGTCTGCGCCTCCACGTCATAACGGTAGAAGCCGCGCCCGCTCTTGCGCCCCAGCCAGCCGGCGTCGACCAGCTCCTTCTGCAGCAACGAGGGTTTGTAGCGTGGGTCCTGGTAGAGCGCGTCGTAGACCGATTGGGTGACGGCGTAATTGACGTCGTGGCCGATCATGTCCATCAGTTCGAAGGCGCCCATGCGGAAGCCGCCCGTCTCGCGCAGCACGCGGTCCAGGGTGGCGGCATCGGCAGCACCCTCGGCCAGCAGGCGCAGTGCCTCGCCATAGTAGGGGCGGGCGATGCGATTGACGATGAATCCCGGCGTGGAGCGGCAATGCACCGGGACTTTTTTCCAGGCCAGGGCGGTCTCGAAGATGGTCTGCACCACTGCCTCGGCACTGGCCTTGCCGCTGACCACCTCGACCAGCGGCAGCAGCGGTGCCGGGTTGAAGAAGTGCATGCCCACCACCTGCTGTGGCCGCGCCAGTCCGGCGGCGATGGCGGTGATCGACAGGGAGGACGTATTGCTGGCGATGATGGCGTCCGGGCGCAGCAGTTGCTCCAGTTGCGACAGCACGGCGATCTTCACGTCCAGTCGTTCGACGATGGCCTCGATCACCAGTGCGGCGCCGGCCAGCTCCTGCAGGCTGCCGCCGCGCAGGCGGGCCAGGCAGGCATCGTGATGGGCCTGGTCTATCTTGCCCTTGGCCAGTAGCCGGGCATAGCGGCTGCGGATGCCATCGAGGCCACGTTCCAGTGCGCCCGCTGCGGCATCGTGCAAGACCACCGGATGACCGGCGTCGAGAGCCACCTGGGCGATGCCGCTGCCCATGGCGCCGGCGCCGATGATGCCGATGAGGGTGTCTGGTTTCAAGGCGTTCATGTGGGTATGCAAAGAGGTCATGGCGTGGTCAGGCTGCGGCGGTGCGGGGCTTGGGCTTGACGCCCAGCAGAAGGGTGAACGCACCCACCAGCATCCATGCGCCGAAGTAGTACTGGCCGGTGGCGAGGCTGCCGGTGGTGCTGGAGAGCCAGCCCACCAGCATCGGGCTGAACACGCTGCCGATACCGGCCAGGGTGCTGAGCAGGGCGATGCCGGCCGCCAGTGCGGTGCCGGAAAGGAATTGCGCCGGCAGGATCCAGAACGGTCCGGTCAGGCTGAAGGTGCCCGCGGTCACCAGGGTCAGCATCGCCAGCGACATGGGAATGCTGTTCTGCACCGAAGGCAGAGCGATCCAGCCGATGCCGGCGACGATGGCCGGGATGGCGACGTGCCAGCGGCGCTCGCCGGTGCGGTCGGAGTGACGGGCATTGAGATACTGGATGACGATGGCCGCAGCAAAGGGAATGGCCGAGAGCAGGCCCACCGTGGCGATGTCATGCACGCCCGCCTTGCGGATGATGGTGGGCAGCCAGAAGAACACGCCACCGGTGCCGACCAGCACGGCCACGCCCATGCCGGCCAGCCAGTACAGCTGAGGATTACGCAGCGCGTCGCCGAAGGAATGCCCGCCGCCCTTGGGCTTGGCGGCCTGGTCGGCCTGCATGTCGGCCGTCACCAGGGCGCGTTCTTCGGGAGTGAGCCAGCGGCAATGATCCGGCTTGTCATTCAGGTAGAAATAGGCCACCACGCCCAGCACGCAGGCTGGCAGGCCCTCGATGATGAACAGCCATTGCCAGCCGCGCATGCCCGCCACGCCCTCGAAGGCGTGCATCAGCCAGCCCGAGAGCGGGCCGCCGATCAGTCCGGCCAGCGGGATGGAGGCGGTGAACAGGGCCGTGAAGCGTGCACGGCGCGACAGCGGAACCCAATAGGTGAGATAGAGCAGCATGCCCGGAAACAGTCCTGCCTCGGCCGCGCCCAGCAGCAGGCGCATCAGGTAGAAATGCGTGGCGGTCTGCATGAACGCCAGGGCGGCACAGAACAGGCCCCACAGCACCATGATGCGCAGCAGGGTCTTGCGCGCGCCGATCTTTTGCAGCCACAGGTTGCTGGGGACTTCGAAGAGGATGTAGCCCACATAGAAGATGCCGGCGCCGATGCCATAGATGGCATCGGTGAAATTGAGATCGGCCAGGAAGTGCAGCTTGGCAAAGCCGACGTTGGAGCGGTCGATGAAGGAGACCACGTACACCAGCATCAGGAAGGGCATGATGCGCCACAGGATCTTGCGGTAGGTGGCATCGGCCAGCGTGGCGCGGTCCGGCGCCATGGACTGGTGGCCGGCCTGCCCCAGGGATGGGGAATCAGCGTTGCTCATCGGGTCTCCTCGTTCATTGTTCTTTATCGATGCTGTTGGATGCGCCGGCCTCCTGCCTCGTGTCTCATGTAAGGGGAGGGGAAGGGGGAACGGATCATTAAAATCATTAGGTCATACTTATGACCTTTGGCGAGAATACCGTGCCGATGCCTTGCTGTCAAATCCGGGATGGGGAGGTGGTCCGGTGCGGCGGCCTTGCATGCCCGGACCGCGATGCGCTCGGTCGCGCAGCTTATTCCAGCCCCAGCTTCTCCCAGCGGTAGGAAAACTGTCGTGGTGTGAGGCCCAGTAGTTGCGCGGCGCGCGACTTGTTGCCGGCGCTTTGCGTCAGCGCCGCCGTCAGTTGCGCTGCGGAGTGTGAGGCCACTGGGGCATACGGCCTGACCGCAACAGCAGTCGATGCCACGTCCTGGCCCCAGGAGGCACTGTCCATCGGCCGCATCGCCGTCTCCTGATGCTGTGGCGGCAATGGCTGCGCCATGCCAGAGCTTTTGCGCTTGTCCGGCAGGAAGCGCGCAATGTCGCGGGCATCGAGGATAGGGCGCTCAGCCAGCAGGATCGCGCGCTCGATGAGATTGGAGAGCTCGCGGATATTGCCAGGCCACTCCTGCTGCTGGAGCAGGTCCAGCGCATCCTGGGAGAGATTGACATTGCGCTGGTGCGCCTGGTTGATGTGATTGAGGAAATGCAGGACCAGCGCTGGAATATCCTCGCGCCGTTCGGCCAGCGAGGGAAGATGGATGGGGATCACATTAAGCCGGTAGTACAGATCCTGCCGGAATGCGCCGACCTCGACCTCATGCGCCAGGTCCCTGTTGGTGGCGGCGACCAGCCGCACATCGATGGCAATTTCCTTTTTGCCCCCCAGGCGCGTAATGGTGCCTTCCTGCAAGGTACGCAGCAGCTTGGTTTGCATTGCCAGCGGCATCTCACCGATCTCATCGAGAAAGATGCTGCCTGCATTGGCCTGCTCGAACCATCCAGCACGTGCAGTAGCTGCGCCGGTAAAGGCGCCGCGCTCATGCCCGAACAGTTCCGATTCGAACAGCGTGTCGGGGATGGCAGCGCAATTGATCTTGATGAAGGGCTTGTCGCGCCGCGGGCTGGCCAGGTGCAGTGCGCGTGCGAAGAGTTCCTTGCCGGTCCCGGATTCGCCCATCAGCAGGACACTGGCTGTAGCGTCGGAAACCCGCTCAAGCTCAGAAATTGCCTTCAGCAGCGAAGGGGCGGTACCGACGATCCCATAGCGGGTGGCCTCGGCTTGCAACGCCTTGGTCAGGATTTCATTGCGTTGTTCCAGCACCTTGGTCTTGGCCAGAAGACTCTGTTGCAGTTGCAGCAACTGGCCCGCCAGCGTACTGAGGATGCGCAGCACCGTGAGGTCGTCACTGAGCGTGCGCATCCGGCTGCGGATGCGGTGACAGGCCATCACGCCCACGGTCTGGCGGTCGATCTTGATCGGCATGGCGATGAAGGAAACCGGGCCGGAGGGAAGGTCCTCCCGCCGCACCGTACGCAGCAGGAAGCGCGGTTCCTGGTCAATATCCTGGACGATGGTCAACTGCCCGGTCGCCAGCACGCGCCCGGTCACGCCATCGCCAGGCTGGTACACCCCGCGTGCCATCTCCTGGCGCGTCATGCCATATGCGTAATGGATGCGCGCCGTCTCGCTACCCTCATCGCGCAGGACCACGCGGCCCCGGTTCAATCCCAGTAGTTCGGAGAGCAGATGCAGCATCTCGCGCAGGACCACTTCGGGAGAAAGGCTCTTGCCGACCAGGGACATTACCTGTTCAAACAACAGCATTTCCTGTTGGCGCCAAAACGACGGCGAGCTATCGGAATCGATGTCGATTTCGGGGTCAGGGGTCATGGAGCCGGTGGTGGTGAGCAAAAGAATGGACCGGTCAATTATCGCCATGAAGATTAACAATGTCTACAAATTGTAAACATTGTCGGACATTTGGTGGGTGGATAAAATTGTCACTGAAAATAGTTTTTATGATTTAAATCAATGACTTACAGTGATAAATCGTCTTGGCACAGCTTTTGCCATTAGGGAAGGGCCGGAGAAAGATCTTCTGGCTGGCACGGCGCCAAAAGCCGTTATTTCCCAAGGAGCGTTCCGTGACTACCGCCACCCCCCAGACCGTCCAGACCTATCTGCGTCCGATTGATCGCGACGGACTGATGAAATTCGCCGAACAGGGCCGTGACAACCCCGCGCGTCGCGGCACGAACAAGGTCCATACCGTTGTCGAGGGTCAGTACCGCACTCTCAGCTATGTCGGTGACCACGCCGCCGTGGTGGTGGATGAGCCGCTACATCTGTTCGGAGAAGACACCGCGCCAGCCCCGGGCGAGATCGTGCTGTCTGCGCTGGGCGGCTGCCTGGCGGTGGGCATCACCGCCGTGGCGACCTGGAAGCAGGTCAAGCTGTCGCGTCTGGAATTGTTCGTGGAGGGCGATATCGGCAACCCCGCTGCCTGGGGTGCCGGTGGCGCGCAGATGCAGCCTTCCGAGATGGGCTTCCAGGCAATCCGCGTCAAGGTGCTGGTGGAAGGCGATGCCAGCCGCGAAGAACTTGACGAGATCGTCAAACAGGCCAACTTCTACTCGCCAGTGGCCAACACCATGCGTAACCCCATCCCCTTCAGCATCGGCCTGGCCGACTGATTTCGTCGCGCCAGTCCCGCCATCAGCTTGTTGAGGAGAACGTCATGACCACCATAGATATCCGTAGTGCACAACTCGATCCGGCCCTTGGCGATGCCGCCGTGGTGGCCGCCGTGGCCGGTGTTGCGGTCGACCAGTTGGCGCCGTTGGCGACCAGGATCGACCATGAGGGCCACTATCCGCTGGAGGTCATGGCGTCGCTGGCGCGCGCGGGGGCCTTTGCCGGCCATTTGCGGCGCAACGGCGGGCGTTATGGGCTGGCGCTGGGCGCCATGCATGAAATCAGCAGGCAGTGTGGCTCGACCGGTTTCCTGACCTGGGCGCATGACGTCTGCGCGCTGTACCTTGAACAATCCGGCAACCCCGCCCTCGACGGCCAGTTGCTGGACGACCATGTGGCAGGGCGCAGCTTCGGAGGCACCGGCCTGTCCAATCCCATGAAGGCCTTCGCCGGGATCGAACGAATGTTGCTGCGCGCGCGCCGGGTAGCGGGCGGTTACCGGGTCAGCGGTGCCTTGCCCTGGGTCAGCCATATCGGGCCGGGTCAGTACTTCGGCGCGATTGCCTCGGTCTATCGCGATGACCAGTCGCATTCGCATGACATCATCTTTCTGGTTCGCTGTGACCAACAGGTGGTGCTGCGTCAATGTCCGGAGTTTTCCGGGATGGAAGGCACCAGTACCTGGGGTGTGCGTCTGGAGGATTACTTCGTCGGCGAAGACAATATGATCGCCGATCCGGCCCGGCCTTTTATCGAAAAGATCCGCGCTGCCTTCATCCTGCTGCAGATAGGAATGGCCACCGGGCTGATCCAGGGAGCGCTCGATTCCATGCGCGACGTGGAACCGCTGCTGGGGCATGTCAACCAGTTCCTGGACGACCGCCCGGATGAACTGGAAGCCGAATATCTCGAACTGGCTGGCCGCGTCGCCAGGCTTGTCGGCTCGCCCTTCGACGGCAGCAAGGATTATATGCTGGACGTGCTCGACGCCCGCGCCCAGGGGGCCGAGCTGGCGCTGCGAGCGACCCAGTCGGCATTGTTGCATCAGGGCGCGCGCGGCTACCTGATCAACTCGGCCCCGCAACGGCGCGTACGCGAGGCGCATTTTGCAGCCATCGTCACACCCGCCATCAAGCATCTGCGCTCGGAAATGGCGCGCCTGTCCCGCGAAGAGGTGCCGGCATGAGCCTCGCTGTCGTGAAGTGGCGCCAATACCTGTGCCGCGCCTGCGGCCTGATCTACGACGAACAGGAAGGCGATCCCGATAGCGGCCTGCCGCCGGGAACACGCTTTGAAGACATACCCGACGATTGGGTTTGCCCCCTGTGCGGTGTGGTCAAGGCGGACTTCGAGCCCTATGCACCGCAGTCGGAGGCGACGCCGCCGCCGTCGGGCGCAACGATGCAGGCTTCGACGCACCGCCGCGGTGTCGTCGTCGTCGGTGCCGGCATCGCTGGCTGGTCGGTGGTCGAGGCGCTTCGCAAGCTGGATGCCGATGTTCCCATCACCCTGGTGACTGCCTGCGCCGGGGACCGGTATCACAAACCGGAGTTGTCGATCGCGCTCAGCCGCAAGCTCGACCCCGCTGCCCTGGTACGCGAATCGGCAGCCGAATCGTCCCGACGTCTTCGGGTGCGTCTACTCAGCGGGACCTATGCCATCGGCATTGCTCCTGGCCTGCGACAACTGCGTACCACGCGCGGCACCCTGCGTTATAGCGACCTCGTGCTGGCTCAGGGAGCCAAGCCCTACCTGCCGGCCGAGGTGCCGCCTGCGTTGTGCTGGCGCGTCAACGATCTGGCAGGTTGGAGTGGCCTGCAAGCAGGTCTTGCAGGGGCTGCAAGGCGCGTGGCCATCATCGGCGCCGGCATGGTGGGGTGCGAGCTGGCCGAGGATTTTGCGCGCGCAGGGCATCAGGTCAGCTTGCTTGACGTAGCAGCGCTGCCACTGGCGCAACTGCTGCCGCCGCAAGCCGCTGAGCGCATGCGTGCCAGTTTCCAGTCCCAGGGCATTGCCTTCTACGGGCAGACCCGGATCAGCCACATCGCTGGCAGCGCGCTAGGCATCAAGGAAATCCGCGGTGCCGACGGCCTTAGCCTCAGTTGCGACCAGATCGTGGTCGCCACCGGCCTGCATACCGAGAGCCGCCTGGCCCGCGGTGCGGGGCTGGCGTTCGAGCGAGGTATTACGGTCGATGCGGCTACCTTGCGCACCAGCGCCGAGCACATCTATGCGCTGGGCGATTGCATCAGCATCGCCGGCACACCCTGTCGCTTCATCGAACCATTGGCGCGTCAGGCAGCCGTGATCGCTGCCCAGTTGCTCGGCCTGGCCGGGCCGCAATACGAGCACCGGCCGCCGGTCGTCCGCCTCAAGACCAAATCGCTTTCGGTGGTACTGCATGGTCAGCCCTGCGCCAATGGCCAATGGCTGGTTCTGGAGGACAGCCCGGAGGTCCTCCGAATGCATCAGCTCTACCAGGACAAGATCGTTGCCGCGCTGGACATGAGTGTCCCGCGACAACGCCTGGCCGCCTGATATCGCCGTTTCTCTGCTGATATTTCACCCATCCACTCCCAACCAGGGGCCTTGCATGACCGATAAAAATCTCTATCGTCCGTATTCCCTCGACACCTCGTTG
This sequence comes from Herbaspirillum sp. BH-1, assembly GCF_002870055.1. Taxonomy (NCBI): domain Bacteria; kingdom Pseudomonadati; phylum Pseudomonadota; class Betaproteobacteria; order Burkholderiales; family Oxalobacteraceae; genus Herbaspirillum; species Herbaspirillum sp. BH-1. Next base: position 38,359 of record NZ_PKOI01000026.1, on the reverse strand, counting down.
GCGGCCTGTTCATGCGGCCAGCATGCCTCCGAGGAGGAGCATGCGAACCAGGCCGCAGCGGCCAGCGCGACCCGGTTGGCCCGCGCTGGAGACGTCGAGGCGCTGTCATGTGACTTCGTCGAAGCGGCCGCCGTGCGTGCGCTGTTTCCTCACGATGCCACGCGCCGCAACCTGATCAAGGCGATCGGTTCCCATGCACTGATGGCTGCAGTGGCGTCAGTGCTGCCGTTGGGCAGCCTGCAGGCGCAAGCGCTGGAAAAACAGGGCAGTCTGGAAAAGAAGAGCCTCAGGATCGGCTTCATTCCCATCAATTGCGCGACGCCACTGATCATGGCCGACCCGATGGGCATGTACCGGGAGCAGGGCCTGGATGTGACCCTCAGCAAGACCGCAGGCTGGGCGCTGGTACGCGACCAGATGATCAATGGCGAACTGGATGCCTCGCATTTCCTGGCGCCCATGCCGCTGGCAATCTCCGCCGGCCTTGGCGCGGCCGCGCAACCGATGCGGGTAGCCATGATCCAGAACATCAATGGTCAGGCCATCACGCTGGCACTGCGGCACAAGGACAACCGTGATCCGCGTCGTTGGAAGGGATTCAAGTTCGCCATTCCCTTCGAGTATTCGATGCACAACTTCCTGTTGCGCTATTACCTTGCCGAGCATGGCATCGATCCCGACCGCGATGTGCAACTGCGGGTGACGCCACCGGCGGAAATGATCGCCAACTTGCGCGCCGGCAATATCGACGGCTTTCTCGGTCCCGATCCCTTCAACCAGCGTGCGGTATACGACCAGATCGGTTTCATCCATCTGCTGACCAAGGATATCTGGAACGGCCATCCCTGCTGTGCCTTTGGCACCACGCAGGCCTTCATCGACCGCAACCCCAATACCTTCGCGGCGCTCTACCGGGCCATTCTCAACGCCAGCGCCATGGCGCACAAGGCCGAGAACCGGGCGGCCATCGCGCGGGCCATTTGCACCCCGGGCTATCTGAATCAGCCCGAGACAGTGGTACTGCAAGCCCTCAGCGGTCGTTATGCCGATGGTCTGGGTAATGTGCGCAACGAACCGGATCGCGCGGATTTCGACGCCATGCCCTGGTACTCGATGGCGACCTGGATGCTGACCCAGATGAAACGCTGGGGCTACATCAAGGGAGATATGAACTACCAGGCGCTGGCGGAAAAGGTGTTCCTGCTCACTGACGCGCGTCGCCAGATGACAGCGCTGGGCATGCAGGTGCCGGCGGCAGCCAGCAATGGCTACCGTTCGTTCAGCATCATGGGCAAGACCTTTGATCCGACCAATCCGCAGGGCTACCTGAACAGCTTCGCCATCAAGCGAACCTGACCGCAGCGAGGAAAGAACATGAACCATCAACTCAAACTGCGTGCAGCCTTGTTGTCGGTGTTGCTGCTGTTGCTTCTGCTGGGTATCTGGCAACTGGCAACGATGCCGCGTGCCTCGGCCCCCACCGCTGTCAGCGCCAAGGATGCCGAATACGCAGCCCTCATGGGGCAGGCCCCGTCTGCCGCCGGAGAGACGCCGGCGAAGGTCGACGGCTTTCCTACGCCCGGGCAGTTCCTGCATATCGCGGCACGGCACCTGAGCGATCCTTTCTACGATCATGGCCCCAACGACAAGGGCATCGGCATCCAGTTGGCGCATTCCCTGCTGCGCGTGGCACTCGGGTATCTGCTGGCCATGGTGGTCGCCATTCCGCTGGGCTTTGCTATCGGCATGTCCCCACTTCTATATCGAGCCATCGACCCTTTCATCCAGGTGCTAAAGCCCATCTCTCCGCTGGCCTGGATGCCCATTGCGCTCTACACCATCAAGGATTCTTCGGTCTCGGGCATCTTCGTCATCTTCATCTGCTCGGTATGGCCGATGCTCATCAATACCGCCTTCGGCGTAGCCGGTGTACGCCGTGACTGGCTCAACGTGGCACGTACCCTGGAAGTCTCACCGCTACGCAAGGCCTTTTTGGTGATCCTGCCGGCTGCCGCTCCCACCATCATCACCGGCATGCGCATCTCCATGGGGATCGCCTGGCTGGTCATCGTTGCCGCCGAGATGCTCATCGGCGGCAACGGGGTCGGCTATTTCCTGTGGAACGAATGGAACAACCTCTCGCTGTCGAACGTGATCTTTGCCGTCCTCGTCATTGGCGTCGTCGGCATGCTGCTCGACATCCTCTTCGCCGCCCTGCAAAAGAAGGTGACCTATGCTGAATGATCGCACCCGGGATACTTCCCGGTCCCCCGCCGGCCGACCCTTCGTCCAGGTCGACGGCCTTTCCAAGCAGTACCGGCCCGACCTGCCGCCGGTATTCAATCAGGTACAGTTCGGCATCGAGCGTGGCGAGTTCATCTGCATCATCGGCCACTCCGGATGCGGCAAGAGCACCATCCTGAATGTGTTGGCCGGGCTGGAGGCGGCCACCACCGGCACCGTCATCATGGACAACCGCGAGGTGGCCGGACCTGGCCTGGATAGGGGCGTCGTGTTCCAGAGCCACGCCCTGTTGCCCTGGCTGAGCGTGGAAGAGAACATCGCCTTCGCAGTGCGTTCGCGCTACGCCGACTGGAGCCGCGACAAGGTGGCGGCCCACGCTGCGCGTTTCATCGAGATGGTCGGCCTGTCGGCCGCAGCCAAAAAGAAGCCTGCCGAGCTTTCCGGCGGCATGAAGCAGCGCGTCGGCATCGCCCGTGCCTTCGCCATCGAGCCCAAGATGCTGCTCATGGATGAGCCCTTTGGCGCGCTTGACGCCCTCACGCGCGGCGTCATCCAGGACGAGTTGCTCAACATCTGCGAGGCGACGCAACAGACCGTCTTCATGATCACCCACGACGTGGACGAAGCCATCCTGCTGGCCGATCGCATCTTCCTGATGAGTAACGGCCCCAGGGCGCGCATCGCCGAGATCGTGATCAACACACTCTCGCCGCAGCGCACCCGGGCCACCATTCATCGTGATCCCCAGTTCTACCGGATACGCAACCACCTCGTCGATTTCCTGGTGCACCGATCCAGGACATTCCAGATGTCGGGCGAGGTGGCCGAGCTGGCCGTCACGCGCATCGTACGGCCCGGCCTGGAGTCCGACGCCGTGCCTGACATCTCCTCTGTGCTGGATATACGCGCTTCGGCGTGAGTCCGCGCACCGCTTTTTTTCAACCCGTCAATTCGGAGCTATCAAATGATTTCCAGTCGTGAAGAAGTAACCAAGATGATCCTTTCTGCCAAGGTAATGAAGGGCATCAAGTGGAGTCAGGTCACCGCGGCTACCGGCCTTTCCAAGGAATGGAGCACGGCGGCCTGCCTGGGCCAGATGACCCTCGACAAGAGCCAGGCGGAAGCCGTCGGCCGGCTCTTCGACCTGAGTGACGAAGCCGTCGCGTGGTTGCAGATCGTTCCGTACAAGGGCTCCCTGCCTACGGCCGTGCCGACCGATCCGCTCATCTATCGCTGGTACGAGATGGTCAATGTCTATGGCACCACCATCAAGGAGCTGATCCACGAGGAGTTTGGCGACGGCATCATGAGTGCCATCGATTTCAAGATGGATATCCAGCGCCAGGCCGATCCGAATGGCGATCGCGTCAATGTACTGCTTTCCGGGAAGTACTTGCCGTACAAGACCTATTGAAATTGAAGGGCCGGGGCCGGTAAAGGACATGACCGCGCTGACGACGCGGCGTGTATTTGCTTGAGGACCTGGCGTTCAGGGCCAATGAGATGACACCACGGATAGAACCTTTCTTCGATGCCACCACCGGGACCTTCAGCTATGTCGTCCACGAAGAGGGTGGCGTAGCATGCGCCATCATCGATTCAGTGCTCGGCTACGATCAACGCTCCGGCCGCACCTCTGCTGCCGGCGCCGATCAGATCGCCGACTACGTCAGGCAAGGCGGCTTGCAGGTGCAATGGCATCTGGAGACCCATGTGCATGCTGATCACATCTCTGCTGCCGCCTACCTGCGGCAGTCCCTGGGCGGGAAGATTGCCATGAGTGCTCGCATCGCCGATGTCAGGCAGACGTTTTCGCACGCCTTCGATCTGGCGCCGGCATCCTTGCAGGCGACGGACTTCGATCACCTCTTCGAGGATGGGGAGCGGTTTCTGATCGGACGGCTGAACGCCGAGGTCATATCGGTGCCCGGCCATACGTCAGCCGACCTGGCCTACCGCATTGGCGAGCAGGCCGTTTTCGTGGGCGATACGCTGTTCATGCCCGACATCGGTTCGGCGCGGTGTGATTTCCCTGGAGGAGACGCGCAGCTACTGTATCGCTCGGTGCGCAAGCTGCTGGCACTGCCACCGCAGACTGTGCTTTATATGTGCCATGACTATCCGCCTGATGGGCGTGCGCCGGTCTGGCATACCACCGTGCAGGAGCAGCGCGAACGCAATATTCACCTGCGTGATGGTGTCGAACTGGCCGACTTTGTGCGCATGCGAACCCGGCGCGATGCCACGTTGTCCCTCCCGCAACTGATCATCCCCGCGCTGCAGGTCAATATGCATGCCGGCGAGCTACCGGCTGCAGGCGACAACGGCATCCGTTACCTGAAGATTCCGCTTAACACTTTCTGAACTGCTACTTATGAATGCCCGATTCGAGGGGGTGTGCTACGCCCCGGCCAACGTATTGTCGATCCGCAGCCGGCTGGATTTCAAGAAAACCCATGGCCTGCTGATCTCATTGCTGCGTGATCGCGGCCTCACGCTCTTTGCTGATATCGACCAGCAAGCCGCTGCTGCGCACAAGGGCCTGTCCTTGCGTCCCACCCGCGTACTGTTGTTCGGCAATCCAGCGCTGGGAACACCCATCATGCTCAGTAACCCGCGTGCTGCATTGGAATTGCCATTGAAAGTGGTGATCTGGGAAACCGCCGATGGTCGCACCTACCTTGATTATGCCGATCCCAGTGAGGCATTGCGAGCCGACTACGAAATCGGCGATGCCCTGCTGGCGCCTCTGATGGCGGTGCGCAAGTTGCTGTGCGCATTTTCCGATATTCAGTAAGTGGTAACCGGGGCGATCACACAGACCGGGCGGCTGGCCGATCGATGACCACATGCGACGGTCCCGCCCTTTCACGCAAAGGTAGAGATGAGATTAAGATTCCAGACCCAATTGATGCTGGTGGTGCTTTCGGTGGCGCTGGCCTCCACCCTTGTAATCGGAGCGGTTGCAGCTTTCCAGGTCGACTCGGCCGAGAGTGGCAAGGCATTGCAAGGGGCGGGCCAGCAACAGGAAATGCTGGTGGAAGCGGCGCGCAGCGCGATGGCGCAGATTGCCTCTGATGCCCGCTTTGTGGTGATGACCCCGCCTTTCCAGGGCGCACTCAGGGCATTGGCCAACGAGGGCATCGATCCCGCCGATCAGAGCACCCAGGCCCAGTGGGCGGCGCGCGGTGAGACCAATCTGCGTGGGTTGATGCGGGTGCGCCCGGCTTACGACAGCGCCATCTTCATGGCTTCCGACGGACGCGTGCTTTTCGCCGCCGCCCGTGATGCCGGGACCAAGGTGGCTGCTCCCTCGACACCGGCGATACGACAACAGTTCCTCAGTGCCGATGACGTGCGCTTCTATGGTCGACTACAAGATGGACAGGTCGATGCGGCAGTACCGGTCATCAGAGACGGCAAGCATCTGGGTACGTTGGTGCTGAGTATGAAGTCGTCGGTGATCCTGCGCCCCACCACGGATGTGAGCGCAGCGCTCTATGATGGCGCAGGTGCCGCAGTGGCCCGCATGGGCGCCACTACCGCAAACGTGCAGCATCCTGCCGGTGGTGCTGCTTCCTATCTGCATGTGGGCGCCGATCTGGGGCGCTTCCAGGCCGCCAGCCGTTTTGATCACACAGGACCCGCCGGCAAGGGATGGTGGCTGGTGTCGGATCTGCCGCATCCGCCTCCTTCGCAGGCCTTGAACGAGTTGCTGCTATGGCTGATCTGCAGCACCGTGGTCATCGTCGTACTGGCATTTGCCGTCACCCGTATCGTCATGGGGCGGTTGGTGCAACGCTTCCTGGGGGCCGAACCCGAAGCCTTGGCGGCAATCGCAGAAGCCGTCGCCAATGGTGACCTGAGCCAGGCAGGGCAGGTCGGGAAGATTACCAGCGGAAGCGTTCTGTTCTCGCTGTTTGCCATGCGGGGCCAACTGGCGACCATCGTGCAGCGGTTGCGTGGCATGGCCAACGACATTGACCATGTTTCGCAAGAGATTGCCAATGGCAATGACGAACTGTCGCGTCGTACTGAGCTCACCGCCGAGCGGCTGCAACAGACTGCCGCAGCCATGGAGCAGGTGACCGTCGCAGTGAGTCAAAGTACCCAGGCTGCATCGCGGGCGCACTCGCTGGTGTCCGCTGCCAGTGGCGTGGCGCAGCAAGGCGGTACCGTGGTGGGGGAAGTGGTTCATACCATGGACGCCATCAATCAGAGTTCCAAGCAGATCGCAGAGATCATTGGACTCATTGACGGTATTGCTTTCCAGACCAATATCCTCGCACTCAACGCCGCAGTGGAGGCAGCGCGGGCCGGTGAGCAGGGGCGCGGGTTTGCAGTGGTGGCGTCCGAAGTGCGTTCGCTGGCACGTCGTTCCGCCGATGCTGCCAAGGAGATCAAGGTACTCATCGTCAATTCGGTCGACATGATCGAAAACGGAGCCCGGCTGGCGCAGAACGCCGGATCGACCATGACCGAGATCGTGGCCGAGGTACGGCGCGTGAGCGAGATCACCGAAGAAATCCTGCGTTCCTCGCGCGAGCAGGACATGGCCATTGCCGATATCAGCCAGGCGGTCCAGGAGATCGACCACTCGACCCAGCAGAACGTGGCCCTGGTGGAAGAGTCCTCAGCCACATCCATCTCCCTCAAGCAACAGTCGCAGCAGCTGGCCGGCGCGGTGGCGGGTTTCGTGCTGGAGGCCAACGCCGAGCTGCGGAGTTTGCCATTGATCGGATAGACAGGTCAGGGGACGTGGGTAGTCCCTTTCAGGAAGGTAGATTGCCATCGTGGCAATCTACTTTCCTCTTTTTCATCTGTATCGGCCCTTAGTGCCATCACTGCGTAGGAGTCATTCCATGAGCGCCAGGCATACGACGGTAGAACACTTCGAGCGGGATGTACTGCATAGCGGCAGACCGGTCCTGGTCGGCTTCTGGGCGCCGTGGTGTGCGCCATGTCGCAGCATTGCGCCGAATCTGGACGCCATTGCGGGGGAGCATCAGGGAAAACTGGTGGTCTACAAGGTCAACGTCGATCAATGCCCTGCTCTCGCACAACGTTATGGCGTCACGGCGATTCCTGAGTTGAAGGTGTTCGTCGAAGGCAACGTGGTCAAGTCCTTCGGCGGCGCCATGTCAAAACGCTCGCTGGAGGTACAACTGGCGTCCTGGCTCTGGTAGGACGCTGCGCCCAGGTTGACGCTGCCACTTCAGGCGGGCATCCATTACCTGAAAATACCTGTCTTGCCAAACTGGAAATTAAACCATTTCTTGCGCCCAGCTTCCAAGTTGTATGACTTCCGGGAGCGGCTATAGTCGATCCCGACGATAGACCATCGGCCGGCAGTGGCCGGAGGGGCCGGAGTGTCCGGCCCCGGAACCGACATACGACAACGACAGCGCAAGATGAAAAACAACGCGATGGATTACCTGCCGCGCATGGTGATCTTTTCCCGGGTAGTGGAGCTGGGCGCCTTTTCCAAGGCGGCCCGGGAGTTGGGGCTGACCTCGTCTTCGGTGAGCCAGCACATCAGTGCGCTGGAAGCCATCCTCGGTACCACCCTGCTGCATCGGACCACCCGCAAGCTCAGCCTGACCGAGGCGGGGCAAGCCTTCTACGCCAATTGCGCGCGCATCGTGGCCCTGGCGGACGAGGCCAGGCTCAATACCGAGAGCCTGCACAATGAACTGGTCGGGGAGTTGCGTATCGCTGCTTCCAGCTTCATGGCTTCCGAGTACCTGGTGCCGGCCCTGGAGAATTTCATCCACGAGCATCCCCGGCTGCGCATCCACATCGACGTCAATGACCATAACGTCGATCTCATGGACAAGAGCGTGGATCTGGCGTTGCGCGTAGGCAAGGCGCCCGGCGCCGAGGATGTCTACCTCACGCAGCTGGAGGCGGTCCTGTGCGCCGCACCTTCCTATCTCCAGGCGCGCGCACCGATCAGGACGCCCGAAGACCTGATGCACCAGCAATTCCTCTTCTTCACGCCGCATGGCACCAGCGTGGAAGTCGCCCTGCGCGATCGCGGTGGGCAGTGCATGCAGATGCGCCTGACACCGCACATTACGGCCAATCATGCGCGCTCGCTGCGACGTCTGGCCTTGCAAGGCCATGGCGTGGCGCGCCTGCTGCGCAGCAAGGTGCAGGAGGATCTGGATGCCGGGCGGCTGGTGGTGGTGCTGCCGGATTGGTCACTGGAAAGTTACAGTGCCTTCCTCACCACCAAGCACCGGGCGCCTGTCCCGCAGAAGATCCTCGCCTGCATCGAGCAGATCCGCGCCTATTTCAGGCGGCGCCATCCGGTCGATGCCGGCAAGTCCCGCCCTGGCTGACCTGCCGCCGCGTCATTGGTCGCCTGTGTGGACGCTGCGGCGTCCGATACCGCCAGCATGGCCTGGAGTGAACCGATGGCCAGGCCGTGGCTCCTGAGCCAGTCCTGGCCGCTGCGTTCGACGATGGTATCGGTCTGGCCAGCGGCAGACAGATCGATGATCTCGTGTTCCAGCACTTCCATCGTGCTGGTGGTGCTGAAGGCCTTGACCACCGGGCGTGTCAGGTCTCGGCGATTCTGGCGGATCACCAGCCCCGTGCGCCCCGATTGCAGGGTGACGATGGAGCCCAGCGGGTAGATGCCCAGCGTCTTGACGAAGGCCAGGAAGATGGTGCGGTCGAAATGTCCCTGCCACGAGGCCATGCGCGAGAGCGATTCGGCCGGGTCCCAGGCGCTCTTGTAGGGACGATGCGAGGTGACCGCATCATACACATCGCAGACCGCGGCCATACGTGCATACAGGCTGATCTGCGGGCCCTGACGACGATCAGGATAGCCGGAGCCATCGATCTTCTCGTGGTGATGCAGGCAGACATCGAGCACGTCATCCGGTATGCCCACCAGACCGCTCAGGTAGGCGTGGCCCAGCGCCGGGTGACGCTGGATGGTCTTGTATTCCTGGTCGTTCAGGCGATCGGGTTTGTTGAGCAGTTCGAGCGGAATGAAGGCCTTGCCGATGTCGTGCAGGTAGCCCGCCAGGCCGGCCTGGCGGCAGGCCGTGTCGTCCAGGCCCAGCGTGCGTGCCAGGGCCACCATCATGGTGCAGACCGCGATCGAGTGCAGGTAGGTGTACTCGTCAGCGCGTTTCAGACGGATGATGCCCAGCAGGGCATCGCCGTGGTGGGCCACCGAGACGGCGATCTGTTCCACCAGTTCCTTGCATTTCTGCACGTCGAGTGACTTGCCCAGGCGCGCCTGGTTGAAGACCTCCTGCGTGATCTGCCTTGCCTTTTCGTAGAGCTGCAGGGCATCGGCCAGGTCCGGATCGACACTGACTTCCTCGGGCGGGGCTGCGCTGGGGGGTGTCTGCGCGCAAGGCTCCTGCGGGGTGGGTTCGGGCGGCGGCTGGCAGCCTTTCTCGGTGTCGATCCAGCAATACTCCTGCCCGGTCTGCTGCGCCAGATGCACTTCGCCAGCAGTGCGGATCAGGAAACTGGCGCGCCAGAAGGGGGAGGTGATCCATGCACCGTCAAAACCTGAGAAATACATTCCGGGGCTGAGCTGCTTGACATGGATTTTCTTCAGGTGGGTCATCGATTGGCTGCGGGTGATGAAAAGCGGTGGGGCGGTAAGGGGCCGGAAGGCCGGGTAAGCCGGGCAAGCCGGGCTGCCGGAACCTCTGCAGGCGGCGACCGGACGATTGCTTGCGGGTCGGCAAGTGAGCCGTGCGAGGCGCCAATGTATTACATCCCGGGAAAATTGATTAGAGGTCCATGACTAAACAGTGTGCTCACTGATTTGGCCCAATCCCTGCAGACTCCTGCCAGAGCCGCACTGCGCCGCAATTGTTAAGCTGTGTTAATGAGTTCCTTCGCAAAACGACGGCTAATCAAATTGCGCCGCTTGTAATACATTAGGCCTGCCGTTCCCGTCGGTGCCGTGTCGGGGGGCACGGCGGGCGCAAGCCCGCGCCGGCGCCGTGCAGTCATGGAGGGGGTTTCCGGCTGCATGCAGAGCAGGTCAAAGGAAAGGAACGATGCCGACAATCGCAGGATGCACCGTGACTTTGACTTGCGGGACGGTCGTCAATGGACAGGTCAGGCATCTGCTCGGCATCGTGATCGACATTGGCATGTTTTTTCCATCACTGCCCGGCTGCAATAAGCCGTTTGCATGAGAAAAAAGCGGGCATACCTCAGAAATTATCGTTTTATTCCTCCCCTGCGCTGCCGTTACCATGAGGCTATCTCATTGTCCCATGGTCAAAGGCAAGCAAATGACGACTTCCGCGCAAGACAGCAACCTCTACCAACTCCTGCTTTCCCATTACGGCGACCAAGCCATTGTCGAGCGCCAGTTCGTGCGGCTGGAGGTCCCGGTATCCACCCTCAAGCCAGCCGGGCAGGAGGTGTCGCGCCTGGAGCTGGCGCAGGCGCTGAACATGCTGCTCTTCGAACAACTGCTGCAGCAGGTCGCCAGCGGCCGCGACTATGTGGACGACGCCGAGCGCGACGGTGTGAAGATCTGTTTCGACCACGGTGCCGTGCGTACCGTACGGCGTGGTCGCGACAGCGGCTTCCCCGATGGCGAGACCCTGTTCACCAAGGTCTTGCTGCCGCTGGGATACCAGCAGAGCGGTACCTATCCGCTGGCCCGCATCAAGATGACCGGCCGTGTCTATACCCACGCCGATGACGCCGAGAACATCGCCCAGTTCTTTGTCAGCGAACTGCATCCCGAGCAGTTCTCGCCGCAGTTCCAGCAGACCGTAGAGGCAGTGCTGGCCAGCTCGCGCAACCCGCTCTCCGATGAGGTACTGGCGCTGCTGGCGCAGCTGGAAGCGCAGGGCAAGCTGGCCCTGGACCAGGCCAAGCGCCTGCTTCCCGCCATGCTGGCCTGCTTCGCCCGTCACCATGACCTGCCCACCGTGGCGCAATACGAGACCCTCAAGGCCGAGTCCGCCGAGATGGCCTGGATCTCCACCGAAGGCAATGCCTTCAACCACGCCACCGACCGCGTGGGCGACGTGGTCGCCACGGCCGAGCGCCAGCGCCAGCTGGGACGGCCGATCAAGGATCAGGTCGAGGTCTCGCGCAATGGCCGCGTGCGCCAGACCGCCTTCCGCGCCGTCAAGGTCGATTACCAGATGCAAGGCGACGATGGCCAGCCGGTTGCCATGACGGTGCCCGGTTCCTTCTACGAATTCATCTCGCGCGATCACTACCTGGACGAGGCCGGCCAGCGCAAGCTGGACCTGAGCTTCGACAGCGGCAATGCGCAGGGCATCTTCAAGATGACCGCAGCGGTACCGGCCGGCGACGAGGCAGGCAGTGTCTGCTGAACGGGCGTTGCAGCAGCTGCAGTCGCTGCTGGGCAGCAGCGGCCTGATCACTGCCGCCGCCGAGCGTACGCCCTATGAACATGGCCCGCGCTATGGGGCCGGCCAGGCGCTGTGCGTGGCGCGTCCCGCCGATGTGGCCCAGGCCGCCGAACTGATGCGCCTGTGTGCCGCCGAGGGTGTGCGGTTGATACCGCAGGGTGCCAATACCGGGCTGGTCGGCGCGGCTTCCCCGGATGATTCCGGCCTGCAGGTGATCCTCAGCATGGAACGCATCCGCGGCGTGATCGATATCGATCCCGTCGATGGCGTGATCCAGGCCTGGGCCGGTACCCGGCTGTCGGACCTGAACCAGGCGCTGGCGCCGCATGGGCTGTGCTTTCCCATCGATCTCGGCGCGGACCCGTCGGTGGGCGGCATGCTGGCTGCCAATACCGGTGGCGCGCGTCTGATCCGCTACGGCGATGTGCGCCACAACACGCTGGGCCTGCAGGCCCTGCTGATGCAGCCGCCCGGCGAACTGCTGGAAATGGGCAATCGCCTGCACAAGAACAATACCGGGCCCGACTGGAAGCAACTCTTCATCGGTACCGCCGGCAGCTACGGCATCGTCACCCAGGCGGTGTTGCGCGCCCATCCGCTGCCGCGCCAGCGTGCCACGGCACTGGTGGTGCCTGCGTCGCTGGAGGCCGGTCTGCGGCTGCTGCAGGACGCCCAGGCGCAGTTCGCCGATTTCCTGACTGCCTTCGAAGGCATCTCGCGCAATGCGCTGGCCTCGGTGTTGCGCCATCTGCCGCAGGTTGCCGCACCTTTCGATCCCTTGCCGGACTACGCCCTGCTGGTGGAGGTCAGTTCCTCGGCTGAAGCAGGCGAGCACTTCGATCTGGACAAGCTCTTCATGGCCTGGCTGGAGCGCCATTTCGACGACGCCATCGTCGATGCCGTGGTGGACAAGCCCGACACCCTCTGGCGCCTGCGCCACGCCATCAGTGACAGCGTCAAGCAGGAGGGCAAGATCGTGGCCTTCGATATCTCGGTCTCGCGCTCGCGCCTGCCGGCCTTCCGTGCCGAGGCGCTGGCGCTGGTGGAGCGGGATTTCGCGGGCGCCGACGTGTATGACTTCGGTCACTGGGGTGACGGTGGCGTGCACTTCAACCTGGCCATCGCGCCCGCCGCACAGCCGCAATTCCCGGCCGAGCGCATCGAGGCCCTGCGCACCGCCCTGTATGACCTGGTGGTGCAGCGCTATCAGGGCAGCTTCAGTGCGGAGCATGGCATCGGGCCATTCAACCAGCACTACTACCAGCGCTACACCCAGCCCGCGCAACGCGCGCTGGCGGCGCGGGTACAGCCGGTGTTCGATCCGCACTGCCTGCTGGGCAATACGCGCTTTGCATGAGTCCGTCCCGCCCGGCGGCACTGCAGCCAGCGCTGCCACCACCGGCATGAGCGGGGCCGGTCACGCTGGAGGGGAGGGGGCGGCTTTTGCTATAGTGCGGGGTCATTTACCCAGCGGAACCCGTCCCATGCGCCGTTTCATCCCGTCAACGTCATGCCTGATCGCCTTTGATACCTCGGCGCGGCACATGTCGTTTACCAAGGCGGCCAACGAGTTGCACATGACGCAGGGGGCCGTGAGCCGGCAGGTGGCGATCCTGGAGGACTACCTCAACGTCAAGCTCTTCGAGCGCATCAACCGCCGACTCATCCTCACCGAGGCCGGGCGCGACTACGCGGCCCAGGTCTCCACCATCCTCAAGCAGATCGAGATGGCGACCTTCCAGGTGATGACCTACAACAGCCTGGCCAGCGTGCTGAACCTGGCCATCCTGCCGACCTTCGGCGTGAAGTGGCTGATCCCGCGCCTGGCCAAGTTTTCCGCCGCCCATCCGGATGTGCTGCTCAACCTCAGTACCGAGGTCTTGCCCTTCGATTTCAGTACCCGCCAGGTGGATGCCGCCATCCACTTCGGCGAACCCGACTGGCCCGATACGGTGATGGTGCGGCTGATGGGCGAAGAGGTGGTGCCGGTGTGCAGCAAGGCCTTGAGCGAGCGCATCCACGCGGTCGAAGACCTGGCCAACGTCACCCTGCTGCAGCACACGACTCGCCCGCAGGCCTGGCAGGACTGGTTCCGCCATGTCGGCGTGGACTGCCCCAATGCCTTGTCGGGGCCGCGCTTCGAGCAGCTGGCGATGGTCATCCAGGCGGCGGTCGCCGGTATGGGCGTGGCCTTGATGCCCAAGTTCATGGTCGAGACCGAGATCAGCCTGGGCCAGTTGCATGTGCCTTTCCCCTTCGCGGTCAAGAGTCCGCAATCCTATTACCTCGTCTATCCCGAGAAGAACGCCGGCAAGGCCGCCATCCTGAAATTCCGCGAATGGCTGCTGGGCGAAGCCCAGGGCGGTTGAGCCCCGGCGTCGGCGCCGGCCCTGCATTGCTTCGGTGCGCATGGCTGCTGGCCATTTGATTTCCAGGCTGACTAAAACTCATGGCCGACGGTCGCCAGGCCTGGGCCGGGAGAGAGGACGCCCAGGTCGCACAGGGCGCCCGGGCAGGGCCGGCCGGGTTCTGGCCGGCAGGGCGCTATCCCACTATCAGAAAGGCTCTCGGCGTAAATGCCCGTGATGCGCCGCACCATCCTCGCGCATCCTCGTGGATTCTCGTGCGCCACGACGGTGCATTCCAAAAACTCATGATGTCGTGAAATTTTTTGGTTTTAAGAATTGTCCTGGCTGTCCTTATACTCCACCGTTCCAGACCCATCCCACTCCACTTTTCAAGGGAATTCCATGTCTTCTCCACGCATCTTCTCCACTCTGGGTGCTGACCTCGCGGCCTATGCCGGCAACGATCTGGTGATCCGTTCGCCGCGTGATGGCGAGGTCATCGCGCAACTCAAGGCGCAGACGCCGGCCGACGCCGAGGCCGCTATCGCCGGCGCGCACAAGGCCTTCCTGGCCTGGCGCGAAGTACCGGCCCCGGTGCGTGGTGAACTGGTGCGCGTACTGGGTGAAGTGCTGCGCGAGCACCGCGAGGAACTGGGCGCACTGGTGACCCAGGAGGCGGGCAAGATCCTCTCCGAAGGACTGGGCGAGGTGCAGGAAATGATCGATATCTGCGACTTCGCCGTGGGCCTGTCGCGCCAGCTGCATGGCCTGACCATCGCCTCCGAGCGTCCCGGTCACCGCATGATGGAAACCTGGCATCCGCTAGGCGTGGTGGGCGTGATCACCGCCTTCAACTTCCCGGTCGCGGTGTGGGCCTGGAATGCCGCGCTGGCGCTGGTCGCCGGCAATGCCGTGGTGTGGAAGCCGTCGGAAAAGACGCCCGTCACCGCGCTGGCGGTGCAGGCCATCTTCGAGAAGGCGGTCGCGCGCTTTTCGGCGCAGCGCCCCAACCTGGTTCCGGCCGGCCTGTGCCCCCTGCTGATCGGCGGCGCCGATCTGGGCGAGAGCCTGTCGCGTTCGGCGCTGGTGCCGCTGGTGAGCGCCACCGGCAGCGTGCGCATGGGCCGCAAGGTCGCCACCGTGGTGGCCGAGCGCCTGGGCCGCAGCCTGCTGGAACTGGGCGGCAACAATGCCATGGTCGTCGCGCCTTCGGCCGACCTCAACCTGGCGCTGCGCGCCATCACTTTCTCCGCCGTGGGCACGGCCGGACAGCGTTGCACCAGCCTGCGCCGCCTGTTTGTCCACAGCAGCATCCATGACCAGGTGGTGGCGCAGATCAAGCGCATCTATGCCAGCGTCAAGGTCGGCGACCCGCTGCAGGGTGACACCCTGGTCGGCCCGCTGATCGACAAGGGCGCCTTCGATGCCATGCAGGCTGCGCTGCAGCAGGCGCGCGCCCAGGGTGGCGAAGTCACCGGCGGCGAACGCGTGACGGTGATGGGCGAGCAATCCTGGTACGTGCGTCCGGCCGTGGTGGCCATGCCCGGCCAGACCGCCATCATGCATCACGAGACCTTCGCGCCCATCCTCTACATCGTCAAGTACGAAGAGCTGGCCGACGCCATCGCGCTCAACAACGCCGTGCCGCAGGGCCTGTCCTCGGCCATCTTCACCAACGACATGCGCGAGGCCGAACTGTTCGTCTCCGCAGTCGGTAGCGACTGCGGCCTGGCCAACGTCAACATCGGCACCAGCGGTGCCGAGATCGGTGGCGCCTTCGGTGGCGAGAAGGAAACCGGCGGCGGCCGCGAATCGGGCTCGGACGCCTGGAAGAACTACATGCGTCGTGCCACCAATACCATCAACTACAGCAAGACCCTGCCGCTGGCGCAGGGCGTGAAGTTCGATATCGACTGAGTCACCGGCGGCCGCCCTCCACGGCGGCCCGCGCAGGGCCTGAAGCGACAACAGCAATAACAGCAACAGCGTCAACAGCAGCAATAGCGACAGCAGCGACAGCAACGACAGCAGCAACCACGCCGGCCTGGCAAGGGACCGGCGCGGCATCCCACGTACCCACACCCGCGCAAGCGGGACCCACATCGGCAAACCGGCAAGGAGTGCAGTAATGAAGATGAAGACCCTGGCAGTGACCTGTGCAATCGGCGCGACCCTGATGGCCGCCTCCGGCGCGCAGGCGCAGAGCAAGACCATTTACGTCGGCATGAACGGCGGCACGATGGAAAAGAACTACACCGCCTCGATCTTCCCGGACTTCGAGAAGGCCAACAACGTCAAGGTGGTGGTGGTGCCCGGCACATCCTCGGACATCATCGCCAAGATGCAGGCACAGCGCGACAAGCCGCAGATGCACGTGGCCTTCCTGGACGACGGCATCATGTACCGTGCCATCAACATGAGCCTGTGCGAAAAGGTCAAGGACGCCGCCGTGCTCAAGGATGTCTACCCCTTCGCGCGCCTGGCCAATGACCAGGCCGTGGCCATCGAGATGGGCGTGCTGGGCATCGGTTACAACAAGAAGCTGTTCGCCGAAAAGGGCTGGCCGGCGCCGACCTCGTGGATGGACTTCGCCGATCCCAAGTACAAGCAGAAGGTGGTGTTCCAGTCCATCTCCGCCAGTACCTTCGGCCTGTATGGCTTCATGATGTTCAACCGTCTGGTGGGCGGCACCGACAAGAACGTCGACCCCGGCTTCAAGAAGTGGGGCAGCACGGTCGGCCCCAACGTGGTCGAATACCTGTCCAGCTCGGCCAAGATTTCCGAGATGGTGCAGACCAACGAAGCGGCGATCTTCCCGCTGACCGTGACCGGCATTGCCAACCTGAAGGACAAGGGCATCCCCGCCGAATTCGCCACACCCAAGGAAGGTGGCGTGCTGCTGATGACCGGCGCCTGCCCCATCAAGGGCAACAGCGAGCCGGAACTGGCGCAGAAGCTGCTGGAATACCTGCTGACCCCGGCCGTGCAGGCCAAGAGCATGGCACTGGCCAATTCCATCCCGGTCAACCGCAACGTGCCGCTGTCGGAAGCCGCACAGGCCAAGCTGGGCAAGAGCGAGGTGCTGACCAAGAACCTCAATACCGTGGACTGGGATGTGGTCAACGAAAAGCGTTCCGAATGGAACACCCGCTGGAACCGCATGATCGAGCAATAAGCCCTGATCGATCATGACCGCTGCCTATCGTTTCAATCCGGCCTTCCAGTCGCCCCAGGGCTCGCCCATCCGGGAGCTCTTCAAGTACACGCAGCAACCCGGCATGATCTCCTTTGCCGGCGGCTATCCGGCGCCTGCGCTGTTCGATACGCAAGGGCTGGCAAAGAGCGCCGCCACCCTGCTCGACAGCGCAGCGGCGGCCTGCCTGCAATACGGCGCCACCGAAGGGGCGGCGCAACTGGCGCAAGTGCTCAGGCAGGTCACGCGTACGCGCATCGGCGGTGCCGATCCGGGCGAACTGATTGTCACCACCGGTTCACAGCAGGGCTTCGAACTGCTGTTGCGCATCCTGCTGGAACCGGGTGATGGCGTGGTCATCGAGCGGCCCTGCTATCCGGCGGCAATCCAGGCCCTGCGCCTGGCGCATGCCGAACTGCTGGAAATTCCCGGTGACGCCCAGGGCATGGATACCGATGCCCTGGAAGCCCTGCTGCTAGCGGGTGCCCGGCCCAAGCTGCTGTACCTGGTGCCGAGCTTCGCCAATCCGACCGGCGCCACCTTGCCGCTGGCGCGACGCCGTCATTTGCTCACGCTGGCGGTACGTTACCAGTTCATCGTGATCGAGGATGATCCCTACGGCCAGCTGCGTTTTTCCGGGCAGGCCGAGCCGCCGCTGCTGCAGGTGGCGCAGGAGATCGAGGGTGCACGCGACTGGCTGGTGTACCTGTCGAGTCTGTCCAAGATCGTGGCACCGGGTTTGCGTATCGGCTGGATGTGCGGCCCGTCGGAAATCCTGCGCCGTGCCGTCATCGCCAAACAGACCGGCGACCTGTGCACCGCGCCCTGGATGCAGATGGTGGCGGCGCAGTATCTGCAGGCCGGGCATCTGGAGGCCCATCTGCCGCACATCATCGCTACCTATCGCGAACGTTGCGCGATCATGCTGTCTTCTCTGCGTGAGGCCTTCGGCGATCGTCTCTCGCTGATCGCGCCGGAAGGCGGCATGTTCATCTGGGCCAGCTGGAAGGATGGCACCGATGCCACGGCGCTGTTGCAGAGCGCAGTGCGCCACAACGTGATGTACGTACCGGGCAGCGCCTTCTATGCCACGCAATCCGATCCGGGCCATTGGCGACTGTCTTTCGCCAATGCCCAGCCGGAGGAGATCATTGAAGGTGTGGCTCGCCTGAAGCAGGCACACGAGCAATGGATGCAGGTGCAAGTATGACTTTTATTCATGCATGAAAAACGCCCTGTTGCGCTGGTTGTGCAACGGGGCGTTGTCTTTTCTGTCGGCGCTGCCTCCGGACAAGATTTCGCCCCGTCCCTGCCCGATGCGACAGGGCGATTTCAACGCTCAGAGCGCAGGCATTGGCAAATTTGACGCCTTGCGCTTCCTGAATTTGTCCGCCAAAAAATCGATGAATGCTCTGGCACGTGCACTCTGGTTCTTCTTGTTCAAGTAGTAGACGTAGAGGTCGGCCGAGGGCGGATTGAAGGCAGGCAGCACGACTTGCAGACGGCCGCTCTCAAGGTACTTGGCAAGATCCCATTCCGAGCGGATGAGGATGCCATGACCATCCAATGCCCATCCGAGGACGATATCGCCATCGTTGCTTGCCATGGCCCCCTTCACCTTCATCACTTCATTATGCTGGTCGTGCATGAACCGCCAGATACCGTATGCATCGTCATTTTGTTTGTGGATGATGCATCGGTGGTACATCAGATCGGCGAGCGTCCTCGGTTCGCCATGGCGTTCCAGGTAAAGCGGAGAGGCGCATAGAAAGCGACGATTGCTCATCAGCCTGCGGGCATTGAGGCGCTTGTCCGGCAATTCCCCGAACCGGATCGCCATGTCGATTCGGCCTTCAATCAAGTCCACAGGCCGGTCAGTGAGTTCGATGTCGACTTCTACGTGGGGATGAAGTCGCGCGAATTCAGAGGCCAACGGCGCGATGGTGGTCCGGCCAAATCCCAGAGTGGCGTTGATGACCAGCTGGCCCCGCAACTCGCTGCTGCTGCGCGTGACCGCTTCCTTCATCTCGTTCAATTGCTCCAGAATCCGCGTGGCGTGCGCCAGATAGGTCTCGCCCTCCTGGGTCAGGCTGGCGCTGCGTGTGGTTCTGTTCAAGAGCCGTACGCCCAGGCGTTCTTCGATCAGCGTCAGCCGCTTGGTAGCGGCCGGGGGCGTGATGTCGAGCGCCCTGGCGGCCGCGGACAGGCTTCCATGACGGGCCACAAGGACAATGAACTCCAGATCGGATGAGAAGTCGTTTTTCACCGTAAGTTAATAATCAACTCATTTGCGGTGAAGTATAGGCCAGCATTCTGGCAATAATCTAGGGGCTCCCAAGAAAAGACCATGTCGCCAATTCGGGCGATGTTGAGGAGAGCCCCATGAAAATCGTCGAAATCCGTGAAGTAACCAAACCTATCAGTTCCCCCATCCGCAACGCCTACATTGACTTCAGCAAGATGACCTTGAGCCTGGTGGCTGTCATCACTGACGTCATCCGTGACGGCAAGCCGGTCATCGGCTACGGCTTCAACTCCAATGGCCGCTATGGCCAGGGCAAGCTGATGCGCGAACGCTTCATCCCCCGCATCATGGAAGCGGACCCGGCCACGCTGCTCAACGACAAGGGGGACAACCTGGATCCGCACAAGATCTGGGCGACCATGTTCACCAATGAAAAGCCCGGTGGTCACGGCGAGCGTTCGGTCGCCATCGGTACCATCGACATGGCGGTGTGGGACGCTGTCGCAAAGATCGAAGGCAAGCCACTGTTCCAGTTGCTGGCTGACCGCTACGGTGATGGCAAACCGGACCGCAAGATCTTCGTCTACGCTGCCGGTGGCTACTATTATCCGAATCAGAACCACGACAAGCTCAAGGACGAGATGCGCAGCTACATCGACCGTGGCTACACGGTGGTCAAGAAGAAGATTGGCGGAGCTTCGCTGGACGAAGACCTGCGTCGTATCGATTCCATCCTGAGCGTTCTGCAAGATGGTCAGAAGCTCGCTGTCGATGCCAACGGCCGCTTCGATCTGGATACCGCCGTGCAGTATGCCAAGGCCTTGTCCCAGTATGACCTGTTCTGGTACGAAGAGCCGGGTGACCCGCTGGACTTCGAGCTGCAAGCGACTCTGCGCAACTACTACAAGAATCCGATGGCCACCGGCGAAGACCTGTTCTCGATGCAGGATGCGCGCAACCTGATTCGCTACGGCGGCATGCGCCCCGACCGCGACTATCTGCAATTCGACTGCGCACTGAGCTATGGCCTGGTCGAATACCTGCGCACGCTGGACATGCTCAAGGAGCACGGCTGGTCGGCCAAGCGCTGCATCCCGCACGGCGGCCATCAGATGTCCCTGAACATCGCAGCCGGCCTGGGCCTTGGCGGCAACGAGTCGTATCCTGACCTGTTCCAGCCGTATGGCGGTTTCCCCGACGGCGTGAAGGTCGACAACGGCTACATCACCATGCCAGACCTGCCTGGTATCGGCTTCGAGGGTAAAGCCGACCTCATCGTGGAAATGCAAAAGCTGTCCGCGTAATCGTGCGCGAAGCTGCCATGCTGCCCGAGGGTGGCATGGCGTCTACACGTCCAGACAAGAAAAATGAAGTGGGCAGCTCAATGCGTCGTCACGGCAAACGGGCGAGGCAATTCACGTCCCGGTATTGAGTCTGCCGCAATGAAGGAGACAATCATGGCAATCCCCAGAATTCGCGGTCTGTTGTCGAAGCTCTATGTGCAGGTGCTCATCGGTATCGTCGCCGGCGTCCTGCTTGGCCACTATGCGCCGGACATCGGCCAGCAGATGAAGCCGCTCGGCGATATCTTCATCAAACTCATCAAGATGCTGCTGGCACCGATCATCTTTGCATCGGTGGTCGTGGGCATCGCCCGCATGAACAATGTGCAGCAAGCCGGCCGTGTCGGTGCGAAGGCCTTCATTTACTTTGAAATCGCCTCCACCCTGGCGCTCGGCATCGGCATGCTGGTCGTCAATGTATTCCAGCCTGGCGTCGGAATGAATATCGACCCGGCGAAGCTCGATGCATCGGCCATCACGTCATACACGCAGAAGGCGCAGCAGCATGGCGTGCTCGACTTCATCATGGGGATAGTCCCCAATAGTGTAGTCGGTGCATTTGCCAACGGCGACATGTTGCCGATCATCTTCTTCTCCATTCTTCTTGCGGTGGCGCTGGCAAAGATCGGCCCTCGCACTGCGCCGTTCGTGGATATGCTGGACATGTTCCTTCAGGGCATGTTCGGGGTCGTCCGGCTGGTCATGTATGTCGCGCCCATCGGTGCCTTTGGTGGCATGGCGTTCACCATCGCGAAGTACGGTATTGGCACCCTGAGCTCGCTTGGCATGCTCATCCTGTGCCTGTACCTGACCTCGGGCGTGTTCATCGTGGTGGTGCTAGGTAGCGTCATGAGGCTCTGTGGCCTGTCCTTGTGGCAGTTCTGCCGGTACATCAAGGATGAAATCCTCATTACCCTGGGGACCGCTTCCACCGAGGCCGT
Source organism: Herbaspirillum sp. BH-1 (assembly GCF_002870055.1). Classification (NCBI taxonomy): domain Bacteria; kingdom Pseudomonadati; phylum Pseudomonadota; class Betaproteobacteria; order Burkholderiales; family Oxalobacteraceae; genus Herbaspirillum; species Herbaspirillum sp. BH-1. The sequence goes on along the minus strand of NZ_PKOI01000026.1, from coordinate 16,662 downwards.
GTTGCCGCAGATGCTGGTCAAGCTGGAACGCATGGGCTGTGCCAAGCCGGTCGTCGGCATGGTGCTGCCCACTGGCTATACCTTCAATGCCGACGGTACCGCCATCTATCTCACCATGGCCGCCTTGTTCATCGCGCAGGCCATGAACATTCACCTCACCTTCTGGGACCAGGCGCTCATCCTGGGCGTGCTGCTCCTGACCTCCAAAGGATCCGCGGGTGTGGCAGGAGCAGGTTTCGTTGCATTGGCGGCGACGCTGGCCTCGATGCACAAGATTCCGGTTGCAGGCTTGGTGTTGTTGTTGGGCGTTGACCGATTCCTGACCGAAGTCCGTGCATTGACCAACCTGATCGGCAACGGCGTGGCCACGATCGCGGTCGCCAAGTGGGAAGGCGCCCTGGACATGGATCGTGCCCGTGCCGTGTTGAGTGGCGAGCTCGCCGCCGTCCAGCACGAAGTGGCCGTTGAGGATGGCCAACATCCTGCTGCGGCAAGAGACACGGCCCTCGGACAGTTGTCGCATTGAACGGAGACGGCTGCGGCACGGGAGTGTCGCAGCTCTGTTGATATAAAGCAGTCGAAATGGAGTATCTATGAAATTGCTCAGCTTCCATGTGAAGGGCGGCGCGATTGGCAGCTATGGAATCGCGACAGATCAAGGTATCGTCGACATCGGCGCTCGCTTGCGGGATCGCTATCCTGACCTGAAGGCGCTGTTGGCCGGCAACGCCATTGATGCGGCACGCGCGCTTTGTGCCGAGCACGCCGACTATTCATTCGATGACGTCGTTTATCTGCCCGTTATCGAGCATCCGGGAAAAATCTTCGGTGTAGGGATGAACTACCAGGACAAGCGTGCCGAATTCGCCGAGAGCAATCCTGCACCCACGCTTTTTGTCCGGTTTGCCGACTCCCAGACCGGACATTTGGCCGACGTCATCAAACCGGCAGAGTCGCAGGAATTGGACTACGAGGGCGAGTTGGCCATGGTCATCGGGCGGGGCGGCAAGCGAATTCGGCGCGAGGATGCCTATTCACATATCGCTGGCTACAGCTGCTACATGGACGGCAGCGTTCGCGATTGGCAGCACGCATGGTTCACCGCCGGCAAGAACTGGCCGCAGACTGGCGCTTTCGGTCCATGGCTGGTGACACCCGATGAGCTGCCGGACCCTCACAAGCTGGTGATCGAAACTTTCCTCAACGGCCAACGCGTGCAAAACGATAATACGGGCAGCATGATTCGGCATATCCCGGAGCTGGTCGAATACATCAGCACGTTCAGCGAACTGGCGCCAGGTGACGTGATTCTTACTGGTTCCCCTGGGGGCGTTGGAAAGAAACGTGTTCCCCAGCTGTTTTTGCAACACGGGGACGTCATCGAGGTACGCATAGAGAAGATTGGTACGCTAAAGAATAGGGTTGTCGCAGCTGAGCCGAACTGTGACACGAGGAAGGCCGCCTGATGGACCACCAGCCACGCTATCCTGCGTGATTGCGGATCGGGGCGTTGTCAGTGGAGCCGCCGTGCCGGGAAGATTTGCAAATCGATCTTCCTGTGCACTCATCGCCAATGACATCATCGGCATGACGTCGTCATTGCGCATTCCAGGGACAATTAAGTCGGGCCAATGCTGGCCCAGATCAAAACATCGGCAATGAGCGCGCCAGCACGTTGATCTGGCTGACTATACTGGGCGCAAGATGGCCGCACGGCAACAGGCTGTGCGGCCATCTTGCTTTTACAAGTCTGCCAGGATGATGCGATGTTCAATCAACTCAAAGCCACCTTCAAGTATTTCAATGATGCCGTACCGTTCAAGCTGGGTCCGGCCCTGATCGCCACGGCGGTCCTGATCCTGCTGCTGCTCACGCCCTGTCCGGCCGGGCTGGAGCCCAAGGCCTGGGCGCTGGTGGCGATCTTCCTCACCACCATCGTGGCCATCATCCTCAAGGTCATGCCCATCGGCGTGATGGCGATGATGGCCATCGTCATCGTCTCGCTGTCGCAGGTCACCTCGACCTCATCCAAGGGCGCGATTGCCGATGCGCTGGCCAGTTTTTCCAATCCGCTGATCTGGCTCATCGTGGTAGCGATCCTGATCTCGCGCGGCCTGAAGAAGACCGGGCTGGGACGGCGCGTGGGCCTGATGTTCATCGCCCTGCTGGGCCGGCGCACGATTGGCATCGGCTACGGGCTGGCCATCTGCGAACTGGTGCTGGCACCCTTCACGCCCAGCAATACGGCGCGTGGCGGCGGCATCGTTCACCCCATCATGAAGTCGATCGCCAATGCCTTTGACTCCGACCCGGCCAAGGGCACGCAGAACAAGGTCGGCAGCTACCTGGCCCTGGTCAACTATCACGCCAATCCGATCACGTCGGCCATGTTCCTCACCGCCACCGCGCCCAATCCGCTGGTGGTCAACTACGTCGCCAAGGCGACCGGACAGGCGCTGCAACTGTCCTGGACCACCTGGGCGCTGTGCATGCTGCTGCCCGGTCTGGTGTGCCTGCTGATCATGCCCATGGTGATCTACCTGGTCTCGCCGCCGGAACTGAAGTCCACACCCAATGCGGTGAACTACGCCCGCGGCGAACTGGACAAGATGGGCCGTCTGGGCGCCAGTGAAAAGGTCATGCTGGGGACCTTTGCGCTGTTGCTGCTGCTGTGGGCCAATGTGCCGGCCATGCTGCTGGGTGCGGCCTTCACGCTCGACCCGACGGTGGTGGCCTTTGTCGGCCTGTTCGTGCTGATCATCACCGGCACCATCGACTGGGATGATGTGCTTTCCGAAAAGAGCGCCTGGGACACCCTGGTCTGGTTCGGTGCGCTGGTGATGCTGGCCGAGCAATTGAACAAGACCGGCGTGGTGGCCTGGTTCTCGGAGGGCATGAAAGCGGCCATCGTCGCCAGCGGCATGGGCTGGTTCGCGGTCGCGGCGGTGCTGCTGCTGGTGTTCGTGCTGTCGCACTATTTCTTTGCCAGCACCACCGCCCACATCAGCGCCATGCTGCTGGCCTTCCTGATGGTGGGAGCGCAACTGCTGCCGCAGCAGTACGTGCTGCCCTTCATGCTGATGATGACCGCCGGCTCGGCCATCATGATGACGCTGACCCACTACGCCACCGGCACCTCGCCCATCATCTTCGGCAGTGGCTACGTTTCCATGGGCAAGTGGTGGGGCGTGGGGCTGGTGATGGCGGTGGTGGAACTACTGGTGTTCGCGACCGTCGGGACGGCGTGGTGGAAGGTGTTGGGGTATTGGTAGGATAGCGGCAAGGCGGTTCCGTTTTTGGAGACCGACATCGTGGATTACCAACATAAGGAGATCAATATGGCTCGCCGCCTTGCTCCCGTGACACCGGGAAAGTTGCTCAACGAAGAGTTCCTCAAACCGATGGGCATCACCCGGTATCGCCTGGCCAAGGAGATCGGGGTTTCCCAATTTCGCATCAGCGAAATCGTCAATGGCAAGCGTTCGATCACAGCCGATACCGACCTCCGGCTGGCGCGCTTCTTCGGTCTGTCCGACGGATATTGGCTGCGCGCACAGGTCGCGCATGACACCGAGATTGCACGAGAAAAGATGCGGGACGTACTGGCCGGCATCCGGCAGTGGCAGCCCAGGGAAGAACCCTCCGCCTGAATCTGGAGGTCGCCCATGAAAATGGCGACGCACTGATGTGCGTCGCCATTTTCTTGTCTGCCAGATATGTGGCTACTTCAGGTCGAGCACGATGCGCCCATCGATCTTGCCTTCTTCCATGCGGGCGAAGATGGCATTGATGTTATCCAGCTTGTCCCAGGTGAAGTGCGCCGCGACCTTGCCTTCGGCGGCGAAGACCAGTGACTCTTCCAGATCCTGGCGGGTGCCGACGATGGAGCCGCGCACGGTGATGCGCTTCAGGACCGTGTTGAACACCGGCAGGCTGATGTCGCCCGGTGGCAGGCCGACCAGGGCCATGGTGCCGCGTGCGCGCAGGAAGCCGAAGGCCTGTTCCATCGCCTTGGGCGAGACCGCGGTCACCAGGGCGCCATGGGCGCCGCCGATGATGCGCTGGACGTCGGCCACGGCATTGATGTCGCGCCCATCGACGGTGAGGTCCGCGCCCAGCTTCTTGGCCAGCGCCAGCTTGTCTTCGTGGATATCGGCGGCGACCACGTGCATACCCATGGCCTTGGCGTATTGCACCGCCATGTGGCCCAGGCCGCCGATGCCGGAGATCACCACCCATTCACCGGGGCGCACCTCGGTTTCCTTCAAGCCCTTGTAGACGGTCACGCCCGCGCACAGCACCGGAGCGGCCGGGCCGAACTCCAGGCCGGCCGGCAGATGGCCGACGAAGTTGGGATCGGCCAGGCCATATTGCGCGAAGCTGCCATTGACGGAGTAGCCGGTGTTCTGCTGTTCGGCGCACAGGGTTTCCCAGCCGGTGCGGCAGGGTGAGCAGCAGCCGCAGGCCGTGTGCAGCCAGGGCACGCCGACACGGTCGCCTTCCTTGACGCGCTTGACGCCAGCGCCCAGCGCGGCGACATAGCCGGTACCTTCGTGGCCGGGGATGAAGGGTGGGGTGGGCTTGACGGGCCAGTCGCCATGGGCGGCGTGCAGGTCGGTGTGGCAGACGCCGCTGGCTTCGAACTTGACCAGGATCTGACCTGGGCCGGGTGTGGGAACGGGGACTTCCTCGATGGACAGGGGCTTGCCGAATTCGCGGACGACGGCCGCTTTCATCATTTGCGTCATATGCACTCCTCGGGGGGATCAACGGGATGCGAGGGCAGGGTGATGACCGTTTTGCTGCGTTGGCCAACTGTTGTGCCTGCCTGCATGGCCCACTATCCTCCGGGCGCACAGGGACGACAATCAATGATTGGACATGGGTTGATCCATGTCGCTCATCGTTGAAAAACTTGGACGTTCATTCAAGAAATACGCAGGACGGGCGGTGCGCAGGCCCTGCTCCCATGACCCTCCCCAGGGCAGGGTGTTTTCTATTTCGCGATCACCACTTCGACATCGGTCTCGGCCAGCAGCTTGGCCAGTTCCGGCGGTGGAGGGGCATCGGTGAAGAGCACATCGATCTGCGACAGGTGCGCCATCTTCACCAGCGCCTGCCGGCCGAATTTGCTGGCGTCGGCCACCAGCCAGACCTGGCGTGACTGTTCGATGATGGTCTGGGCCACCTTGACCTCGCGGGCGTCGAAGTCGCGCAGCACGCCGTCCATCTCGATACTGGAAATGCCGATGATGCCGATGTCCACCTTGAACTGGCGGATGAAATCGATGGTCGCCTCGCCGACGATGCCACGGTCACGGGCGCGCACCACGCCGCCGGCGATGATCACTTCCAGTTCGGGATTGCTGGCCAGTGAATTGGCCACGTTCAGGTTGTTGGTCACCACATGCAGGTTCCGGTGCTGCTGCAAGGCGCGCGCAACCTCTTCCGTGGTGGTACCCAGGTTGAGGATCAGGGAACAGCCGTCCGGCACGCGGGCGGCCACGGTACGACCGATGCGGCGCTTGGCTTCGGCATGCAGGACCTGGCGCTCCGGATAGGCGATGTTCTCGGTCGAGGACAACAGGCCGACGCCGCCGTGGTAGCGCGCCAGCAGGCTGGCGTCGACCATCGCCTTGACGTCGCGTCGCACGGTCTGGGTGGTCACGCCCAGTTGTTGGGCCAACTCTTCGACCGAGATCGTGCCGTGCTTGCGCACGCATTCCAGCAGCGTCTGTTGCCTGGGATTGAGCATGGTGTGCTTGAAAAAGGATGAACGGTTGCGATCAGAGATGAACATTAAAAAACATAAACGAACTTAAAACAACAAATAATTGTTGATTTACGTTCGGGATGTCGCTTATCTTACTGGGCATTGCCAACTCGCGGGAAATGGGTGAGTTGGGTGCAGCGAACGAAGCGAAAAGCGAACAAGCGGAAAGTGGAGAACAGGCCGATGGCGCTCGAATACGATCTCTTGGTGGTAGGCGGTGGCATCAACGGTGCAGGCATTGCACGTGATGCGGCCGGCCGCGGGCTGCGGGTGCTGCTGTGCGAACAGCATGACCTGGCCCAGCACACCTCTTCGGCCAGCACCAAGCTCATCCATGGCGGCCTGCGTTATCTCGAATACTACGAATTCAAGCTGGTGCGCAAGGCGCTCCAGGAGCGCGAAGTGCTGCTGCGCTCGGCGCCGCACATCATCTGGCCCCTGCGTTTCGTCATGCCGCACGATGCCAACCAGCGCCCGGCCTGGATGATCCGCGCCGGCCTGTTCATGTATGACTACCTGGCCAAGCGCGAGATATTGCCAGCCTCCGAAGGCGCCAACCTGACCCGTCACGTCGCCGGCCAACCCCTGAAGGGCGACTATCGTCGTGGCTTCGTCTATTCCGATGGCTGGGTCGACGATGCGCGCCTGGTGGTCCTGAATGCGATGGACGCGCAGGAGCGCGGCGCCCGTATCCTCACCCGTACCAAGTGCATCAGCGCCCGCCGCGAGGGCGATGCCTGGCATGCGGTGCTGGAACATCAGCATGCCAATGGCGTGCAGCAGGAAGAAGTACGCGCTCGCGCCATCGTCAACGCCGCCGGCCCCTGGGCCGCGCGCTTCGCCCAGGCGGTGCCGCAGGCCCGGACCGGGCGCAGCCTGCGCCTGATCAAGGGCAGCCACATCGTGGTCAAGCGCCTGTTCGACCATCCCTACGCCTACATCTTCCAGAACCCCGACAAGCGCATCATCTTCGCCATTCCCTACCAGGAAGAATTCACCCTCATCGGTACCACCGACCTTGAATACCACGGCGATGCCGGCAAGGTCGAGATCGATGCCGAGGAGATCGATTACCTGTGCGAGATGGCCAACCGCTACTTCAAGCGCCAGATCGGCCGCGAAGACGTGGTCTGGACCTATTCCGGCGTGCGTCCGCTGTTGGACGACAGTGCCGAGAATGCCTCGGCCATCACCCGCGACTACCTGCTCGAATGCGACGACGCCGGTGCGCCCATGTTGAATGTCTGGGGCGGCAAGATCACCACCTATCGCAAGCTGGCCGAAGAGGCGCTGGCCATGCTGGCGCCGCATCTGGGTGCCTCCACCCAGCCGTGGACGGCCGCGGCGCCCCTGCCCGGCGGCGACCTGGAACAGCCCGGCAAGACCGTGGCGCGCTACGACTTCGACGCCTTCCTGCGCCAGTTCCAGGCACGTCATCCCTGGCTGCCGGCCGCGCTTGCGCATCGCTATGCGCGCAGCTATGGTTCGCGCGTGACCCAGATCATCGGTCAGGCCGACAGCCTGGCCGCGCTGGGCGAGGAGCTGACCCCGGGCCTGTATGAAGCCGAGGCGCGTTACCTGGTACAACACGAATGGGCAAGCGGCGCCGACGATATCCTCTGGCGCCGCAGCAAGCTGGGCCTGCATTGCGGGCCCCAGCACAGAGGACGGCTGGAGGCGTGGTTGGCGAGTCTGCCCGATCACGCCGCCAGCTGATCCCAGGTCGACGCCCACCATCAATCAAAAAAATGCAGTGAGGAGACAGCGTGACCCTGGAACTGAAACAAGTGGCCAAGACGGTCGGTGCCGAAACGCACCTCTACCCGCTTGACCTGAATCTCGCCAAAGGCGGCATCAACGTCCTGCTAGGCCCGACCCAGGCCGGCAAGACCTCGCTGATGCGCATCATCGCCGGGCTCGACAAGCCCACCGCCGGCCGGGTGCGGGTCGATGGCCAGGATGTCACTGGCGTGGGGGTGCGCGAGCGCAACCTGGCGATGGTCTACCAGCAATTCATCAACTATCCCGGCCTGACGGTGTTCGAGAACATCGCAGCGCCCTTGCGCCTGCAAAAGCAGGGCGAGCAGGAAGTCACCCGGCGCGTCAACGAGATCGCCGACAAGCTGCACATCGCCCACCTGCTGCAACGCCTGCCGGGCGAACTCTCCGGCGGCCAGCAGCAGCGCACTGCGCTGGCGCGCGCGCTGATCAAGCGTGCCCCGCTGGTGCTGCTGGACGAGCCGCTGGTGAACCTGGACTACAAGCTGCGCGAGGAATTGCGCAGCGAACTGATTTCGCTCTTCGCCACCGGCGACACCACCGTGGTCTATGCCACCACCGAGCCGCAGGAAGCCCTGCTGCTGGGCGGCCATACCGCGGTGATGCACGAAGGCCGGCTGCTGCAGTTCGCACCGACCCTGGAACTGTTCAATTCGCCGGCCTCCACCCAGGTGGCGGCGATCTTCAACGATCCGCCGATGAACCTGCTGGATGCCACGGCCGTGTCCTCGGCCAATGGCGTGGCCGCCGTCCGCATGAATGATGGCAGCGTGCTGGAGATTGCCGGCCGCGCGCTGACACTGGCCGAAGGCCAGCGCTGCAAGCTGGGTATCCGCTGCAACGACGTACGCCTGCAAGCGCTGGACGCACCGGGCGTGAGCCTGGGATGCAGCGTGGCCCTGGCCGAGCTGTCCGGCTCCGAGACCTATCTGCACCTGCGCCATGGCGAGGTACCGCTGGTGGCGCAGCTATCGGGCGTGCATGAAGTGGCCATCGGCAGCACGGTGCAGGTCAGCATCGCCGCCGCCAAGGCTTTCCTGTTCGACACAGAGGGTCGCCTGTTGAGCGCCCCGTTGGAGACGCACTGACATGGCCCGCATCGAATTCAAGAACCTGGGCCATGCCTATAGCGGCAATCCGGCCAGCCTCAAGGACTACGCCCTGCAACCGATGAACATGGTGTGGGAAGACGGTGGTGCCTATGCCTTGCTGGGCCCCTCCGGCTGCGGCAAGTCCACGCTGTTGAACATCATCTCGGGGCTGTTGCAGCCCTCCGAAGGACAGGTGCTGTTCGACGGTGTCGACATGACCCGCATGGCGACCCGCGATCGCAACATCGCCCAGGTGTTCCAGTTCCCGGTGCTCTACGACACCATGAGCGTGTTTGATAACCTGGCCTTCCCGCTGCGCAACCGCAAGATGCCCGAGCGCGAAGTGCAGGCGCGTGTGCGCGAGATCGCCGAGATGCTCGACCTCACCCGCGACCTCAAGCAGCGCGCTGCCGGCCTGTCGGCCGATGCCAAGCAAAAGATTTCGCTGGGGCGCGGCCTGGTGCGCAAGGACGTGGCCGCCATCCTGTTCGACGAACCGCTGACGGTGATCGACCCCCACATGAAGTGGGAACTGCGCCAGAAACTGAAGGAAATCCACCACCAGCTGAAGCTGACCCTCATCTACGTGACGCACGATCAGGTCGAGGCATTGACCTTCGCCGACGAAGTGGTGGTCATGACCGAGGGCAAGGTGGTGCAGCAGGGCAAGCCCGAGGCGCTGTTCCTGCGGCCGGACCACACCTTCGTGGGCTACTTCATCGGCAGCCCCGGCATGAACTTCTGCCCGCTCAGCATCGAAGGCGATGCCGTGCTGCTGGGCCGGCAGCAAGTGCAGGTGGACACGGCGCAGTTGCAGGCGTTGAAGAACAGCAGTGGCGAGCTCAAACTGGGCATCCGCCCCGAATTCGTCGAACTGGCAACCCCCGGCACGGCCGGCGCCATCAGCGCCGAGGTCACCCAGGTCCAGCATCTGGGGACCAGCCAGCTGGTGACGGCGCAGTTCGAGGGCATGAGCGTGAAGGCGCGCGTGGCGCCGGAGATGAAGATCGCCACCGGGCCGCAATGGCTGCGACTGGCCAAGCCCGAGACGATCTACTTCAGCAACGACCAGAGAATAGGACGCTAAGCCCATGAACAAGCCCTATAACAACAAGGCCTGGTTCTTCATCCTCCCGGTCTTCCTGACGGTGGCCTTCTCGGCCATCATCCCGCTGATGACGGTGGTCAACTACTCGGTGCAGGACATCATCAGCCCCGAGCAGAAGGTCTTCGTCGGCCTGGAATGGTTCAAGGATGTCATGCGCGACAGCGAGCTGCATGCGGCCCTGCTGCGCCAGCTGATCTTTTCCTTCTGCGTGCTGCTGGTGCAGATCCCGCTGGGCATCGGCCTGGCGCTGGCCATGCCGCACAAGGGCTGGAAATCCTCGGCCACGCTGGTGATCCTGGCCATGCCGCTGCTCATCCCATGGAACGTGGTCGGTACCATCTGGCAGATCTTCGGCCGCGCCGACATCGGCCTGGGTGGCTACGTGCTCAATCTGCTGGGCATCGGCTACAACTACGCCTCCAATCCGCTGGATGCCTGGCTGACCGTGCTGGTGATGGACGTCTGGCACTGGACGCCGCTGGTGGCGCTGCTGGCCTTCGCCGGTCTGCGCTCGATCCCGGATGCCTACTACCAGGCTGCGCAGATCGATGGCGCCAGCCGCTGGGCAGTGTTCCGTTTCATCCAGCTGCCCAAGATGCGTGGCGTGCTGGTGATTGCGGTGCTGCTGCGTTTCATGGACAGCTTCATGATCTACACCGAGCCCTTCGTGCTCACCGGTGGTGGCCCCGGCAATTCCACCACCTTCCTGAGCCAGTACCTCACGCAGAAAGCCGTAGGCCAGTTCGACCTCGGTCCGGCCGCCGCCTTCTCGCTGATCTACTTCCTCATCATCCTGCTGTTGTCCTTCGTGCTCTACAACTGGATGCAGAGCGCCGGCAACAACGCCAATGCTTCGGGTGGCCAACATGAATAAAATCCAGGGAAAAAACCAGGACAAGACCCTCACCCGCGTGCTGGTGATGCTGCTCTACATCGCTTTCACGCTGGTCCCGCTGTACTGGCTGCTGAACACGTCGTTGAAGACCAACGAGGAAACCCTGTCGGTGTTCACCCTCTGGCCCAACGCGCCCACGCTGGACAACTACAAGGTGATCTTCACCGATCCTTCGTGGTATTCGGGTTACATCAACTCCATCATCTACGTGGCCATGAACACGGTCATGTCGCTGCTGGTGGCCTTGCCGGCGGCCTATGCCTTCTCGCGCTATCGCTTCCTGGGCGACAAGCACATGTTCTTCTGGCTGCTGACCAACCGCATGACGCCGCCGGCGGTGTTCCTGCTGCCGTTCTTCCAGCTGTATTCCACCATCGGCCTGTCCGACACCCACATCGCGGTGGCGCTGGCGCACATGCTCTTCAACGTGCCGCTGGCGGTGTGGATCCTGGAGGGCTTCATGTCGGGCGTGCCGCGCGAGATCGACGAGACCGCCTATATCGACGGCTTCTCCTTCCCGCGCTTCTTCCTGCGTATCTTCCTGCCGCTGATCAAGTCCGGCGTGGGCGTGACGGCCTTCTTCTGCTTCATGTTCAGCTGGGTGGAGCTGCTGCTGGCGCGCACCCTGACCTCGGTCAACGCCAAGCCGATCAGCGCCATCATGACCCGCACCGCCTCGGCGGCGGGCATGGACTGGGGCATCCTGGCCGCGGCCGGCGTGTTGACGATTGTTCCTGGTGCCCTGGTGATCTGGTTCGTGCGCAACCATATCGCCAAGGGCTTCGCAATGGGGAGAGTGTGATCATGGCAAATGCATTTTCGTGGATGTCGTGGACGCCACCGGTGGCGATCTTCTTCGCCTGCGTGGCGCTGATGCTGGTGGGCATGACGGTGTGGGAAGTGCGTTCTCCCACCATCGAGCGCAAGGGCTTCCTGCCCATGCGCACCACCCGCGGCGATCGCCTCTTCATCGGACTGCTGGCAGCGGCCTATATCAACCTGGCCTGGGTCGGATTGACCGACCTGGACCAGTGGTACGCGGCGGTGTTGGGTCTGCTCGCCCTCGTGCTGATCATGCGCAAGGGCTGATCGGAGCTGATGACTCCCGTTCGTCCTGAGTAGCGGTGCAGCCGCGTATCGAAGGTTCGCATGAGGCTGAGCGTCTTCGATACGGCCCTGGCGGGCCTACTCAGTCCGAACGGTGCGTGGTGAGCTGGACATCGATTTTTTATAGCAGCAGGCGACAGATCTGTAGTGCCAATCAGAACGGACGTCCGGGGATACTCCTTCCCTACCCGGCACGCCAATTCAGGGGAAGGTGACGAGGAGACATGATGCAGAACATGCGGAAAATCAAATTAACCGTGCTGGTGGCTGCCATGGCGATGGCCGGTGTCGCCGGCAATGCCTGGGCCGATATCAAGGCGGCCGAGAAGTGGGTGGATTCGGAATTCCAGCCCAGCACGCTGTCGCGCCAGCAGCAGGTCAGCGAGATGCAATGGTTCATCGACGCTGCCGCCAAGCTCAAGTCCAAGGGCGTCAAGGAAATCCACGTGGTCTCCGAGACCCTGGATACCCACGCCTATGAATCCAAGACCTTGGCCAAGGCCTTCGAGGAAATCACCGGCATCAAGGTCATCCACGACGTGATCCAGGAAGGCGACGTGGTCGAGAAGATGCAGACTTCGCTGCAATCCGGCAAGTCCATCTACGACGGCTGGGTCAATGACTCGGACCTGATCGGTACCCACTACCGCAACGGCCAGACCGTGGTGCTGACCGACTACATGGCCGGCCCCGGCAAGGAATACACCAACCCCGGCCTGGACCTGAAGGATTTCATCGGCACCAGCTTCACCACCGCGCCCGACGGCAAGCTCTACCAGCTGCCCGACCAGCAGTTCGCCAACCTGTACTGGTTCCGTGCCGACTGGTTCGCGCGCAAGGACCTGCAGGACAAGTTCAAGGCCAAGTACGGCTATGAACTGGGTGTGCCGCAGAACTGGTCGGCCTATGAAGACATCGCGGCCTTCTTCACCAACGACGTGAAGGAACTCGATGGCAAGAAAATCTACGGTCACATGGATTACGGCAAGAAGGACCCCTCGCTGGGCTGGCGCTTCACCGATGCCTGGCTGTCGATGGCTGGCGCCGCCGACAAGGGCTTGCCCAACGGCTTGCCGGTCGATGAGTGGGGCATCCGCGTGGCCGACGACAAGTGCACCCCGGTGGGCGCATCGGTGGCACGCGGCGGCGCGACCAACTCGCCGGCAGCGGTCTATGCCCTGACCAAGTACCTGGACTGGATGAAGAAGTATGCTCCGCCCGAGGCGCTGGGCATGACCTTCTCCGAAGCCGGCCCGGTGCCGGCGCAGGGTCACATCGCGCAGCAGATCTTCTGGTACAGCGCCTTCACCGCCAGCATGACCAAGCAGGGCCTGCCGGTGGTCAACACCGATGGCTCGCCCAAGTGGCGCATGGCCCCCGGCCCGCACGGCCCGTACTGGAAGGATGGCATGCAGAACGGGTACCAGGACGTAGGCTCATGGACCTTCCTCAAGAGCACGCCGCCGGACCAGATGGCTGCGGCCTGGCTGTATGCGCAGTTCACCACGGCCAAGACCGTCTCGCTGAAGAAGTCCATCGTCGGCGTGACCTTCATCCGTGACTCCGACATCCGCTCCGACTACTTCACCAAGAATGCGGCCAAGTATGGCGGCCTGATCGAGTTCTATCGCAGCCCGGCACGGGTGGCGTGGACTCCGACCGGTACCAACGTGCCTGACTATCCGAAGATGGCGCAGATCTGGTGGAAGAACATCTCCTCGGCCATCTCCGGCGAGAAGACCCCGCAAGGTGCGATGGACAACCTGGCCGACGAGATGGACGGTATCATGGCCCGCCTGCAGCGCGCCGGCATGAAGCAGTGCGCGCCCAAGCTGAACCCGAAGAAGGACCCGGCCTCCTGGCTGTCCGACAAGGGGGCGCCGTGGGCCAAGCTGGCCAACGAAAAGCCCAAGGGCGAGACCATCCCCTACGACAAGCTGCTGCAGGCCTGGAAGGATGGTCGCGTACGCTGATGCAGTCTGATCGTGCAATCTGATCCGCATCACGCGTAGGATGACGCCATCCCGGCTTGTGTCGGGATGGCGTCTTCGTGTTTCTGGTGTGCCGGTTTCGCAGCCGGACTGATTCAGTTTTTCCGCTTTCCAGGCTTCATTTTCAACCCGCCGTTTTCAGTACGTCAGCAAGGAACCAGCATGGCCTATCTGCTCGCCCTCGACCAGGGAACCTCCAGCTCGCGCAGCATCATCTTCGACCAGAGCGGGGCCATCGTGGCCACCGCCCAGCAGGAGTTCCCGCAGATCTTCCCCCAGCCGGGCTGGGTCGAACACGACCCCATGGACCTGTGGCAAAGCCAGTTGCAGACCGCGCAGAAGGTGTTGGCGCAAAGTGGCATCCAGGCCAGTGAACTGACCGCGCTGGGCATCACCAACCAGCGCGAGACCACCGTGGTCTGGGAGCGCGCCACCGGCAAGCCGGTCTACAACGCCGTGGTGTGGCAGGACCGACGCGCCGAGGTGGTGTGCGCGGCGCTGCGCGAACGCGGCCTGGGCGAGGCCATCCAGAAGAAGACCGGGCTGGTGCTCGACCCCTATTTCTCCGGCACCAAGTTGCGCTGGATCCTCGATAACGTGGCCGGCCTGCGCGAGCGTGCCGAGCGCGGCGAACTGCTGTTCGGCACGGTCGACTCCTGGCTGGTGTGGAACCTCACTGGCGGCCGTCTGCATGTGAGCGATGTTTCCAATGCCTCGCGCACCATGCTATGGAATATCCACACCGGTGCCTGGGACGAGGAACTGCTGCAGTGGTTGGGCATCCCGGCATCGATGCTGCCGCAGGTGCATGCCTCGGCCCATGTCTATGGCGAGATCGATGCGCAGCACCTGGGCGCGCCGGTGAAGATAGGCGGCATCGCCGGCGACCAGCAGTCGGCCCTGTTCGGCCAGGCCTGCGTGCGTCCCGGCATGGCCAAGAATACCTATGGCACCGGTTGCTTCATGCTGCTGCATACCGGCGACCAGTGCGCCACCTCGCACAACGGCCTGATCAGCACCGCCGCCTGCCAGGTCGACGAACGCAAGCAATATGCGCTGGAAGGCAGCGTCTTCATCGGAGGCGCAGTAGTGCAATGGCTGCGTGATGGCTTGAAAGCCATCAAGACCTCTACCGACGTCGAAGGCCTGGCCTGCACGGTAGAGGATTCGGGCGGGGTGGTGTTCGTGCCGTCCTTCACCGGCCTGGGCGCGCCCTACTGGAACCCGTCGGCCAAGGGCGCCATCGTGGGCCTGAGCCGGGGCAGTACGGTGGCGCACATCGCCCGCGCGGCGCTGGAATCGATCGCCTTCCAGAGCACGGCCCTGCTCAATGCCATGGTGCGGGACGCGGTCTCGCCCATCACCGAATTGCGGGTCGATGGCGGGGCGGCGGCCAACAACCTGCTGCTGCAGTTCCAGGCCGACCTGCTGGGCATTCCCGTGATCCGTCCGCAGGTCACCGAGACCACCGCACTGGGCGCGGCCTACCTGGCCGGCGTGGCCACGGGGGTCTATCGGGATCTGACGGAATTGTCCGCGCAGTGGCGCATGGAGCGCACCTTCGAGCCGCGCTTCACGCGTGAGCAGGCGCAGGAACGAATCCACGCCTGGGAAGCGGCGATCCGCCAGGTCAGCGCGGTCTGACCGGTAGGCAGGCGGTGGGTGGCGCAATGTTTCAACTGAAATCCAGCCCGCACCGCCTGACATCGGATTGACACGGCGCGACCGCATGATGTTCTCAAGCCCGCAGCAATCAGGCGGCGGGCCTTTCAAGGAGAACGATCATGGAAAGCTTCCTGCTGGATTGCATGCAACTCGCCACGGGTTTCTTCGACGCCGCTTCCACCTTCGTGATGGCCTGCGACATCGGTGTGCCCGATGCCTCCCACGAGGCCCATGGCCGCCACTTCATGACGGCGCTGGGCATGGCCTGAGCGGATCGGGACAGGCTTAGCCCGGTGTGCCGGTGCTGAGCAATTGCATGGAATCCAGATGGCTCAGGCGCGCCCATTCCTCGCCGCCGCGGGCGACGATGGTATCGGCTTCGGGCGTGGCCATCAGGTCGAGGATTTCGGTATCGCTCATTTCCATGCTGTCGTTGTAGCGGAACACCTTCAATACCGGACGCGTCAGGTCCTGGGCGTTCTGCCGGATCACGAAGCCGGAGCGGCCCGATTCCAGCTTGACGATGGAACCCACCGGGTAGATGCCCAGGGTCTTGACGAAGGCCAGGAACATGGCGCGGTCGAAGTGGCCGCTCCAGGTGGCCATGGTGGAGATGGCTTCGGCCGGGTCCCAGGCGCGCTTGTAGGGGCGGTCCGAGGTGAGGGCGTCGTAGACGTCGCAGATCGCCGCCATGCGCGAATACAGGCTGATGGAACCGCTGCGCAGGGCTTCCGGGTAACCGTTGCCGTCCATCTTTTCGTGGTGATGCAGGCAGACGTCACGCGCGTAGTCGGGAACGTTGGGGTCCTGGCTCAGGTATTTGTAGCCCAGTTCGGGATGCTTCTTGATCTGGGTGAATTCTTCGTCGGTGAGCTTGCCGGGCTTGTTGAGCAGTTCATGCGGGATGAAGGCCTTGCCCACGTCATGCAGGAAGCCACCCAGCCCCGCTTCGCGACAGGCTGCCTCGTCCAGGCCCAGGGTGCGACCCAGCGCCACCATCAGGGCGCACACCGCCACCGAGTGCAGGTAGGTATATTCATCGGCCAGCTTCAGGCGCAAGACGCTGAGCATGCCGCTGGGGCTCTTGACCACCGAACTGGCGATTTCTTCCACCACCGAGACGCAACGCTCCATGTCCAGCACCTTGCCCATGCGGGCTTCGCTGAACATGGCCTTGGTGGCCTTCTTGGCCGTCTCGCGCAGGGCCATGGCATCCATCAGCGTGGTGTCGATGGCCGGGACCGGGGCTGGTT
>NZ_PKOI01000025.1:0-66372 GCF_002870055.1 Herbaspirillum sp. BH-1 | reverse complement strand
CGACAAAGACTGGTTACTCTGCTCAATGAAGAACGGTCCGGTCGACAATTCGACCGGACCGTGAAAGCCCCACCTCAGCGATATACCGTTCGCGTGATCAAAAAAGATCTTAACTGAACGGCATTACCGACTCGTCGGGGATTTTTTTCGTCTGTCGCTTTTGCAGCTGGCCGGGATATGCCGTACGGACGAGCTGCACATCACCTCGACAGCACTCCGGCCCATGAAAAATCCCCGCCCTCTTGCGAGTGGCGGGGATGTTCATTCTGACTGAAGCGGATCTGACTCAGATTTCTTCGTACAGGGGCAGCGTCAGGAACTCGGCAAAGGTCTCGGAGGTGGACATCTCTTCGAAGATCTTGGCCGCACGGTCATAGGTAGGACCGTCGCCAGCCACCTGCTTCACCTTGGCCAGCTCTTCCGGGATCATGGCGCGCACCATGTCGGCCGTGACCTTGCGCCCATCTTCCAGATTGCCCTTGGCGCTGCGGATCCACTGCCACACCTGGGCACGGCTGATCTCGGCGGTGGCCGCATCTTCCATCAGGTTATGGATGGGCACGCAACCGTTGCCGGCCAGCCAGGCACCCAGGTAGTGGATGCCGACGTTGATGTTGTAGCGCAGGCCGGCTTCGGTGATCGGGGTCTCCGGCTGGAAGTTCAGCAGGTCGGCCGCCTTCACGTCCACATCAGGACGCTGCTTTTCGAACTGGTTGGGCTTGTCGCCCAGCACGGCCACGAATTCCTTCATCGAGGCCTCGACCAGGCCCGGGTGCGCCACCCAGCCGCCGTCGTAGCCGTCGGTGGCGTCACGACGCTTGTCGTTGATGATGCCCTGCATGGCCACGGCGTTCTTTTCCGGGTCGTTCTTGATCGGGATCAGCGCGCTCATGCCGCCGATGGCCGGGGCGCCGCGCTTGTGGCAGGTCTTCAGCAGCAGCAATGCATAGGCGCGCATGAAGGGCGAAGTCATGGTGACCTTGGCGCGATCGGCCAGGCAGAAGTCCTTGTCGTTCTTGAATTTCTTGATGCAGGAGAAGATGTAGTCCCAACGGCCGGCGTTCAGGCCGGCGCTGTGCTCGCGCAGCTCATAGAGGATTTCTTCCATCTCGAAGGCGGCGGTGATGGTTTCGATCAGCACGGTGGCCTTGATGGTGCCTTGCGGCAGACCGATCTCGTTCTGCGCCATGACGAAGATGTCGTTCCACAGACGCGCTTCCAGGTGCGACTCCATCTTGGGCAGGTAGAAGTACGGGCCGGCGCCACGGGCCAGCTGCTCCTTGGCGTTGTGGAACAGGAACAGGGCGAAATCGAAGATGCCGCCGGAGATGCGCTTGCCGTCCAGGGTGACGTGCTTTTCATCCAGGTGCCAGCCACGCGGACGCACCACCAGGGTGGCGATCTTGTCGTTGAGCTTGTAGCTCTTGCCGTTGGATTCCAGCGAGATGGTGCGACGGATGGCGTCGGACAGGTTGATCTGGCCGCTGATCTGGTTATCCCAGACCGGCGAGTTGGAATCCTCGAAGTCGGTCATGTAGCTGTCGGCGCCCGAGTTGAAGGCGTTGATGACCATCTTGCGTTCCACCGGACCGGTGATTTCCACGCGACGGCACTTCAGTGCCTCGGGGATGGGCGCGATCTTCCAGTCGCCGGTGCGGATGGATTCGGTTTCCTTCAGGAAGTCGGGGCGCTCGCCGGCATCCAGGCGCTTGACGCGCTCGGCGCGGGCGGCCAGCAGTTCCTGACGGCGGCCTTCGAAGGCGCGCGAGAGTTTGGCGACCAGCGACAGGGCCTCGAAGGTCAGGACGTTTTCGTAACCCGGCTTGATTTCGCCGGAGATTTCCATGCCGGTGGGCAGCTTCAATTGCGTCATGCTGGACTCCTCAAAAAGAAAAATGGACTAGGTGAGCTTGTTTATCTTGTTTTCATGATTGTGCCTGATGCGCTGTCGCTTTTTGCATCGCATCACGCACTTTATGTACGCAGTATATTTAAACAAAATCCCTATGAGTGGAAGCTTTTATCACTTTATCTTTGCGTTTTAGTCATAAGTGAGCAGATAATCCGCAGGTAGTGATGATGCGGCCTGTGCCACTCCCGGCGCGGCTTTGCCCCCGATTCCAGCCTCTTCCCAGGGACCAGCATGGACCAGTTCAAGCAGATTTCGACCTTTGCCGAGGTCGCCACCCGTGGCAGCCTCTCGGCCGCCGCCCGCGCCGAGGGCATCGCCCCGGCCATGATAGGCCGCCGGCTGGACGCACTGGAAGAGCGCCTGGGCGTGAAATTGCTGCAACGGACCACCCGCAAGATCGTCCTCACCAATGAAGGTGCCGCCTTCCTGGAAGACTGCCAGCGCATCCTGGCCGACCTGGAAGATGCCGAATCGGCCGTCTCCGAACGCAGTGCCCGCGCCAGCGGGCAATTGCTGATTTCGGCCCCGGCCGGATTCGGACGCCAGCACGTGGCACCGCTGGTTCCCTCCTTCCTGGCCGAGCACCGCGACGTCACGCTCACGCTGAACCTGAACGATCGCATTGCCGACGTCATCGGTGAAGGAATAGACGTCGCCATCCGCATCGCCACCCTGACCGATTCCAACCTGGTGAGCGTGAAGCTGGCGGAAAACCACCGCGTCATCGTCGCTGCCCCCTCCTACCTACGTCGCCATGGCACGCCGCAGACCCCCGATGAGCTGGTGCGTCACAATTGCCTGGCCATGAGCAGCGAAGGCAGCCAGCGCGGCTGGACCCTGAAGCAATCGGGGAAGGTCAGCGTCTACAAGGTGGGGGGCAACATGGTCTGCAATGACGGTGAGGTGTTACACAACTGGGCGCTGGCCGGTCGCGGACTGGCCTGGCGCTCGATGTGGGAAGTCGGCGCCGCCATCGAGGCCGGGGAACTGGTCACGGTGCTGGACAAATTCGCCGCTCCGGCCCCCTCCATCTACGCCGTGTTCGCACAGCGACGCCACCTGCCCTTGCGTATCCGCGCTTTCGTGGATTTCCTGCGGCATGCATATGCCCAGCCGGATTACTGGAAACAGGCCAGATGACCACTGTTGACATGTGCCGCAGGTAAGGATGCGGTAAGACAGCTCACGGGATGATGCCGGCGTCGCATTCCCCTTGACGTCTTTCCCCTCCCCTGGAGTCCCCATGTCGATCCGCTTCTCTCCTCGCACGCCCCTGACCTGCGCCGCGCTACTGATGTTGCCCCTCCTGGCCCACGGCCAGCAATCCGCCACCACCGAGCCCGTTGCCGACAGCGGCAGCAGCAGCCAATGGGCGCTGGGTGCCGGCGTGGGCGTGGAACGCAGTCCCTATGCCGGCTACGGCAATCGCACCCGGGCGCTGCCCCTGCTTATGTACAATGGCCCCCGGTTCCGGTTGCTCGGCACCACGGCCGACCTGAAGCTGGGTGCCGTTGGTCCGGTCGGCTTCTCGCTGCGGGCGCAGTATGCCGATGAAGGCTATGAAGGCAGCGATGCGCCCATCCTGAATGGCATGGAAAAGCGCAAGGGTGGTTTCTGGCTGGGCGGTGCCGCCCTGTGGCGCAACCCGTATGCCGACCTGTCCCTGGAATGGCTGGCCGATGCATCCGGCAACAGCCATGGGCAGACCGTCAAACTGCGCGCAGAGCACCGTTTCAAGAGCGGCCGCTTTACGCTGGTACCCTACCTGGGAGTGAACTGGATGAGCAGCGACTATGTGGACTATTACTTCGGCGTACGCAGCAACGAGGTCCGGGCCGGTCGCGCCTTCTACCAGGGCAGCTCGACCGCAAACCTGGTGGGTGGCCTGCGCACCGACTGGCAGATGACATCCTCGCAGTCGCTGTTCCTGGATCTGCGCGTGACCCGCTTCGGCAGCGGCATCACCGATAGCCCCCTGGTCGATCGCAGCAGCGCCGCCGGGGTGCGCGCCGGTTATCTCTACCACTTCTGACGGGGTCCATTCCTTCATGATGAATCGCATCGCCCTGCTGGAAGACCATGAACGCATGGCCGCGCTGGTCAGCCGGGCGCTGGCGACGGCGGGCATCGAGACCGATGTCTACGGCACGCTGTCCCAGGCCACCATCGGCCTGGCACAGATCCGCTATCCGGCCCTGGTGCTGGATCGCAACCTACCCGATGGCGACGGCCTGCAACTGGTGCGCCAGTTGCGCGCCCGCCGCATCGATACCCCCTGCCTCATGCTGACCGCGCGCGACGCCCTGCACGATCGTATCGACGGGCTGGAGGCCGGCGCGGATGATTACCTCCCCAAACCCTTTTCGATGGAAGAACTGGTGGCCCGCGTGCGCGCCTTGATGCGACGCGCACCGCAGCAGCAGAGCCTGGCGCCGGAACACGGCGACCTGCGCATCGACCCGATGGAAAGCCGCATGGCCTGCGGAGCGGAGTCGATTTCCCTGTCCTCGGCCGAGCTGCAGCTGATGCTGGTGCTGGTGCGCGCAGCCGGCGCCACGGCGCGCCGCACCGCGCTGGAGGCTGCCGCCTGGGGTATTGCCGAGCCGGTCACGCCCAATGCGCTGGACGTGGCCTTGCATCGCCTGCGGCGCAAGTTGGCCGGGATCGATTCCGTCGTGCAGATCGTCAACCAGCGCGGATTGGGCTACGCCCTGAAATTGCCCCATGAAGACACCTGAAACCGCCGACCTGGCCGGCGCCACCGTCGCCCCCTCCCGGGCTTGCTGCCATCGCAGCCTGGCCCTGCACCTGCAGCTCGTCACCGCGCTGGTGCTCACGGTTACCGGTGCCGTGATCATCGGTGTCATCACGCTGATGCTGCGCTGGGGGCCGGATCTGCTGACCGACCTGTCGCTGAAGAACAATGCCAGCCAGGTCATCAAGGGCCTGCAGTTCGACCAGAACGACCGCCCCTACCGCACCGCCATCAACGACAAGGACGACGCCGCCTACGAAATCCTCAAGGCCGATAGCGTCTATCGCATCCTGGATGAGCAGGGCCGTGTCCTGCTGGCCTCGGATGGCATCACCCAGCCCTATGCCGAGCCGGGCAATCCCTTCACGCCCGCACCGACGCGACTGAAATTACGTGTCGATGGTCGCACCCTGCATGTACTCACCCGGCAGTTCGAACATGGCGGCCGCAACTACTACGTCCAGGTCATGCGCAGCGAGCGCCTGCTGCGCATCATCCAGGATGACAAGGGGCAGCGCCTGACCTGGATGATCATCATCGGCGCCATTGTCTGCGCGCTGCTGTTTTCCATCGTCGTGGCGGTGACCCTGCATCATCTGCTCAAGCCCTTGCGCCGGGCCGCCAATGCGGCGGCCACCATCGACATCGACAATCTGTCGGCGCGCCTGTCGGTGCAGGACGTGCCCCGCGAGATCACGCCGCTGTTCCACTCGGTGAACCTGGCACTGGACCGGCTGGAACAGGGCTACCGCCAGCAGCGGGATTTCCTGGCCACCGCGGCCCATGAACTGAAGACGCCACTGACCCTCATGCGCGGCCAGGTCGAACTGGGCGACGTCGCCGATGGCGAGATACTGCTGCAGGATATCGACCGCATGGCACGCCAGGTGCAGCAACTGCTGACCCTGGCCGAAGCCAGCGAACGCCATAACTACAGCATGCAGCAGACCTCACCGCAGGCTGCCTGGGCGCAGGCCACCAGCCAGCTGGAGCGGCTGGCGCAGCAGATGGCGGTGAAGGTGGTGATCGGGCCGGCTGACAGTGCGCCGCCATCCATGATCCTGGCCGACCCGGGGGCGCTGGGGGTGCTGTGCAAGAACCTGCTGGAGAATGCCCTGCATCACAGCCCGCCGGGCGGGACCGTGACGCTGCATGCCAATGCCCGACGGCTGTCGGTGCGCGACGAGGGACCGGGCATTGCGGAGGAGGCCCTGCCCCACCTGTTCGAGCGCTTCTGGCGCGGGCCGCATCGACGCGACCAGGGAGCGGGGCTGGGATTATCCATCTGCGCCGAGATCGCCCAGGCGCATGGCTGGGAAATCACGGCAGGCAACGGCCCGCGCGGGGCCGTCTTCGAAGTGCGATTCAACCCGGCAGCATAGGCCCGGCCGGCGTGACGTCAAAGTCGCGTCGGACCAACGGTTCGCCCTCGCTGAGCCGGAATACGCTGACCATCTGCATCAGCTGAGAAAGCCAGTGGTGGGGCTACCAGGCTGCACTCAGGGCGATGCGACGCTAAGGCATCACCCGTTGTGCCAATCAGTGTGCGGCGCCCCCCCCTTTTTCACTGCACGCTAGTGCTATTCACCTCTCCGTCCGCGAGAACGGGTCCCGCGTTGACACGCATGACCTGCCCCATCTGATCAAACACTTTCGACCTGCCACATCGGCGCGGCAAGGGCGTGAACGTAGATCGCCCACCAGCGCCGCGAGCGCGCAGGGAAATAACCAGGAGATCACTTCTGGCAGCGACCCGCCCCCCTCCCCTTCAAAGTGAAATTCCAACGGCTAGCGTCGTCATGCAAATTCCGCCAGCAGGCTGGCGCCGCCGGGGAACCGAACTGACATCGCGCCGTATCTCGCAATCAGAGAAACCGGCAGCCGCCAGTGACATGCAACGACACATCCGCATAGAGAAAATATGAAATTGTTTTGCACGGGTGCTGATTTTTTATGAATAAATCTCGTCCTTTGTGAATGTCCTGGCGAAAAATTTTGGAATAAATTAGCGCTCCGAATAAATGATTTGCAGCGCTACCGCCGTGGAGCATCTCGCAGCCGCTCCACCAATAAAGCCATGAGCAACGCTCTCGCCTTCCTCTCTCATCGTCGACGTCATCGGGTGTCAGCCCCAGTGTTCCGTCCACATCCGTCGAGAGCACAAATCGGATGCGAAGCCACCCACCTCAATCACTGCCGTCGCCGCGAATCCGCAAGACAGAACCGCTCTGCGTTGCGGGACTGATCGAATTAGCTCGGGAACAGAATGGCAAGCAAGGAAGAAATTCAATCCATAGGTCGGCAAATCGGCTTCATGGTTGGAACGATGTGAAACAGGTTTCAGCTATTTCTGGAACCCGATCACCCACCTCATTTTTGATACGACGATATGTTTTTTGCGCGAGAAGATAGCCTTGGTCTGCTCGAAACTCAGGACGGCCTGAAAGTCACCGCTGGCTCGTCTTACGAACGGCTGAGTCACGCGGGCATTGTCCCTGGGCAGTTCCTCGCCATCGCCTCGCCTGACTGGTCCACCAACGGCACTCAGGAATTTGTCCTCGCGCGATTCCTGCAAGTGACGGCACGTCGTGATGACCACACCACCACGTGCAAATTGCATTGCCGTGTCATGGGCAGCTGCCGCGTCGACCAGCGCAGCGGCAGGCTGTCCTACTATGCCGGACTACCGGCCTATGGTGCGCTGATGCTCTCGCCCTCCTGCGCATGCTACGTCCTGTCCGAGCCCATCCTGCGCGCCCTGCTGGCGCTATCGGATGACGTTGGCGAAACCTTCGAACTGGGCCATGTGCGCTGGGGCGAACATACCAGCAAACCTGCGTACCCGATGCCGGTGGCCATGAGCGTCAATGAGGTGGTGGGCAAGCGCACCGCCATGTTCGGCAAGACCCGGCTGGGCAAATCCAACGTCGTCAAGCTGCTCATGCAAGGCGTGCTCAATGCCACCCGCGAGAGCGGTCAAGTCGGCCAGCTGGTGTTCGACGTCAACGGCGAATACGCCAACGACAATCCCCAGGACGGCAATTTTTCCATTGCCTCGGCCTACCCCGAGCGCGTCCAGGTGTACTACCTCTCGACCCAGCCACGCGGCAACGGCGAGTTCCTTCGCTATAACTTCTACGACATCCCGGAAGCCGCCCTGACTATCTTCTCCGAATTGCTCACGCCCTCGGTATTGGATATCCCTGAGGTGCGCAACTTCCTGATGATCCGTTTCCCCGCACTATCGGCGCTGAAAGGCGGGCGCACCCATGACAGCGCCGTCGCCTTCCGCAAGCTTTGCCTGTTCTGGACGCTGCTGCAGGATTCAGGATTCGATCCGGGCGAGGCTGTCTGCGCCGAAATCGCTACACGCGGACTGATCAATGTGGGCTTCACGCAAGCGCTGCGCATGGCAGCCTGGCAGGCGATCAAATCGAAAGTGCCGCCGCCGATGCCCACCAGCTTCCTCGAGATGACCGAGGAGATCCGCGTGCTCTCGGCCTTCGCACTCAAGTATTCAAACGACCCCAACCTGCGCGTGGGCCGCACCGAACTGTTCGACGAAGAAGACCGCGTGGTGCAAGAACTGCTTTGCCAGACCAACGGCGTGGGATCCTACTTCCTGCGCGAATGCCTGCAGTTCCACTCCGCCAACGCCAGCGATTTTCTGCACGACACCCTGCGCGCCATCGACACCGGCAAGACCGTCATCATCGACCTGGGCGCGGCCAATGAACGCATCGTGCGCTACTTCTCGCGCATCATCTCCACCGCCGTGTTCCAGCAGCAGGAACACAAGTTCATCACCAACACCCTGGCCGGGCGCTTCGTGCAGATCTACTTCGAAGAAGCGCACATGATCTTCCCGGTCGAGGCCGCCGGCAAGAACACCACCGACATCTATGCCCGTTTCGCCAAGGAAGGTGCCAAGTTCGGCATCGGCATTGTCTATTCCACCCAGTCGCCGACTTCGGTCAGCTACTCCCTGCTGACGCAGACCGAAAATTTCTTCATCGGCCATCTCTCCAGCGACATCGATGTCGATGCCCTGGCCTCGGTGCAAAACCTGTTTGCTGCCGTCAAGGACGACATCCTGCAATTCCGCCTGCCCGGCTTCATGCGGGTATTGAGCTATTCCCGTCGCTTCGTCTTGCCGATCCAGGCGAAGCGTTTCGATCCACGAGAAAGGAGATAGACCCGTGAGGAAATAAATCGCCAGTCCGACGATAACGACCATGCAACACAGATCAAGACGGACAAGTCCGCGAAACTGCGTCGGCGCCCTGCTTGCCTGGCCCGAGCACATCGCCCGCCTGTATTGGTCATCCCATGTTTTATCACCAGAGCCGTCCTTTCAGACGGCATTAACGAAGTTCAAGGAATACTAAAAATGCTTTACTCCCCTCACGCAATACACAAGACGCGCCCCCTTCCACGTACGCAAAGCGGTTTCACCATTGTCGAACTGTCAGTGGCTGTTGCCATTGCCGGCGTGCTGCTGGTCTCGGCCATTGCGCTGGTGCAGGTGGTGCTGCGTCAAACGCGGGCCAATGACCTTGTAAGTAGCATCCCTCGCACGCTAACGCAGATCGACAAAATGTACGCCCGATCTGCCAACTTCAACGGCCTGACCACCCAAGTGGCCATCGGCTTTGGCGCTTTCGATGGTGCCTTCGACATCACTGGCCCTGCCAACAACAGGGTGGCGACTCACCGATTTGGCTATCAGACGTTGGCTCAGGCCGCAAATAATTTCCGTGGTCCGACAGCAGCGGCGGGAGGAGCAGCGGCGGGAGGAGCAGCGGCGGGAGGAGCAGCGGCGGGAGGAGCAGCAGCAGGAGGAGCGGCAGCAGCACCGCCAGACGCCTCTGCCTATGCCGTGATATATGCCGGCATTCCCCGTGCAGCATGTGCCGATGTAGTGAGCTCCGCTGCCGCATCCGGTGTTCTGGGTCTGCTCGTCGCACCAGAAGCTGTCGTCGGCACACCAGCATTCACGGTGGACAACGCGCTAACCCTCAGAATGGCCATGTTCGAGGGGACCGTCACTGCGCCCCCAGCAGGAAGTGTCCGGGTAAAAGGTACCGTCAATAACAGCGCACTGGATGTTGCTGCAATGTCCGGTGGCACAGCATGCGGGACCAACAACGACACAGTGACCATCGCCATGGTCAACTGGAAGTAAGCCTTACTTGATGTCGATCTTCCCCTGCAGCGATGACCTGCTGGGGAAAGATCGGAGTTTCCCAATGAAAATCCATCAATCCGGCTATACGCTGGTAGAGCTCTCCGTGGTTGTGGCGCTGGCCGGCATGGTCGTGCTAGGCAGTATTGCGGGCGCCACATCGCTGCTCCGTCAACAAACAATCAAAGAACTCTCGGCGCAGAATGGCGACGCCATCCAGCGCATCACCGACGTCTATGCCCAGTTGCCCAGCTATGACGGCCTGTCCTTGCGACAGGCAGTGTCCTTCGGCGCATTCAACCGGTTCGTCATCACCGACCGCGCCACCGACAAAGTGACCGTGACCCATCCATTGCGCGGTGCCGTGGGTGTGGCACCGCTCAATGACGCCCCCGCTTTGATCTGGGGCTTGTATATGGATGCCATCCCGGCGGAGCTGTGCGCCGACCTATTGTTCCATTCCGCACCGATTGCGGATGCGCTTGTGGTCTTTCCCGGCGGGATGGGTGCCCCGAATGGCTGGACCCGCAATTTCACAGTCAATACGAACGTACCGGAAATCGCCATCAGCGCAGGTTTCAGCGTTGCAGCTCCGCGCATCGCCAAGAACCTGACCCAGGATCTTGTTCCCACTGCGCTTGCGAGTGCATGCCAGGATGCTGGTAGCAATGTCGGCGTGCTGTTACTGAAATCAAAACTACGATGATTCCTTTCTTCCTACTTCGACGGCTCGACACTGGACGCGTCCATGTCGGATCACGCCACCTGCCCTTGCTGCTGCGCCAGTGTGGTTTCACGCTGGTCGAGTTATCCGTCTCAATGGCTATTGCGGCCATTCTGGCAGTGGCTTCGCTGGAGATGCTGCGCCAGCAGCTGGATAAGGCCCAGGTAGACTCCTCGTCCCATTTTCTGCAGCAAACGATGATGTCACTCCAGAATTTCTTTGTGACCGCTGACGGCAACACGCCGATCGACAACCGCGCACTGGCCAACGGCGCAGCCGTGGCCCGGCAATACGTAGGTGCCGGTGCCGGCACGGCTCCCGTGATCACCAACCCATGGGGTGGCCAAATATTCCTGGGTCCGTTAAACGGGGGGGGCAATGCCAACTGGGTATTGCAGGTAACAGGTCTGCCCATGCGACTGTGCACGGACATCACACAGAGTCTGGAATCGACGCTGAATACCGCTCAACTAAGGCATGCCCTGGCCGGCGCGGCACATGGTGGCGGGAACATCGCGACTTCTGCGCTGGGCTCGGTCGAGCTGAATCCAAGCCGCGCGCTGACCACTATGCTGGCCGACGTATATGTGATCAAGGCCGACCCTTATGCCCCTCTCAGTCCCGCCGCCCTGAGCGACCTGTGTGAGATCAATCGACCTTACTTCACCCTTTTCCTCACCGGTAACAACCACGCTCTCTAAGCATGACATGACCATATGAAAAAAGTCTCAGCCTTCCTTATCCATCCCGCCCGCGTCACCCTCCTGGGTCGTCAATGGTTTCCCCCTCTTGTGCTGATGGCTGCCTGCCTTCCTGCCCACGCCCAGCAAGCGGTGGAACAAGATCCAGCCAAGGCGGTGACACCGGCAACCAGCCGGCGAGCCTCGGTCTGGCTGCCTAATGGAGCATCCAGTGCCCCCGATCTGTCCGACGGCATCGGGATCTCCGCAATAGAGCAGCATCCCGACCCAGGCGTGCAGCAATGGCAGGTGCGACGTACCGACATCTCTGTGCGCCGCATGTTGCAGCGTTGGGGGCAAGAGGCTGGCTGGCAGTTGGTATGGGATGCCCCTCGCGATTTCCCCATCGAGACCGAGTTGCAGTTGTCGGGCCGTATCGAGCAAGTCGTCAGCGTCGTGATCGAGTCGCTGGCCACCACCGACTATCCGGTGCAGGCGCGCATCAACAGCGAGCTGCGGATCATCCGCATAGGCCGCTATCTGGAAGGCAAGGCCCGCTGAGGCCTATCAAGGTAACTTATGAACATCGAACAGCTCATCGCCCCCCCGAAGCGGTACCCTCTTGTGGCGGTGCCGCGTCTGCAGCAAGGCCACCGTTATGCTCGCTCGCTTCCCCTGCTCTTAGGCATCAGCGTCCTGTGCACCGCGTGCAGCACCTGGCGCCAGGCCGACCAGACCCTCGACAAAGTCGTCAACCGGACTGACAGCTCCCGTGCCGATCTGACCACGGCCCAACCGCGCCCGGCCTATGCTGTCAAGGACACCCGCTTGACCATCGCCACGCGCTCCGTGCCGCTCTCACGCGAAGCGACCCTTCCAGACGCGTTGCGCCAGGTAGCCTTCCGCTTCCCGGGACGTTATTCCGTGGCCACCATTGTCGAGCGTATCGCCAGCGAGACCGGCGTGCCCATGCTACTCACACCAGACGCCCTCATGCCGGCTTCGCGCTTCGCCGTCGGCGGCACGGCCGGCGAGGCGCTGGCAGCCGCTGCCTTGCCGCTTCCGGGCGCTGCCTCGCGGGGCAGCGCGGGTGAGAAAAGCGCCTTTGGCGAAAAGAGTCTAAGCGACCTCAACTTCAGTAGCCAGACGTATGGCAACACCTTTGAACTCAATTACGCCGGCACGTTTGCGGGCCTGCTGGATTACGTGGCCGTGCGCGCCGGTTTGCAGTGGAAGTACGAAGACGATCGCATCCTCTTCTATCGCGTCAGCACCCGCACCTTCTTCGTCAAGACGTTGAGCTCCTCCTTCAAGTACACCGCCTCGCTGTCGGCCTCGACTGGTGGCGACGGCGGAGGAGGTGGGGCTGGGGGCAGTTCGGCCAGCATGGACTTCGAGTCCGACTTCTGGGGCGGTATCGAAAAGACCCTGAGTTCGCTGATCTCCGGTGGTGGTAAATTTTCGGTCGACGCCAAATCGGGCGTGATCACGGTGACCGATGCTGCCGAGCCGATGAAGGCGGTAGAAAATTACATCGAGCAAGTCAACAAAACATTGATGCGTCAAGTCAGCCTGGAAATCCAGGTGCTGTCGGTACATTTGAACGACGAATTCTCGGCCGGCATCGACTGGAACATGGTGCGAAACAGTTTCTCGTCAACCACCCCCGCAGCGCTGTTGCCCAGCCAGTCCGGCAGCCCCTTCACCATCGGCTACCAGAACGGCAACGGCACTAACGCGATGATCAAGTTGCTCAAGACGTTTGGCCGGGTCTCGACCACCTATTCGGGGGTCGCCGTTACCTCCAACCGGGTCTCGGTACCGTTGATGGTGGTCAACCAGCAGGCTTATCTGAAACAGACCCAGGCGGCGGTGGTCGCAGGTGGGCAGGTAGGAAGCGTCACCACCACCGGCCCCAGCCTGACCCCGGGCCAGATCAGTACTGGCATGTCCCTGGCCTTCCTGCCGGTGGTACTGGATTCCAACCAGGTCCTGTTGCAAACCTATATCAACATCTCCAGTCTGAAAGGGCTGCCCTCGTTCAGCTCAGCTGGCCAAACCATTCAATTGCCTAATGTGAGCGCCTTCACCGTGGGCCAGCGCATGGTGGTGCCCTCGGGTGAAACGCTGGTCATGCTGGGGTATGACCAAGCCCAGACAAATTCCAGCAACAGCGGCAGCGTCGATGGTCTGGCAGCCAGCAAGACCGCTTCCAATGTCCGGCAATCCTTCGTGATCCTGATCACCCCGCGGCTGACCGATGTTTAAGACTCTACTCAAAAAGAAAACGGCCCGCCGGGCCAAGCCGGAAATGGATCACAGCCGCGTCTTCCAGAAGAACAAGGTGGCTCTCGTGGCCGGCCTGCGCTGGGTGCCACTGAACAAGGGCGAGCGCAGCAAACTCTTCAATGAGGCCCGGGCCGAGGGTGAGCACAGCTATTGCATCACGCCTGATGGCACACAGATCGGCTTCTTCACGTCCAACCCTGGCGGGCACGGCAAGGGGCGTGGCGCACTGGCCTCGCTGGCACTGCTACTGAGCCGGAACTGTTCCCACGGCGGCGAAGAAATTTTCGCCTTTCATGTCGATGCCAGGCGAAGCTGCCTGATCGTGCTGCGGGACGGGCAGCCGGTACCAGGGTTTGATGTCATCGGCAACGCCGAGGTGGTGAGCGAACGCATCAATACCTTCCTGCAACTGACCGACGTGGGCTCGGTGCGGCGTCTGGGCGCAGTCGATCTGCTTGGCAATGTGGAAGAGATCGACTGGGACCTCGTGCTGGACGAAGTCACGTCCAAGGTGCGTCTGAAGAAGATTCCCGACATCAGGCAAATCGTCGCCTTGCTGGCGGTGTCGGCCATCGTGTTCGTGGCCGGCTTCGGGGCGGTCACCTATAAGCTGGCCCGCGACAAGAAGCTCGCCGATGAGCAAGCACGCATCGCCAGCGATCCCAACATCGTCTACGAAAGCAAGATTGACGTTGATCTGGCGGCCGTTACCGGTATCGGCCAGATCAGCCTGCAGCGAATGGTGGGTGGCATGAAGCAAATTCCACTGCAGATCAATGGCTGGCGGCTAAACAAGGTGGAATGCACGCCCGCGCTATGCAACGCCTCGTGGATCCGCAGTTACGGCAATTTTGCCGAATTCGGGCATGCACTGCCGCAGTCGGCAATGGGCCAACCGCAATACGACGTCTTTAGGCCCGACGATCTGACAAGAGCACAGCTCGTGACGCAACATCGCCTGGAAAATCCTGCGACCGGCAACGCCCTTCCGGCCGCAGCCCCTCCACCACCGAAACTGACACGCGGCGCGCTGCCGCTTCGTAGCACAGTGTCCTCGAAGTTCTTCAGCACCTTACAAGATCTATCAATCGCGGACATCAAGGTCCACGTGGAACCGGCAATACTGTTCGCCGGACAAGGAGATGTCAACCAGCTGGTGCGCCCGGTGGTCAACGCCGCCTGGAGCATCGAGGGGCCGCTATGGACCCTGGAAGACATCGTGCTGGAAGACTACGTGACCATCGATAGCTTCACCGTCGAACTCGACACGGACAAGGTTGCTACGCCCACAGAAAAGACCCGTTACAAGCTCTCTGGAAAATATTATGCAAAAGGTAAAGACTTCTAATTTGCCGCTGATGATTACGTTCATCGCCATGCTGCTGGGCGTAGTGCTGCCCTCTCACGCTACGGACGCGGTGGCCCAGACCAATGAGAGTGCCACTCGCCTCGACCAGAGTGCCACTTTGGGCGACATGATCAAGCTGGCCAAGCAAGCAGGAGAACGGGAGTTCGCCGCCCGAATCAATCCAGCCAGCAAGAGCCCCACCAAGGACGCTCAAGCTGAGCCCCAGGTGGAAAGGAGTCCGGTGCTGCTGGCCCTGTACGGTATCGACCGCAATTACAAGGCAGAACTCGACGTCAATGGCCAGACACGCGTAGTGCTGGTGCCTGGACCGCTGCGTAAGATGGGACCTTGGAAATACATTACGCTCATGGAAGAAGGTGTTCTGCTGACCAAGAGTCCGCAGGATCGCATCAAGGCTGGTAGCACAAGAAATGGCACGACAGTGCAAGCCTGCCAGCAACATGAAACTTGCCTGTTCCTCTCCGTCCCCAAGGGCAGCGACGATTCGCGCTCGCAACTCACAGCCGACTCGCAGGCACGTCATCTGGCTAGCCAGTTACCGGGCGGAGGCCGCGCCGCAGCGCTCGAATTCGGTGGCAAGCCCCAGAATCCGGGCGATCGTATCAATATGGGTAATACGACACCGGCCTCACGTTGATCCCCCGGGATGACCGCCATCAACATGCTCCCCGAAAAAAATCAGTCGACGGGCCTGGAAATGGCCCATCTCCGACGCGCCGAGGAACTGCCGCAGTTCCGTAGCGTGCTGGAGATGTGGCCGGCCGAAAAATACCGCACTTTCAACC
This sequence comes from Herbaspirillum sp. BH-1, assembly GCF_002870055.1. NCBI lineage: Bacteria > Pseudomonadati > Pseudomonadota > Betaproteobacteria > Burkholderiales > Oxalobacteraceae > Herbaspirillum > Herbaspirillum sp. BH-1. The sequence continues at coordinate 50,673 of NZ_PKOI01000025.1, read as the reverse complement.
AGGAGCGCATCGCCGCGCTGAACATGGAAGCGGGCCTGATTGCCATGCTTGCCACCCGGGGCGTGAACCTGTCCTCGGAATGGTTCCACATCCTCGACCGCCTCAAGCGCGACGGCAAGACACCACGCATGTTCTTCACCGCCGAGCCTATCGTCTTCGAGGTCCTCGACTATCAGGTCGCCGCCAACCATGAGGCGGCGGCGACCAGGGCGGTATCGGGGATTGACCTGATCATCGCCGAATCCAAGCCCTTGAACTACTTCGCCGACATGGTCGGGCGCGCCATCGAAATCGGCGCCAGCGATGCCCATCTCGAGGTGCGCGGTGACCATGCCACGCTTAACGCCCGCGTGGATGGCGTGATACGCCGCATCGGCAGCTATCCGGCACAGATCGTCATCGATGCCGTGAGCGCTGCCTTTACCGTACAGGCCGAGGAATTGTCGCGCTCGGATGCGGCGTTCAATGCCCGTCTGCCGCAGCAGGCCATGATCCCGATCCGTAACAAGGACCGCGATTTCACCCTGCGCTACCAGAGCCATCCCTCGGTGGGCGGTTTCGATGTGGTGCTGCGGATCCTGCATTCCAGCGCCAGTTCCTCCAGCAAGGTCAAGACCCTACCGGAACTGGGCTACCTGCCCAGCCAGGTGGAGCAGCTGGACCTGGCCATGCAATCGGCCTGGGGCGGTGTGTTCGTGGCCGGCGTGACCGGATCGGGCAAGACCACCACCCTCAACTCCATGCTGTCGATGCTGGCGGCCGGTGGAGAACGCAAGATCATTTCCATCGAAGACCCGGTCGAGTACATCGTGCCGGGCGTGACCCATCTCTCGGTGCAGCGGACCAATGCCATCGGCGCGGAAAACCCTTTCCTCAACGCCATGCGGGCCTTTCTCCGGCTGGACCCCGATATCGGCATGTTCGGCGAGGTGCGCGATCCGCTCTCCGGCGAAATCGCCCAGGCCGCCATCGAGACCGGCCACAAGATCTTTACCACCGTGCATGCCACCTCGGCCCTGGGCATCGTCTCGCGCCTGACCTCCAAGATGGTGGGACTGGACCGGCATGCCGTCTGCAATCCGGAATTCCTGTCCATCCTGGTCTATCAGGCGCTGCTGCCCAGGAACTGCCCGCATTGCAAGCAGCCCGCCAGGGAACGCGTGCCGGCCGAGGAGTTGAACGCCTACGAAACCGTCTTCGGTCTCGACATCGACCAGATGATGTGCGCCAGCGACAGCGGCTGCGCCCATTGCCGCATCCCCGGCGTGGATTACAGCGCGCTGACCCACGCCGGCACCCGTGGCGTATGCGTGGCGGCCGAGGTGATCACGCCCGACAACGACCTGCTGCGGCTCTTGCTGGCCGGTCGCGACCTGGATGCGCGTGACCACTACCACGCCACCCGTGCAGGCCCCTTCGATGCCCCGGACATGCGCGGCAAGGCCGCCTGGGGCCATGCCCTCTACAGCCTGGCCCAGGGGCAGATCGACCCCTATTACTTCAAGACCACCTTTGGTCATCCCAAAGGATTCCGCCAGATCGTGCAAAAGGGAAGCTCATGAATCTATTTGAACGCCTGCAACTGAGCATGGCCAAGCGCCAGCTGCGCGCACGCCGGGCCGAGTTCTATTTCGACCTGGCCATGTCGCTGGAAGACCGGGTGCCGCTGTTTTCCACCTTCAAGAAGTACGAGAAGCGCGCCCGCAAGCGCGACCGGGGCATGGCCCTGCTCTACCGCCACATCCTCAGGAACGCCATCAACGGCTCCCTGGCCACGGCGCTGGAGGGCGTGGCGCCCACCTCGGAACTGATGATGCTCGATGCCGCCCAGACCGCTGGCGATGCCAGCGTGGCCGAGGGCCTGCGCTTCCTGTCCGGCACGGTGGAAAAGACCGAGCGCATGACGGCTGCCATCAAGGGCGCGGTGATGTATCCGCTGTTCCTGATCGCGCTGTTCTACACCATCTTGCTGGGCTTTTCGTTCTACGCCATTCCGGTGCTGGAATCGATCATGCCCGTCACCGAATGGCCGGCCTCCGGCAAGGCCCTGGCCGCCGTTGCCAACGGCGTGCGGCATTACGGGTTGCTGATGATCGGGCTCAACGTGGTCCTGTTCATCGCCTTCATGTATTCACTGGCCCACTGGGCCGGGAGAAGCCGACGACCGTTCGACAAGCGCCTGCCCTACAGCGTCTACCGCGACTATTCGGGTGCCATGCTGATCGTCTCGCTGGCCTCGCTGATGCGCTCGGGCATTTCCCTGCGTTCGTCGCTGGAGCAGGCGGTGCGCTATTCCACCCCGTGGATGCGCTGGCATGTGCGCAGCATCCTGCGCGGCATCAGCTCGGCCAATGCCGAAAACTTCGGTGCCGCCTTCGGCACCGGCGTGCTCAACCAGGACCTGGAAGACCGCATCATGGATGCCTCCGAACGCCGCGACCCGGTGGAAGCCTTCGTCAAGATCGGCACCGGCTCCATCGACCGCATCGCCACCTCCATCGAAAAATCGTCTGCCCGTCTCAACAGCGTGATGCTTCTGCTCTGCGGTGTCGCGCTGGCCTCCATGCTGCTGGGCTTCATGGCGACCACGCAACAACTGCAGAGTGCCGTGCAAAAGAAAACCCAACAAACCTCGCAGAGGAACTGATGACTTCCCTACTTCATCGCATCGCGCAGCAGCTGCTGTGCTTCCCCCGGTACAGTCTTCTCCTTGCCCCCCATCGGCACCCACGGCGCGCCCCCTACCGCCGGCAACGCGGTTTCGCACTTGGCCAGGCACTGGTGACCACGGCCATGCTGGGCACAGCCGGCGCGGTTGGCACCGACTGGGCTTCGCAGCAACGCCAGACCGCCGTGCTGGAAGCACAGAATGCGATCTATGCGCGCATCAACAATGGTGTCGGCGCGTATATGACGCTGTACTATCCGCACATCATTGACCGTAGCACCTATCCTGACAGCTGCGCCAAACCGAACTTTGCTCCGCCTTTCAGCAGCGACAAGCGATGCAGTTTCGAGACCACCTACATTGATGCCGCTGGCGTCAGCCAGCCCCACAAGATCAACAACATCCTGCAGCCGACACTGGCCGACCTGCAGATCCTCGGCCTGGTGGACCAGCAGATTCCTGCCGCGCCACTGCTGCCGGTGAACGCCACGGTGGCCACTGGCCCAGCCGTCGGCAGCGTGCCCGCTCCCAATGGCAACATCTATAGCATTCTCATTCGACATACGCCCGCTGGCACGGATATCAATCTGGATTCTCTGGTCTTCAACGTGCAGCCCTATGCACTGGTGCAGGCGGACATGTCCGCGCTGCTGCGCATGTCCAACGGTGTGGGTGCAAGTTCGGGGTTACCCGATCGCGACGCCACCACCAGCAGCATCAATCCCCAGTTCGATCTGAAAGCCTACGCCGGTGCCTGGAGCGCGACCAATCCGGTGCAGCAGCTGGTGAAAAACGTCACTACGGGCGTACCCGGCATCCTGGCGTGGCGCAATGGCTACGCGGCAGCCGCCACGCTGGAGCTGATTCGTCGCGATGGCTCGCTCAAGCCAACGGCAGACTGGGATTTTGCCAACCATTCCATTACCAATTTGGATCAGGTGAACGCCAAGGGCATGAACACGACCACCCTGACCAGCGACAGCGTGACCACCGGCACCCTGACAGCCGACAAGGCCGCCAAGCTCAACAGCACACTGGATGTCGCAGGTACGCTGACGGCACTGGGCAAGATGGTGGTTCAGGGCGCCACGGATATCCAGTCCCTGGTGGTCAATGGGGAGGCCACCTTCAAGGCACCAGTGAAGATGGATAAATCCCTGGAGGTGTCAGGCCAGTTGAAAGCCAACGGCGGCGTACGCACCGGCAACCTTAACATCGAGAATGGCGCCCAGTTTTCTAGCAGCGGCGCCCGTCTCCTCGCCTATGGGAATTACGTCACAGTGGGAATGGGCTGTCTAGAGAATCTCGCCTTGGCGCAAGACAGCAACGGCCGCCTGATGATGTGCACCTCCAACTACTGGGAGGCGGCCAACAGCAACTATGGCCTGAGCCAGGTCAAAGCTGGCGACAGCTGCAGCCCGGACGGTTCAGCCGCCTATCTGCCCAACGGCCTGATGGCCATCTGCAGGGAACATAAATGGCAACCTGCAGCCATGGGCAGCCAGGTATCGGGGCAGCCCTGCACCACGAAGGGCATGATGGCTGCTGAAATCACGGCGCAAGGTGTAGCCAACCTGCTGGTCTGCCAAGCCAGCAGCAGCGGCGGCCTGGCGTGGTCGGCCAGCATCTATGCGCGCCCGAAGGCGGAGGTCGCCAGAGAAGGGGACAGCTGCAACACCGATCAGATCAATGCCTTGGCAAGTAACCGCAATGGTGATGAGTCGGGCATCCTGCGGTGCACGTCCAACGGCAGCGGTGGTGCGCAGTGGAGGATGCCGTTCAAGAAGCTGACAGAAGAGATCATCGACCCCGATGAATATCTGGCAGCCGATTTTCACTGGATGGACTGGCACATCAATCAGCTCGGTTCGTGGTGGTGGGGGCAGGCAATTACCGGAAAGGTCACCCTGAAACATTTTAAAAATGGCAAAGTCATCAATAGCTGGGAAAACACCAAACCACTGATCGGCGAAGACGATGGACTCTATGCGCTTGACCAAGCGGCCGGTGGGAAGTATCCCAACGAGAATTTCAGCCGTGTGCGATTCCACTTCAGCTACATGACGCCCATGGAACCGTCGGAATGGACCGAGCCAATGTTCAGAAGGCCGGCCTTCACCTGCATGAATTGCTATCTCGACGATGATGGGCGGGTCGGGAACCCGAAGAAGCCGAGTGGCCCTGACCGACGAGAAGTCTTTTTCGAACCGATGTACCTCGAATTCAACTTCTATAACGATGGTGGAGGCCGAAATGGCGAAATCCACTACTACCAGCTCATCATGTTCAAGAAAAAACGCCGGACCTACCTGACCACCGAATAACGATGCACGCTGCCGAATTGATGTTGATCCTGCTCTTCCTGCTCCTGGCCTATGGCGGCCCGTTCTTGCTGGGCTACCTGTACTTCCGCCTGCGGCGCGCACGACGGGGTGACGTACCAGTCGCTGCCTTCGGTCGGACGCGCTCTGCCGCGCTACCTGTGCTCTGCGTGGTGACCTTGTTGCTGGCCTTTGGACTCGGTCACTTCCGGGTGCTGAGCTACCCCGGCGCCATCATGCTGTCGATGCTGCTGGGGGCGCCGGTGTTCTTCCTCAGTGCCGCGCTCGTGGTCGAGGCCAGGCCCTCCGCCCCGGAGGAAGAGGGCTGAATGTACCGTCCCTATAAAGCCCTGATACTGGGCGCCACGCTGGCGAGCACCTTGTGCGCCGCTCCGGCGGGGGCGGCCAACCTGTGCTTCGAACAGGCGGGGGCGCGCTATGGCGTGTCCCCGTTGATCCTGCAGGCCATTGCCCAGCAAGAGTCAGGCATGAATCCCAGGGCACTGAATCGCAACCGCAACGGCACGCGCGACATCGGCATCATGCAGATCAATTCCAGCTGGCTGGGATTTCTGGCGCGCTACCGCATCAGTGAATCTGACCTGCTTGATGCTTGTACCAACATCCATGTCGGCGCCTGGATACTCGGTTCCAATTTCCAGCGCATGGGTGTGAGCTGGGAAGCCCTCGGCGCCTACAACGCTGTCAGCCCGGAAAAGCGCGCCCGCTACGCCACCCAGGTCATCGCCCGCCTGCGCCATCTGCTCAGAGAAGCCAGGTAGTCAGCGGTGCGTCGGCACCGCTTCTCCCCTCCCCTCAAGGAACACGCATGTTTGGATTGGCCCACGTGCTTTTCGCCGACACCAGGTTCGTCATCAGTGCTACGGCGCTGGGCGGACTCTTCATTGGCAGCTTTCTGAATGTACTGATCTATCGCCTGCCATTGATGCTGGAAGCGGCCTACGCTTACCCACACGAGCAGGAATCACTGGGCGCAGGACAACTGCCCTCGACACCAGTGACGCTGGCGACACCAGTAGCGCCACTGACACTGGCCACGCCCCGCTCGCATTGCCCAGCCTGCAAGCGCCCGGTACGCCCCGTCGAAAACATTCCGGTCCTCAGTTACCTGTTCCTGCGCGGCCGTTGTGCCGGCTGCCAGGCCCGCATCCCGCTGCGCTATCCCCTGATCGAACTGGGTAGCGCCCTGCTCGCTGCCGGCGCCGCCTGGCACTTTGGTCCGACGCTGCAACTGGCGGGCGCATTGCTGCTGCTATGGGCGCTGACCGCCCTCTTCTTCATCGATCTCGATCACCAGATCTTGCCCGACTGCCTTACCTTGCCGCTGCTCTGGCTGGGACTTTTGTTCAATTCGTTTGCCGCCTTCGTTCCCCTGCGCGAGGCCGTCTGGGGTGCGGTCGCCGGGTATGCGGCACTGTGGAGTATTTTCTGGATCTTCCGCCTTTTCACCGGGAAGGACGGCATGGGTTACGGCGACTTCAAACTGCTCGCCGCACTTGGCGCCTGGCTGGGCTGGGCACCACTGCTGCCGATCATCGTGCTGGCGTCGACCGGCGCAGCGGTGGTCGGGCTGTGGCAGATGCGCCTGCGCGACACCGGCCACGAACAGATCATGGCCTTCGGCCCCTACCTTGCTGTCGCGGGCGCGGTGGCGCTGTTTTGGGAAATGGGGCGGTGGGTGGGTAATTTGATGTTGATCTGAGCCTGTTACCCGCCAATCTGGTCAATGAGTGACTCAGAAAGATCTCGATGGTGGCCTCTCTTATCCGCATTAGGACCACATGGAAGAACTATTCCTTCATTTTCTCCGATCGATTGTTGAAGTTGCATACCTCGTCTTTACGCGCGCCTTCCAATGGCCGCGTCAGTTCATGTGGCTAAACGATGAAGGACACTTCATCACAAGATATCTCGTATCGTTTATCGGTGGCTGCATTACCTCCGGCCTCACACTCTTTCTAGTGGAGCAGCTATCTATTCGGCCCCACAAATTTCTCACTATCACCTTGTTTGCAGGGCCATTTGGGGCGGCATGCCTTTTCCAAGAAATTGGCCGCTATTACATGAGCATGGATTCGTCCTACCCTCGTGGTTACTTTTCGCAAGCACTTTGGTACGCACTAGGTTTCGCCTCCATGAGATTCTTCATTTTCCCCATTTGCGCCATGATCGCCCACGCGTATCGCTAGCAAACCATGGCAGGCAACGGCCACGCGGGGCCGTCTTCGAAGTGCGATTCAACCCGGCAGCGTAGGCCCGGTCGGCGTGACGTCGATCTCGCGCCGTACCACCGGTTCGCCCTCGCTGAGGCGGAACACGCTGACCATCTGCATCAGCTGACCGGCCTGGTTCTGCATTGAGGCGGCGGCAGCCGCCGCTTCTTCCACCAGCGCGGCGTTCTGCTGGGTGACCTGATCCATCTGGGTGATGGCCAGGTTGATCTGCTCGATGCCACTGGTCTGCTCGGCGCTGGCGGCGCTGATCTCGGCCACGATGTCGGTCACGCGGCGCACGCTGCTGACCACTTCCTGCATGGTGTTGCCGGCCTGTTCAACCAGACGGCTGCCGTCATCGACCTTCTCCACCGAGTCGTTGATCAGTTCCTTGATTTCCTTGGCGGCCGAGGCCGAACGCTGGGCCAGGGAACGCACTTCCGAGGCCACCACCGCAAAGCCCCGTCCCTGTTCACCCGCACGCGCCGCTTCCACGGCCGCGTTCAAGGCCAGGATGTTGGTCTGGAAGGCGATGCCATCGATTACGCTGATGATTTCCACGATCTTGCGCGAGGAGGCGTTGATGGCGCCCATGGTGTCGACCACCTGGTTGACCACGCCCCCGCCCTGCTCGGCCACGGCCGAGGCGGAATGCGCCAGCTGGCTGGCCTGGCGGGCGTTGTCGGCGTTCTGGCGCACCGTGGAAATGAGTTCTTCCATGGCCGAGGCGGTTTCTTCGAGCGAACTGGCCTGCTGTTCGGTGCGCGAGGACAGGTCCAGGTTGCCGGCAGCGATCTCGGAGGAGGCGGTGCTGATGGTGTCGGTACCGGTGCGCACGTTGGAGACAATGCCGCGCAGGCTGTCGTTCATGTCCCGCAGGGATTGCAGCAACTGGCCGGTTTCGTCACGCGTACTGACCTGCACCTGCGCCGAGAGGTCGCCTTCGGCCACCTTGCGCGAGACGGTCACGGCCGTATGCAGCGGCTTGGTGATGCCCAGCGTCAGGTAGCGCGCCAGTACGATGCCCAGCAGCAGGATCAGGCCTTCCAGCACCAGGATCAGTACCCGGCTCTGGGCGGCGATGTCGTCGATCTCCTTGGCGGTGTCATCGATGTCCTTGCGCTGCAGATCAACCATGTCGCGCATCAATTGCTGGTACAGGGCAGCGGCCGGCACGAAGGTCTTGTCCAGCAACTGCATGGCCTCGTCCATCTTGCCCTCGGCCTTGAGCTTGACGATCTGGTCGCGCGAGGACAGGTAGATCTTGCGCTGCTCGCCGATCTTCTGGAACAGCTCCTTTTCGCGAGGCGTCACCAGCAGCTTCTCCACCCCCTTCTGGTATTCGGTGGAACTGCGCGTCGATTCGGCTGCCTCAGCGGCGAAATAGGGGCCCAGCGAAGGGTCGCTGCTCTTGGCGATGGCCAGCGTACGGCGAATGCCGGCCGAGAGATTGGTGTACCAGTCGCCCATGAGGCGCTCGGTCTTGAGCGGATCATTCATCATTTCTCGGGTCGCGGAGGAGACCTGCTCCAGTCGCCACAGGCTCATCCCCGCCACCACGACGGAAAAAGCCAGGATGACGGCAAAGCCGAGCGTGAGGCGTTTGCCAATATTCATATTGCCTAAGATGTTCATTTGAGATCCGTCCCGAGTGAAGCACCTGACAGGTACTCCCCCATTAGTTAGCATGCTTTCATTATTCTTTTGACCACGGCAACCCCGATCGCCGCTGCCTTGCACTATGGCACGCGGGATCAGGCTGGACAAGAAAGCAAAGGGCAGAACACACGGGCAATGCGGCCTCACTTCCCACGGGCGGCGCGCTCGGGACGGCCACGCCTCAGCCGCCGGGAATACCGCTCGAAGTGATCATCATTTCCGCCATCGCCGACGCGAAACGGGGATCGGACAACAAGCCGACATTGAAGCGTGACCAGGGTACGTCCTGCTCTGGATCCACATGGAAAATGCTGCCCGGCGCCAACACGATATGGCGCGCCATCAGGCCCTGGGCCAGCTGCCTGGCATCCGGGAACGCCGGAAACCTCGCCCACAGGTACATGGATTGCTGCGGCGCGCAGAACAATTGCGCACCCAGTTGCTGCAACTGGTGGCAGGCGGCCTCGGTGGCCTGGGTCAGGCGATCGCGCAGGCGCGCGGTGTGGCGGCTGAAGTGGCCGTCGGAAAGGATCACGTCCAGGGTCCGCTCGCAGTATTCGGAACTGCTCATGTGGACCAGCATCTTGATGTCGGCAAGATCGCTGGCCAGGTCACGATGACAGGCAATGAAGCCCACCCGCAAGGCCGCCGAGACCGACTTGGAAAAGCTGCCGATGTAGAGCGTGCGGCGCAACTGGTCCAGTGTCGCGATACGGGGCGCGGTGGCCGGCTTGAAGTCGGCGAAGGCATCGTTCTCGACGATCAGGGCATCGTAGCGGTCAGCCAGTTGCAGGATCTTGTGGGCCTTGTGGGGCGAGGTGTCGGAGGCGGTCGGATTGTGCGCCAGCGACTGCGTGAAGAACAGCGGCGGCTTGCCCGGCAGCTTCAGTTCTCGCTCCAGTGCATCCACGTCCGGCCCGTCCGGCAGGCGCGGAATGCCGACGATGCGCGCCCCCGAGAGCTTGAGCTTGCCATAGAGCATGTAGTAGCCCGGCTCATCGACCAGCACCCGGTCACCGGGGCGCACGAAGTTGCGGATCACGATATCCAGCGCCTGGTTGGCGCCGTGGGTCAGGACGATCTGGCCGGTGCCGGCATCGATGCCGTGCTGGGCCAGTTTCTGTACCAGATGCTGGCGCAACGGCAGGTAGCCGAAACGGCTGCCATAGCCGAACAGCGCACCCATGCCGGTGCGCACCACTTTCTGGTGGAACTTGTCCAGCCGTACATCGTGCAACCACTCCACCGGCGGGAAACCATCACCCAGGCGCAGATGGCCGGGGTCGTGCTTCAACTGTTCGCGCATGAGCCAGACCACGTCCATGGCGCGGCTCAGACTGCCCTCCTCTTCTTCCTTGGGGCGCGGCGGTGTCGTGCAGACGAAGAAACCGGAACCGCGCCTGGGCTCCACCACGCCCTGGGCCGTCAGTTCATCGAAGACGTTGACGATGGTGTTCTTGGCGCAGCCGTGCCGCGCCGCCATCTCGCGGATCGACGGTAGCCTGCTGCCGGGCGGGTGCAGGCCTTCGGCAATCTGGCGGCGGATCAACTGGACCAGCGTGCTGGTGAGGGTGGGCGCGTCAGCCATGACGATGGGTCTCCGGCGAGGCCCCTGGCGGGCCCGTGGGTGGGAAAATATGAAGATTCTTGCTGCAATGCAAAGGGATTGTCTTGGGTACAGTTCACTTGCTGTTGGCCACAACTGTACCCATGCGTAATGGTACACGCTTGCTATCCTGCCTGCGCTGCCCGGACAAGGCTTCCTCGCCCGGGCTGACGATACCAACGACAACCAGTGAGACAAACGCATGCGCAATGACACCCTCCCGGGTGCGGCCCCGGATTCCCGCCTGCCCGGCTTCCGTTCCCTTGCTCCCGCCGAGCGCCTGGCCGAGGTAAGCCGGCTGGCCCACCTGGATGAAGCCGAGCAAGCCCTGCTGGGACAGCCCGGCGGCCTGCCGCTGACGACCGCCAACGGCATGATCGAAAACGTGGTCGGCACCTTCCAGCTGCCGCTGGGCGTGGCCGGCTACTTCCAGCTGAACGGCCGCGATGTGCTGGTCCCGATGGCGGTAGAAGAACCGTCGGTGGTGGCCGCCGCCTCCTTCATGGCCAAGCTGGTACGCGCCTGTGGCGGCTTCCAGACCTCCAGCAGCACGCCACTGATGCGGGCGCAGATCCAGCTGATCGGCGTGGGCGACCCGCACGGGGCGCGGCTGGCCATCCTCAAGGAACGCCAGGCCATCATCGACATCGCCAACAGCCGCGACCAGTTGCTCAACCAGCTGGGGGGCGGTTGCCGTGACATCGAGGTGCATGTCTTCCCGGATACCCGCCGCGGCGCCATGGTGGTAACCCACCTGATCGTGGATGTGCGCGACGCGATGGGCGCCAATACCGTCAATACCATGGCCGAGGCAGTGGCCGGCCATATCGAGCAGATCACCGGTGGCCGGGTGCGGCTGCGCATCCTCTCCAACCTGGCCGACCTGCGCCTGGCGCGGGCGCGGGTGAAGGTCTCGGCCAAGGTGCTGGCCACCGACCAATACAGTGGCGAGGAAGTCATCAACGGCATCGTCGATGCCTATGAATTCGCCGCCGTCGATCCTTACCGGGCGGCCACCCACAACAAGGGCATCATGAACGGCATCGACCCGGTGATCGTGGCCACCGGCAACGACTGGCGGGCGGTGGAAGCCGGTGCCCATGCCTATGCCTGCCGCCAGGGACGCTACACTTCGCTGACCCATTGGGAAATCGCCGCCGACGGCGACCTGGTGGGCACGCTGGAAATCCCCATGCCGGTGGGCCTGGTGGGCGGTGCCACCAAGACCCATCCGGCCGCCCGTGCAGCGCTGAAGATCCTGCGCGTGCAAAGCGCCCAGGAACTGGCCGAAGTCGCCGTGGCCGTGGGCCTGGCGCAGAACATGGCGGCGCTGCGCGCGCTGGCCACCGAAGGCATACAGCGCGGCCACATGGCGCTGCACGCCCGCAACATCGCGCTGGCGGCCGGTGCCGAACCGGCGGAAATGGACTGGCTGGTGCAGCAGATGGTCGCCAGCCATGACGTGCGGGTGGACTATGCCCGCCAGTTGCTGGCGCAACGTCGCCAGGGCTGAGGGGCAGTACGGTAATCACGAACCACGAGCCGCCACCAGGCGGCCGATAAAAACGAGGAGACAAAGCATGACTACATCGACCAAGCTGCGCCTGCTGGCCGCGACCTGCGCCGTTGCGGGCGCCTTCGGCCTGGCCGGCCCAGCCGCAGCCCAGGTGTCCAACGACGCCGTGCGCATCGGCTTCATCACCGACATGTCCGGCCCCTATGCCGATACCGATGGCCTGGGCGGCCTGGAGGCGATCCGCATGGCGGTGGCCGACTACGGCGGCAAGGTGCTGGGCAAACCCATCGAGGTGATCTCGGCGGACCACCAGAACAAGGCCGACATCGCCGCCACCCGCGCCCGCGAATGGGCCGACGAGCGCGGCCTGGACATGCTGATCGGGGGCGTAAACTCGGCCACGGCCCTGTCCATGAACAAGGTGATGGCCGAGAAGAAGCGGGTCTACATCAACATCGGCGCCGGCACGGCGCGCCTGACCAATGAGGAATGCACGCTCTATACCGTCCACTACGAATACGACACCGTGGCCCTGGCCAAGGGTACGGCCAGCGCGGTGATCAAGCAGGGCGGCAAGTCCTGGTTCTTCCTGGTGGCCGACTATGCCTTCGGCCATTCGCTGGCCAACGACACCAGTGCCGTGGTCAAGGCCAGTGGCGGCACGGTGGTGGGCTCGATCAAGCACCCGCCGCAATCCTCGGACCTGTCGTCCTTCCTGCTGCAGGCCCAGGCCTCCAAGGCACAGATCCTGGGCCTGGCCAATGCCGGTGAGGACACCGTCAATTCGATCAAGGCCGCCAAGGAATTCGGCGTCACCAAGACCATGAAGCTGGTGGGACTGCTGATGGTGATCAACGACATCCACGCCCTGGGCCTGGCCAACGCCGAGGGCCTGATGATGACCGACAGCTGGTACTGGGACAAGGACGAGCCCTCGCGCAAGTTCTCCGAGCGCTTCTTCCAGAAGATGAAGAAGATGCCCAGTACCCACCAGGCGGCCGCCTATTCGGCCACCATGACCTACCTGAAGGCGGTGGAAGCGATTGGTACCGATGACTCGACCAAGGTGATGGCGCAGTTGAAGAAGACCCGCATCGACGACTTCTACAACAAGGGCTACATCCGCGCCGACGGCCGCAACATCCATGACATGTACCTGTACCAGGTGAAGTCGCCGGCCGAATCGAAGAAGCCCTGGGATTACCTGAAACTGCTGGAGACCATTCCGGGCGAGCAGGCCTTCACCACCGTGGCGGAATCGAAATGCAGCCTGCTCAAGCAATGAGGTAACGGAACTCCCCTCTAAGCCAGGGTTAACCGGCGTGTTGAGCACAAAAGGACGGAGAGGCCCGCAGGACGGGCCTCTCCGCTTTTTTATCTTCACATTTTCTATCCGGAATGTGACGAAAGCCTGACCAATCGTGCGAACTTTGCAGAGAAGGCCGCCCCAGGCTTGCCTAAGCGCCCGCTTGCGCCTACTCTTGCAAGCCCGCCTCACGACCGATACGCCTGCCATGGGCGCCGTTCATGACACGGCGAGACAATATCGCGCACGCTCATCCGTCAGCGACGACACAGCGTCCGGCCACGCTCACGCGGGCCAGGACGCGAAGACACGGCAGAACTGCCCTACCGATACGCCAAGGAGCCCCTTTTGAGTCAGCCCCAAGCCAACCGCCCTGCCCGCCCACCTACGCCACCTACGCCCTCCACGCCGCCCACTCCGTCCAGCCCGGCGGGCTTCACCCGCTACCAGAAGACCGTGACCGGCCTGCTGGCCTTCCTGCAATTTGCCGTCATCCTGGACTTCATGCTGATGTCGCCGCTGGGCGCGGTGATCATGCCGGCCATGCAGATCACGCCGCAGCAGTTCGGCCTGGTGGTGTCAGCCTATGCCTTCAGCGCCGGGGCCTCGGGTCTGCTCACGGCAGGCTTTGCGGACCGCTTCGACCGCAAGCGGCTGCTGCTGTTCTTCTATGGTGGCTTCGTGCTCGGCACTGTCTGGTGTGGCCTGGCGCAAAGCTTCGAAAGCCTGCTGCTGGCCCGTATCGTGACCGGCCTCTTCGGTGGCGTGATCGGTTCCATCACGCTGGCGATTGCCACCGATCTGTTCGCCCCGCATCTGCGCGGGCGTGTCATGGGGATCATCCAGACCTCGTTTGCGGCCAGCCAGGTGCTGGGCATCCCGATCGGGCTGTACCTGTCCAATACCTGGAACTGGCATGTCCCCTTCCTGGCCATGGCGGCGCTGGGCGCCATCGGGGGCTTGGTGGTGAGCATGAAGATGCAGCCGGTGGACGGCCACCTGAAACTCAAGCAGGAGCACAGCGCATGGATGCACCTGTATCACACCATTACCGAGCCGCGCTACCTGATTGCCTTCGCCACGACAGCCTTGCTGATGACCGGTGGCTTCATGCTCATGCCCTTCAGCAGTGCCTATCTGGTCGGCAACCTGGGCATCGATCTGCACCACCTGCCGACGGTCTATCTTGTTACCGGCCTGTGCACCATCGCTTTTGGTCCGCTGATCGGGCGCGCCGCCGACAAGGTCGGCAAGTTCCGCGTGTTCTGTTTCGGGGCGGTGCTGTCCATCATCATGGTGTTGATCTATACCCACCTGGGGCCGGTGACGGTGCCGATGATCGTGCTGATCAATGCGGTGCTGTTCCTGGGGATCTTCTCGCGCATGATCCCGTTCCAGGCGCTGGTCTCGTCGATCCCCTCGCCCACCCAGCGGGGTTCGTTCAATGCGGTGAGTGCTTCGATCCAGCAACTCTCCGGCGGTCTGGCCTCGGTGGTGGCCGGGCATATCGTCACGCTCGGTCCCGAGGGACAGTTGCGCCACTTCGATGTGGTCGGTTTCGTGATCGTCGGCACGACCTTGCTGGCCTCCTTGCTGGTGTGGCGCTTGAACCGCGATGTGCAGTTGCGCGCAGCCGCCGCAAGCAAAGCGGCTACAGCAACGACCGCGGCACCGGGCGCAGGTGGCTAAGGCCTCCACCGCACCCGGCGGGACTGGCAGCACGCTTCAGCCGCAGTCCCGCCCCGCATAACCTGCCAGGATGCGGATGATTTCCCGCCCCTGGAGGTCCGAACGGCAGTAGTGATCGACCAGCAGCCGTACGTCCTTGTCTCCCTCCTGCGGTAGTACCTCGGGCTCGCTGCCGGTCAGCAGCCAGTTGAGGTCCACCGCCAGTTCGCGATGCAACTGCAATAACAACTCGCCACCGGGCATGGCCTTGCCGGCTTCCAGCCAGCTGATATGTCCGGTGGATGTATTGAGGCGCTGACCCAGCTCGCGCTGACTCAGGCCATTGGCGAGCCGGATCTCCTTGATGCGGCCGCCGATTTCTTCACTGAACATGTCCTCTCCTCAATACGGGCAGGCCATGCGCGCTGCCCGTATCCCTTGCCGGGTCCGCCTGGCAACGCCGCCGACAGGACCACAGGCATTAACTTCAGCCGCGCTTGACGACCAGAAAACTCGCCACCATCATCACCAGCGACTTGCCGCGTTCTGTGGCGCGTACATAGTCCCGGATGAGTGCCTTGACGTGAAAGCCGTGGCGCGGCGGCAATTCTGCCTCCATGCCACTGAGCAGCCAGTTGATGTTGACGTCGAACTCGCGATGCAGGGTGCGCAGGAAACGCCCACCCGGCATGCTGTGTCCCAGCTCCACGCAACTGATATACGCACCGGACGTCCCCAGGCGACCGGCGAAGTCGCGCTGGTTCAGGCCGCTGGTCAAGCGGATCGCCTTGAGCCGTTCACCGATGGCTTCCTTGGTTTCGGTCACGGACTTGGCGGGTGCGATATCGATATCGATCTCTCGCTTCATCTTCTTATCCTCCGAAAGGGTAGGACATCGCCTGCACCGCATCGGGTGCATGGATGTTGTGGGCATCGACGAAGTACAGGTGGCCGTCGATGCTGGACCCCGAATTGAAAAAGTCGAAGTGTTCGCTCTGCATGAAGATCTGCTGCAGGGTCAGCACCCCGTCACTGAACTCGATACGCCGATTGGGGTTCACCAACGCATCCAGCGCCCCCTCACGCAGCAGGATCTGGCCATCACCACGCAGCACCAGCAGCAGGTCGATACCGAGACTGCGCACATCCTTGATCGTTTCGATCGGAATCTTGCGCAGCGCGGTGCCGGCCTGTCTCACATCGATCGTATAGGTGGTCTTGCCCACCAGGGCAGCCTCGATGGAACTTGCTGCATCTGACATCGGCTATCCTCATTCAATCTTCTGAATACGGATTTCCAATGCCTCGGTGCCGCTCTGGCGCGCCGCCGGGACCGGTTCGATGCGCTGGCGGATACGGGCCGCCGGCACACCCACGGAGAGCAGATGGTTACGCACGGCGACCACCCGGTAGAAGGCCATGCGGTTGGACTCCGACAGCCCCTCCACGGCAGTGGTAGAGATGACGAAGGTCTGGTCCGGACGCGCATTCCAGTCGAAGTGACTGAGGAAGGTATCGGTCATGCGCTTGGCTTCCGGCGGGTTCAGGTCCACGGTGCCGGGGCGGAAACGCACGATCAGCACGCTCGGACGCAAGGCCAGTGCTTCCACGCCCTTGTCCAGGCTGCCCGCCGCGCCGCTGGCATCGAGTATGCGTTCGGAGGCGCCTTCCTTGGCCAGATCGGCCTCGGTGGTGGACTTGAGATTGTTGCCGCGTTCCTTCTGGTTGGGCTTTTCGACCTTGGACAGGCCATTGGCCTTGAAACGCATGTCGCTCTCGCGCAGCTTTTCCTTCAGTTCGGCGACATCGGCCTTGTAGCGGATTTCGTTCTCGTTGAGTGTCTGCCGCAAGCGTTCGATCTGGGCATGCAGGTCGTCGGGGCTGGGCACCACCGGTTTTTCTTCCTTGTCACCGGCATGGGGCTTCTCCGAGGCCTGGCCCTGTGACTCGATCTTGGCGGTCTTGCTTTCGTAGGCCTCGTCGCGTGCCTTCATCGAGAAGTACATCACCGCCATGGCGAGGATGGCGATCAGCAAGAGCAGGTACATGACCATGTTGACCATCGAGTCGACGAACCCGGGCCAGAAATTTTGATCATCTGCGTCGGTGGAATGGCCTGCCATTTTTTCTCCTAAGTCTTGATTGACGTTCTTGATTGAAATCCATGGACGGCTGCCCTGTCGCGGCCGTCCTGTGGTGTGGTCAGCGCACCGCTGCATCCGGTGCGCTGGGGAAATTGCCTGTTATCGCTACTTGCTACATTCACACTCCAAAGATGGTCGCGATGCTGTTGGGGTTGTACTGCACGTTCTGCAGGTACAGGCTGTAGGTGGTCGTGCCGGGACCGGCGCCATCCAGATCGATCGTCAGCTTGGTGGAAAGGCCACCATACGACGATGCCTTGACGTAGCTGTCGAGGTTGGCCTTGGTCACCGTCTGCCCGAAGATGGCTACCTTGTCCTGGCCCAGGTAGAAGTCCGTGATGGTGGCGGCCAGCTTGCTGGTATCGGCGGCATTGGTGAAATTACCGACTACCAGCGTGTCCTTGCCTAGCCCCGTCTGGATGTTGGTGCCCTGACCGTTCGCGGTGACACCCAACGGAATGACATCGTCGCCGGCGCCACCAGCGAGGTCCTTCAGGCTCTGCGGAATCCAGTACCAGGCCACGGTCTGGTCCTTGATCCAGGTCGTCTGGCCATTGTTGACGCCGTCCGAGATATTGGTGACGATGATCATAAAGTCCTTGTACAGGCCGGGAGCGAGCATGTTGGCCGGCGTGCTCAGCGTGAAATCGCCCGCTTTGAACTTGCCGAACGCCATGATCCTGCCCCCCATCGCAATGCGGATCTCATACATATCGCTCTCTCCCGCCCTGCCCACGGTGCCGGAGAAGCTCAGATTCTGCTCCGGTGCGATTTTTCCGGTGGGATCGCTCGGCAGTTCGGAGATCACTGCGTACTTGGTCGGCGAGGCATTGATGGCCTGCGAAATGCCCGATTCACCGGCCACCCGCAGATTGGTCAAGGTCGGTGTGGCCAGACCTTCCGCAATCGTGACCGTCACGTCGTTCGCACTGACCGTGTTGCCGGCCAGATCGATGAACTTGGCCGTGATCATGTGCCTGCCGGACGTCAGGCTGCTGTCGGCAGTCAATCCCAGCGTCGTGTTGGCGCTGCCGATGTTGCCTGGACCCAAGGTGGCACTAGCCAGCAGCTTGTTGCCCTCGTAGAGCGCAATGATGTCGCCGATGCTGGCCTTCGTACCGTCGTAGGTGACGTTGATGGTCGGCGTCGAACTTTCGATGTTCGTCGTCACTTGATAGAGCACACGGATATTGCCGATATCATTGTCTGGCCCGCCAATCTGGCCGCCCGCTTCGTAGAGATCCGTATTGGGGTTCAAGTACGTTGCCAATCCGACTAAAGACAGGTTGCTAGGACCCGATGTCGTGAACTTGAAGTTGCCACTCCGGGTAGAGCTAGCGGCTTGATGGAAAAATATGACAACATCTTCAGGACGTAGCCCCGAAAACGAAACAACGCTGTAGTAGTTTGCTGACGTCGTGTTGGCATTGCCCGTGATATTGATCCCACCCCATTCGGCCGAGATCGCCCGGATCGAGGCCAGGAAGGCCTGCGCGTTCATGCCGAAGTTCAATATGCTGCTCAGATCAGCGTTCTCCCTTGGCGACAGATTGTGCTTGTTCTGATCCCCCAGAAGATCAGGGATGTCGACCTGCCTCAAGCTGGTCTGCTTGGCGGGCACAAAGGCAGCAGTGATGGACGAGGGCACCGTCAGGTCCACCGTGACAGTCAGGTTTGTCTGACTACTGTTGCCAGCCTTGTCCGTCAGGATGACGGTCGCGCTGCGCTCACCGCTGGAGGGCGTGCTGTTCTGGAGCTGGATGGCCTTGAGGATGGCGCGCGCCTCCACATCGTCCAAGGCCGCGCCCGAGCTCTTGGTAATGGTCAGCGTACGACTGGCCGTGTCATAGCCATAGTTCAGCCCGCTGATTCCGCCGATCACCTTGCCGCGCACCGTGGGCAGGTTGATGTTCAGAGGGAGCGTGGTATCGAGCACCAGCTTGTCACGTACCACGTCCAGCTGGGGCCCGCTCATCCTGACGGCGATACTGGCGATATCGGAGGTCGGCCAGATATTGAATTCGTTGGCGAACATGTGGTCACCGGCGATCATCTCTGAACCGCTGAACAGCTTCTTCCCGTCAATCTGCAGACCGAGGCGCGCGCGATCGGTGTCCAGCGTCGGCGCCTGGCTATCCACCACCAGGGTCGCCGTGGAGGCGCCACCGACTTCACCCGTGCTGCTCACCAGGCTGAACTGCGCGGTGTGCACCCCATCCTGCATGTCGGATCCGCCCAGCTTGATGGCCTGGATGATCGCCTGTACGTCAGCACCGGTCAGGACGGCATTGTTGGACTTGCGAATAGTCAGTGTACGGCTGGCGCTGTCATAGCCGTAGGTCAGTCCGACGCCAATGGCCAGTACGATCAGCGTAGCAACGCCATGGGTGGGAATGACACGGTCATAGACCTGCATGGAGAAGATCGAGGCACCCAGGGCAATGACGCTCATCACGACCGATGCGAGAACGACCTCAAGGAAAACAGGCCGGAATTCGGCAAGGGCTTCCTTGAAGACGCGTTCGAATCCGTTCTGCCCGCCTTTGGCAGCAAGAACCGAAAAGTCGATCTTGCAAACACCTTCTACAAGATCGTCATCACTGATCAGTGCATGGCCTTCCTCGCTGACGAAGATCCAGCGGCCGTCGGGACGCTGATCGACGATGAGGCCCCAACCACGCTCTTGCACAACGCCCAGCACGGGCAACTGACTGCGATCTGGTGCTTTGAGAAGCTGTGCCTTGGGTAGACTCAGCGCGCCACACAGGGAATTGATGTCGATGGAAGTACCGCCAGATTTCTTCATCGCCGCGGCGATGGCGGCATTGAGTCGCACACTGTCAATCACGACACCCTGGCGTCGCGCAATGGTCATCAGGGCCCATGACAGGGAGGAGGCAAGTTCGCTCATTGCGTGACTCCCTGCACTCGCGGGTCGCGGGCATTTCGACGACACATGTCGTGCGACGGTGTAGTCAGCCTGGGCGACATAGGCTGTCGGCGACGAGGATGACGAAGGGCGTTCTTTCTCATGGCGATTCGTTAGGTGTGGTATCGGGCGTGACGATCCGCTTACTGATTGGAATGAGCGGAACGCAACGCGTCATCAGGACAAGCTCGGTTTGATCGAAGAGAGAGCGGAAGCAGGAAGAAATCCCCTCCGACGATGCATTCCGCGATGACTCAAAAAATCAGGATTCCCGGTTATCGATAGCGCATCGCCGTGCCGGCGGATGCAGGCAACTGCCGAATGAAAGCGCATCCATCATTGCGCTGCGGCAGCTCGTCAATTGAGGGCTATGATGTTTGAAAATATATAAATATTTAATTGTCTTTTAGTGCATTAAATATTTTTACTCGCCACTATTTACTTAAAAATTGACACTTCAATTTGTCCGAATTTTCACTATCGACGAAGCATTCTTTTCCTAGTCGCTGAGCGAGACAAATAACGGAAAAAATATATTGTTGAGAGCATTCCCAAGGCTGGTGATCAGGACGCTATCCATCTCCTTCAACGCGCCCAAAAAAAACTCCCCGCGAATTCTGCCGAAATCGAGGGGAGCCTGACGCTCTTCGTCACCTGTGGAACTGACAATGAGTCGGTGCTGGTGACAGCATTGCTGAATGACCATGAACAGCAGCGCAAAGCGGACTTTATAGATTGATAGCTTTTAGTGAAATTGTTCCTTAGTGCAGAACAAGTGCTTCTTTGTGGCGACAATCCGTTAACTTTTAATATCAGCCAATCGCTCTATGCCTCTGGCGCCCGGCACAGACAGATCACGCGGCAAGGAAGATCCGTCGTTCGCTATCACTGGGATCGATGCATGCGTCACCAGCGGTGAACATGATTCCGCGGGCGACGCGTTCATTACCGAGCCCGGAATTGCACAATGCTCCAAGAAATCCGCTGCCAGCATGGCACGAGCGAAGAGCCATCCTTGTGCATACTGAACGCCAGCCTGCCTGAGATAGCGCGCCTGTGCCGCCGTTTCCACGCCTTCGGCGACGATCCTGAGCTTGAGTTGCCTGGCCATCTCGATGATGCAGGCTGTCACCGGATGCGGCTTGGCGTCGCCGCCAATGCTGGCAACAAAGGAGCGGTCCAGCTTGAGTACATCACAAGGCAATTCATGCAGGTAGCGCAGGCAGGAATAACCGGTCCCGAAATCATCCAGCGCAATCACGTGGCCGTCGCTTCGGGCGCGCGCCAGGTTCGCCAGACAGGACGGCAATTCCATACTGCGCCCCTCCGTGACCTCCAGCCACAACTGCGCTGGCGCAATGCCGGTGCCGGCCAGTTTTCTTCCGATGACGTCCAGTATCCTGCCGCTGTTGATGTCATGGGCCGGGATGTTGACGGCCAGATGCAGATCAGGATGGTCCCGTAGCAAAGCACCGGTCTGGGTGATCACCTGGTCGACCACCAGGTCGGTAATGGCGTCCAGGCAACCATGTCGCTGCGCCGCGAGCAAAAAGCTGTCTGGCGGGAGCAGCATGCCGTCCTCACGCTGCCATCGCACCAGCACTTCGGCACCAGCGCAACGGCCACTCGCCAAGGCCACGATGGGCTGATAGACGACGATGAATTCCTTGCGCCGGATCGCGTTCTTCAGCTGTGATTTATTGATCATGTCTCCCCCGGCGGCCGACAACCTGCGACGCGCCCTGGGCAGAGCGCGTCAACGAGGATCAGCGCACCTCTTCCAGGCCGTGCGCCCAGAGTTGCAGCTTGCGACCATCAGCGATGATCAGCGCGGTCACATCGGCCTTTTGCAGGTCCGTCTGGACCACCTCGCGCACGGCATTCATCACATCCAGCCAGGAACGCCTGCCCGAGAGGTATTGCCGGGTATACGAAGCCAGCACATCCTCGGCAGACAATCCCACGGCATCCAGATTATTGGACCGCGCCACGGCCTGCTGGTATTCAGTGTAGGTGGCGGCCATCTGCGCGATCAGCTCCAGCCGCGCTGCGTCCACGGCCAGTACGGCCGACTGGTAGCGCCCCTGGGCAGCTGCGACTTCGGACCCCAGCGACAGGCCGGCCCCCAGTTGCATCTGCATGCCGACAAACGCGCGATTGTTGCTTGGCTGATTGCGCACGCTGAAATTGCCGCGCTGATGCTCCACCCGGGCATAGACCTCCGGCCAGTAGGAGGCGCTACGGATCTTGATTGCGGCCTCCTGCACCTTGGCATCGGCGCGCAGCCTCTTGAGCACGGGGCTGCTGTCAAGCATGGCTTCGGTCAGCAGGGGTAGGTCCTCACCGATCATCTGCTTGTCGACGTCGGCCCGCAGTTCTTCATCGTTCAGGGGTAGCCCGACCAATTGCTCCAGTTGCAGGCGGGCCGACACGCGGCTGGACTTGGCCCCCAGCAGATCGATGATGGCCTGGTCGCGACGACCACGGACCAGCGTGACGTCGACCTGGGCGGCAGCGCCTTCCTTCTCCCGGCGCAGGCTTTGTGCGAGGAAATCTTCCAGCGCTTTGAGGTTCTTCTGGTTGGCGGCCGCAGCCAGGTCGGAGCGTACCCACAGGCTGTATTGCGAAATGACCTGCTCGGCCAGGCGGAAACGCTGCTCGCGCAACGCTTCTTCGGCCGACTGCTGATTGTGGCCGGCCTGCTCCAGCTGACCGGACAGGCGACCACCGGACCACAAGGTCTGCTGCAGGCGCATCGTGACGACGGTGTCGTCGCCGTTGTAGGAGATATCACGGGAACTGGTCATCCCGGCACGCTCCACAGAGAGCGAAGGCGTGGGGAAGAATTGCCAGCGAGCTGACGAGACGGCGTCCGCCGCCGCTTCGGCGGCCCGCTGGCGCGCCAGTGCGGACGGATTGTTGAAGGCTGCCTGCCTGACCAGGTCGCCCAGGGTGGTGGCGTCGGCCTGGCTGGTCCAGCCGGCAAAGGCCAGCGCGATTGTGGCCACCAGTCGGGTGATGCAGCTGCGCGGGGTAGCCGGGCCGGTCTGCAGGGAGCGAGGGGCGCGTTGCTTGGTGTGGTCGTTCATGTGCGATCATTTCCTGTTGGTCTTGTCCACACAGGATGTCGCGCAGTTCGCTTCCTCGGCGCACTTCGGGCGCTGGGTAAAGCGGACATTGCGACCGGCCAGCGGGTTCCGACAACGCGCTCGGAGGATTACCGCAGTCGGTCGGCAGCAGGCAACGACAAGGACAAGAATGGGCTTTGGATGATCGCGGAAATGCGCGGAGTGACGAATTGTCTATTGGGGCAGAAATGTTCTCGCACTCTCGAAATTTTTCGAGAAATGCAGATAGATTTCAGATCACACGAAGAATGTCCGGGTCTAGGACGCCTGCCCTGCCCGGCACAGGCCGATGTCAGGCCTTGAATTGTTCGATCGCCAGTGCGGCACGCAGCATGCGGATCACGTCATCCCAGGCGCCAGCCTGCTGCTGGCGGAACAGGCGGGCAGTCGGATACCAGGGAGAATCATGTCGCTGCAGGAACCAGCGCCAGTCGGGCGCATGCGGCAAGGCGACCCACACCGGCCGGCCGAGCGCACCGGCCAGGTGGGCGGCGGCAGTATCGACGCTGATCAGCAGATCCATGCAGGATAAGGCGGCGGCGGTATCGGCGAAATCGCCGATGTCAGCCCCAAGCTCATGCCAGTGAGGACCGGCCTGCCGCAGCCATTGGGCATCGGCGTCGCGCAGGTCAGGCTGGAGCACGAAGAAATCCAGTCCGCCACGCGCCTGCTCCAGCGTGGCAAAGCGTTCGAGGGCGATAGAGCGGCGCGCATCGTTGACGTTGCCGGCGTTGCCGGAACACACCACGCCGACGCGCACCCGTCCGGCTGCACGGGGAGCGAGCGCTGCGATGCGGGTCTCCCATTGACTGCACAAGCCAGCCTCCGGCGCCAGGTAGGACGCACCAGGAAAGCCTTCCGGGATGGAAGCCAGGGAGGTATTGCACACCAGCGGCAGGCTCATCAAGGGCAACTGGAAGTCAACCTCCGGCAAGGCCTGGCCCATCGCCACCAGGCGGATGCTTGCGGCGCAGGGCAAGCCCTGCATCAGCCTCAGCAGACTGGCCGGCACCTCCAGCACCACCTCGGCACCGGCCCCGACCATCTGCAGCACGTAGCGGCTGAACTGGATGGTATCGCCCTGCCCCTGCTCGGCCCACAGCAGGAGACGCTTGCCTTGCAAGCTGCTGCCACCGTTCCAGGCCGGAATCGTCGCGTGCCGATAGGGGTCGGCACCGCGTCCTTCCCAGCGCCATTCGTACAAGGGTAGCGCCTCTTCCAGCCGGCCCAGGGCAAGCAGGGAGAGCGCCAGGTTGACGTGGGCGTCGGCATCTCCCGCATCGATGCGCAGGGCGCGGCGATAGCTGTCGATGGCCTCCTCATGGTCACGCAGGCGGGCCAGCGTGGTACCGCGGCTGACGTGGGCATCCACCAGCTCGGGCGGCAGAATCAGGGCCTGATCGTAGTAGCGCAGCGCCTCCTCATAGGCGCCCAGGGCGTGCTCAATCAATCCGGCGGCCAGCCAGAGCTGCGCAGACTGATCGTTCAGGCGCAGCGCCTGGTGGATGCAGTCGCGCGCCGCCTCCCATTGACCGGCGCGCTCATGCAGCAATGCCTTGCGATGCCAGGTGTCGGCTTGTTCGGGATTGCGCTGGAGGGCCTCCTCCAGTAGGGCCAGCGCCTGCGCGTCATTCTTGCCGGAAGGTGACATTGCCTGCAGGGCGGCCGCTGCGGCGACGAAGAATTCGGCCTGCTGATGGCCCGCCTCGATCAGATCGCGATAGAGCAGGAAGGCATCTTCAAAGCGACCCTGTTCATAGAAGGCGCGGCCCAGGCGATAGCGCAGGGCCAGTGCTTCCTCGCTGTCCGGCTCGACCAGCCGCAGCGCCTGCTGCCAGGCCAGCGCTGCCTCCTCGAAACGTCCCTGCGCGGCCGCCACGCTGCCCAGCAGGTGCAGCGCATCCTTGTGCTGCGGATGCTGTTCAAGCAGGGCAAACAGCGATTGCTCGGCAGCAGCGTAGTCCTGCAGGTCGAAATGGTCGAGGGCGAGCTGGAGAGTGGCGTGTGGATTCATGACGGGGCAAGGGAGACAAACGGGCGTATTGTCTCATCCCTGCCCGCCACGGGGGGCGAATGCTAGCGGGCGGGGCAATGTCAGCGTTTGAACACCAGCACCGGATCGGCGCGATAGATGGCCGGGTACATCTTCTGCAGGTTGCCGATCTTGGGCAGGTCGTTGTAGGCGATGTAGGGCTGGTTGGGATGCAGGGTGGCGTAATCCTGATGGTAATCCTCGGCGCGGTAGAAGCCCTGCAACGGCGCCACCTGGGTCACGATCGGTGCGGCAAACACCTTGGCCGCGTTGAGCTGCGCAATGTAGGCCTGGGCCGCCTGCGTCTGCTCGTCACTGGCGGTGAAGATGGCCGAGCGATATTGCGTGCCCTGATCCGGGCCCTGGCGATTGAGCTGGGTAGGATCGTGCGCCACCGAGAAATAGATCTGCAGCAGCTGACCAAAGGAAATCTTGCGCGGATCATAGGTCACCTGCACCGCCTCCGCATGGCCGGTGGTACCAGAGCTGACCATGGAATAGCTGGCGGTATCGGACTTGCCGCCGGCATAGCCGGAAACCGCCTTCAACACGCCCTGGGTATGCTGGAATACCCCCTGCACGCCCCAGAAGCATCCACCGGCCAGCACCACGGTCTCACTGCTGGCGGTCGAGCCCAGCACGGCCTTGCCAGCCGGTGCCGGCACTGCCACGGCAGCCTCCGCTGCATGGGCTGTGGAAAGGCAAGCAAACGAGGCCAGCGCCAGGCACAAGGCGGCGGAGGCCAGGGCGGCAGGTTTCAGGGTGGTCATGGTGAATCTCCGGTACGGTCGATCAGACAAGAAAGAATTGTAGGCAGCCGCGCCGCCCAAGCCAGGCCGGCTCAGGGACGCGAACTTGCAGAAGCCTGCCCCGCCGGCGCCCTGCTCTTGCGCCAGAACAGACGCAAGGCCAGCATCAACGCGACCAGCACGGCAAACAGCAGCGGCTGGGCGATCAGGTTCTTGCCGGCCTTGTCCCACCAGTAATGCAGCACGCCCAGCGGCACGATCACGTACACCAGCCGGTGCAGCGCCTGCCAGCGCTTGCCACCCAGGCGGCGCACCATGCCATTGGTGCTGGTGATGGCCAGCGGAATCGTCAACACCAGCGCCAGCACGCCGACGGTAATGAAAGGCCGCTTGACGATGTCCTTCCAGATCTCGCCCAGGTCGAAGAAGTGATCGAACCAGACGAAGGTCGTGAAATGCAGGCACAGGTAGAAAAAGGCCATCAGCCCCAGCATGCGCCGCATGCGCACCAGCCAGTTCAGGCCCGTGATCTTGCGCAGCGGTGTCACGGCCAGGGTGATGCAGAACAGGTACAGCGTCCAGTCGCCGGTGCTATGAGTGATGAATTCCAGCGGATTGGCGCCCAGCCCGCCGGTAAAGCCGAACACCACCAGCCGCGCCAGCGGCACCAGGGTCAGCGCCAGGAATACCCACCACAGCAGCGTGACGCTGCGTGGCTTCAGATTGCGGAGAACGGCGGGAGCGAGCGGCATGGGCGGTCCAGGATCAGAAGAACTTGCGCAAGTCCATGCCGCCGTAGAGGCTGGCCACGTCGTTATAGCCGTTGAACATCAGGGTCTTGCGCTTGGGCGCGAAGAAGCCGTCCTCGCCGATGCGGCGCTCGGTGGCCTGCGACCAGCGCGGATGGTCGACGCCAGGATTGACGTTGGAATAGAAGCCGTATTCCTGGGGGGCATACATGTTCCAGGCGGTCTTGGGCTCGTCCTTGACGAAACGGATCTTGACGATGGACTTGGCCGACTTGAAGCCATACTTCCACGGCACGATGATGCGCACCGGCGCACCGTTCTGGTTGGGCAGCACTTCCCCGTACATGCCCAGCGTCAGCAGGGTCAGCGGGTGATTGGCTTCATCCATGCGCAGGCCTTCGCGGTAGGGCCAGTTCAGGATGGGATCGCTGATGCCGGGCATCTGCTTCTTGTCGGCCAGGGTGACGAATTCGACGTACTTGGCATTGCCGGTCGGCTCGGCCTTCTTGATCAGGGCCGAGAGCGAATAGCCGATCCAGGGGATCACCATCGACCAGCCTTCGACGCAGCGCAGGCGATAGACACGTTCTTCCAGCGGGGCCAGTTTGGTCAGTGCATCAAGGTCTAAAGTGAAGGGTTTCTTCACCTCGCCTTCGATGTCAATGGTCCAGGGCGCCGTCTTCAGGGTCCCGGCGTTCTTGGCCGGGTCGGCCTTGTCGGTCCCGAACTCGTAGAAGTTGTTGTAGCTGGTGGCGTCCTTGTAGGCAGTCTGCTTGTCCATCACCGCGTAGGCGTTATTGAGCTTGGCCGGCAGCTTGCGCCCCTGCTGGGCAAAAGCCTGCGGCAGCGCGCCCATGCCGCCGGCCAGCGCCGCACCGGCCGCCACGCGGGCCATGAAGCTGCGGCGCGACAGATAGACATCCTGGGGCGTGATCTCGGATGCGGTCGGAATCTCGATCTGGTCGGGACGAATCTTGATCAGCATGGTGCGCTCCGGCAAAAAAGGGTGGAGGCAAGGTCTGGGCCTTGCCGATGTGAAGCCATGGTAAAAGTCAGGCGGTGACAGTCAGGTGGCAATTTCATGACAATTTTGTCATGAAGAAAAAGTCTGCCATTGCTAGAATCAACAGCATTTTCCTGCATCTTGCCCGCCTTTGCAGCGGCACACCATTCCCCTATGGCCATCCTGGTAATCGAAGACGACCCCAAGACCGGAGACTACCTGCGCAAGGGCCTGCGCGAATCCGGCTATGTCGTCGACCTGGCCCGCACCGGCACCGACGGCCTGCACCTGGCGCTGGAACAGGATTACGACCTAGTGGTGCTGGACGTGATGCTGCCCGGCCTGGACGGCTGGCAGGTGATGAGCGCACTGCGCAGCAAGCGCGACCTGCCGGTCCTCTTCCTGACCGCCAAGGACCATGTCGACGACCGTATCCGCGGCCTGCAACTGGGCGCCGACGACTACCTGGTCAAACCTTTCTCCTTCACCGAACTGGTGCTGCGCATCCGCACCCTGCTTCGACGTGGCGTCACCCGCGAAGCCGAAGTCTACGAGATCGCCGACCTGCAACTCGATCACATCCGCCACAAGGTCACGCGTCAGGGCATCCACATCGCGCTCACCAACAAGGAATTCATGCTGCTGCACCTGCTCATCAAGCGCCAGGGCGAAGCCTTGTCGCGCAGCGTGATCGCATCCCAGATCTGGGACATGAACTTCGACAGCGATACCAATGTGGTGGACGTCGCCATCAAGCGCCTGCGCGCCAAGATCGATGCGCCCTTCGAAAAGAAACTGATCCACACCGTGCGCAGCGTCGGCTACATGTTCTCCGAGGAGCCATGAACGCCGCCGCTCCGGTCTCGCCGCCAGTCCGTGGCTGGACCCTGACCGCCCGCGTCACCGCCCTGTTCGCGCTGATGAGCAGCCTGGTCGTCACCGGCCTGGGTTTCTACCTCGACCGCGCCGCCAGCGACGCCCTGTCACTGCGGGCCGACCAGGCGCTGATCGGTCGCGTCGAACACTTCCGCAACCTGATGCACGACCTCTACAATGTCGAGCAGATGGAACAGCGGCCCGCCCTCTTCGAGAGCATGATGGGCAATGAGCAGGACGTACGCATCTTCCGGCGCCTGGGTGAAGCCCCCTTCATCCAGAGCAACCCCGACCATCTCACGCCGCCCACCATGACGCCACTACCGGTGCGCACGCCCGTCACCTCGGCCAGCCTGCTGACCAGTGAACGCGCCGATGGCGTGCGCGTGCGCTGGGTCTCGGCGCTGGCCGACGTCGGCAAGGGCGGCAAGGATGGCAAGGATGGAGAAGTGGTCGAGATCGTCGCCGCCTACGTGATGGTGCAGGAAGACCAGATGATGCGCAGCTACCGCTGGCGCATCGCCGGCGCCGCTGCCGGTGCGATCGTGCTGACCGCACTGCTGGGCTTCCTGCTGCTGCGGCGCGGCCTGCAACCACTGGAAGCCATGAGCCAGCGCGCCGCCCAGATCACCCCGGACCACCTGTCGGCGCGGCTGGAGCAGCACGGCATGCCGGCCGAACTACGGCGCGTGGCCCTGTCCTTCAATGCCATGCTGGACCGGCTGGAAGCCGGCTACGACCACCTGGCCCAGTTCTCCGGCGACCTGGCCCATGAAATCCGCACCCCCATCAATGTGTTGATGGGCCAGAGCCAGGTCGCCCTGGGACAGCGCCGCACGCCGGAAGAGTACGAGCAGCTGCTGGAATCGAACGTGGAGGAATTGCAGCGCCTGGCGCGCATCGTCGAAAACATCCTGTTCCTGGCCCAGGCCGACCACGCCACCCTGGCGGTGGACTGCACCAGCTTCGACCTGCAGGAAGAACTGGGCAAGATCACGGACTACTTCGAAGGGATCGCCGACGAACGCGGCATGCGCTTCGAACTGCAGGCACAGGGCACATGCCATGCCAACCTGGTCATGTGGCGCCGCGCCGTGAGCAATCTGGTCATCAATGCGGTGCGCTATGGCGAGGCCGACAGCGTCATCCGCATCGCCGCCGAGAGCGATGCCAACGGCAGCCGCATCCTGGTGGAGAACCGCAGCGATGCGGTCACTGCGCAGGTGATGGTGCGCATGTTCGACCGTTTCTACCGTGGCGACCGCTCACGCAGCGCCTTTACGGAATCCAACGGCCTGGGCCTGGCCATCGTCAAGGCCATCATGGCCCTGCACAGAGGCACGGCCACCGTGACCAGCCCGCAACCGGGCTGGATACGCCTCAACCTCAGCTTCGCGCCGGCGGCGCAGGCACCACTGCCACCACCTCTTCAGCCTGCGGCGAGCTGAGTGCCTCCTGTGCAGCCTGCGCCGCCAGTTCGGCCTCGCGGGCTTCGGCCTCGCGACGCAGCTTTTGCGCCGCCGAGGCGCGGGTGAAGATGATCTTGAGCGCTGCCATCACCGGCACCGACAGGAAGATACCGGCCACCCCACCCAGCTGGTCTCCGGCCAGCAGGCCCAGGATCACCATCAGCGGACTCACTTCCACCCCCTCGCTCATCAGGTAGGGATTGAGCACGTAGTCCTGGAACACCCGATACGCCACGATGAAGCCGACCAACCACAGCAGGTGGTCATAACCGCTGAAACCGGCCACCACCAGCGCCGCCGCACTGGCCGCCAGCGGCCCGGCGAAGGGAATGAATTCCAGCACCGCCGCCAGGCCCGCCAGCAACATCGCATATGGCACGCCCATCAGCGAAAAGGCGATGCTATAGGCCACGAAGGTGGCAATGGAGAGGAATAGAAGGGCCCGCACGTAGCGCGAAAGCAGCACGTCGAGGTCCTTGATGATGCCGTCCCACAGCTTGCGGTTGGAACGGTTCATCCAGGACAGCATCTCGTCGCGCATGGCCGGCGCCTCCTTGATCAACAGGAAGCTGATCACCGGCACCAGCACCAGGTAGATCAGGTTGCTGGCCGCGTGCATTACGCCCACACCGAACTGCTTGGCCAGCGGCATGGCCTGGTCAGTCCCATTGGCCAACTGGTCGCGCACGAAGCCCAGGATGCGGGCACGCAAGGGCTCGGCGAAGCCCGGCAAGGGCAGCTTGGCCACTGCATCATTGGAGCGCAGCAGTGCCGGCAACTGCTCGGACAGGCGCAGCGCCTCCTCCTGGATACGCGCGCCGAAAATGGTCGCCACCGCCGCCACGATGCCGATGGCCAGCACGAACACCACCGCAATGGACACCGTGCGCGGTACCCTTGGCGGACGCACCCGTTCGATCTGCTCCACCAACGGATAGACCAGATAACTGAAGAAGACGGCGAACACCAGCACCAGCACGGTGGCCGAAATGGTATAGGTGACGTAGAGCAGCAACGCCACCAGGAAGACGGTCCAGACGATCCTGGCCACGCGGAAATCGAAACCCAGCATAAATTCATCCTCGGAAATGGAAAGGCCATGCAGCCGTACAGCCGTGCAGCGTGGAACCCCTCCCGGCCGACATGCTGCGCCTCTGGCCATCATGACTGCGCCAGCCACGGCACGACTCATCGGTCCTACGGATGAGCTGCAAATGCACCTTATTTGATCCGCATCAGGTTTCGTATCAGCCAAATTCTTCAGTAGCTGTAGGAAAGCGTGAAAATAACTTCATGCAGCGCCCCACCGGGCTGCGTCTTGAGGAACCGGGAAGTCCACAGGACGCGAAGCTTTCGTGACGTTTCGTTCACACCCCTGTCGAGCGCCGCAGACCACCATCTCCCCGCACAACCGCGCCGGGAGCGGGTCATTCTCATCCGTGATGACTGTTATCAGGAAATACGCAACTGCCTGACATTGCGATGGGACAAGCAATTGTTTTAAATTTCAGTAATTACTGAAATTTCAAAATATACGAACATGGAAAACAACGTACTCAGCCCGCTCATGCAGCGCTTCATCAGCCATTTCGGCGAAATGGGCAGCCGCTGGGGCATCAATCGCACGGTCGGCCAGATCTACGCCCTGCTCTACATCTGCGGGCGGGCACTCAATGCCGACGAGATTGCCGAGTACCTCAGTTTTTCGCGCTCCAACGTCAGCATGGGCCTCAAGGAGCTGCAGTCCTGGCGCCTGGTGAAGTTGCTGCACAAGCCAGGCGACCGGCGTGAATACTTCGAACCACCCGGCGATATCTGGGACATCTTCAAGGTGCTGCTGGAAGAACGCCGCCGCCGCGAGATCGAACCCACCCTGTCCATGCTGCGCGATGCCCTGCTGGAGTCGCCCGGCGGACGCGACGACAAGGAAGTCCAGAAGCGCATGCGCGAGATGTATGAGCTGATCGAACTGTCCAGTTCCTGGTTCGACGACGTCCAGCGCCTGTCGCCCGAAACACTGGTATCGCTGATGAAGATGGGCTCCAAGGTCAAGAAGCTGCTCGATGTACGCGACAAGTTCCGCGTCGGCGGCGCCAACGAGAAGGACTAAGCGCCATGCAAGTCACGCAAACACCCCGCAAATGGCAATGGCCACGCCTGACCCAGCTGCCGCTGGGCGTCGAGATCACCCTCCTGCTGATCATCAAGATCGGCCTGATCACGATCCTGGCCAAGACCTTCTTCGCCCATCCCGAAGCCAAGCACATGCGCATGCCGCTGCAAAGCGTGGAGCAGCGCATGCTGGCGCCGTCGCCGGCCGCCACACCGGGCGCTCTCCCCCTTCCCGCCAGTTCCTCAAGTTCAGCCAATTCCGCATTACCTGAAGCCACAAAACAACCGGAGTAACCCAACATGGTCCCCATCGATGAAGTCGTCTCGCTGTCACGGCTGCAGTTTGCCGTCACGGCGCTCTATCACTTCCTGTTCGTTCCCCTCACGCTAGGCCTGTCCTGGATCCTGGTCATCATGGAGTCGGTCTACGTCATGACCGGCAACCAGATCTACAAGGACATGACCCGCTTCTGGGGCAAGCTGTTCGGCATCAACTTCGCCATGGGCGTGGCCACCGGCATCACCCTGGAATTCCAGTTCGGTACCAACTGGTCCTACTATTCGCACTACGTCGGTGACATCTTCGGCACACCGCTGGCCATCGAAGGGTTGATGGCCTTCTTCCTCGAATCGACCTTCGTCGGCCTGTTCTTCTTCGGCTGGGACAAGCTCTCCCGCAAGCAGCACCTGATCGTCACCGTGCTGGTGGCGCTGGGCTCGAACCTGTCGGCGCTGTGGATCCTGATCGCCAACGGCTGGATGAACAATCCGGTGGGCGCAGAATTCAACTTCGAGACCATGCGTATGGAACTGGTCAGCATGACCGAGGTGATCTTCAACCCGGTGGCGCAGGTCAAGTTCGTGCACACCGTGGCCGCCGGTTACGTGACGGCATCGATGTTCGTGCTGGGCGTCTCCGCCTGGTACTTGCTCAAGGCCCGCGACACCGCCTTCGCGCTGCGCTCCTTTGCGGTCGCTGCCGGCTTCGGCCTGGCCGCCACGCTCTCGGTGATCGTGCTGGGGGATGAATCGGGCTACACCGCCGGTGAAGTCAACAAAGTCAAGCTGGCCGCCATCGAAGCCGAGTGGGACACCCACCCCGCCCCGGCCGGCCTGACCCTGTTCGGCCTGCCCAATGACAAGGAAGAACGCACCGACTACGCCGTCAAGATTCCCTATGTGCTGGGCCTGATCGCCACCCGCTCGGCCGATACCCAGGTGCTGGGCATCAAGGACCTCAAGAAGGAACACGAAGCCCGTATCCGCAACGGCATGCTGGCCTATGCCGCGCTGACCCGGCTGAAGTCCGGCGACAAGTCGCCCGAAGCCCGCGCCGAATTCGACAAGCTCAAGAAGGACCTGGGCTACGGCCTGCTGTTGAAGAAGTACACCAACAACGTGGTCGATGCCACGCCGGAGCAGATCAGCATGGCCGTGAACGACACCATCCCCAAGGTCGCGCCGCTGTTCTGGGCCTTCCGCGGCATGGTGGCGCTGGGCTTCCTGTTCCTGTTCATCTTCGCTGCCTCGTTCTGGTTCCTGGCCAAGAAGCAGCTGGCTCCGCAGCGCTGGCTGCTGCGCCTGGCCGTGATCGCTATCCCGCTGCCCTGGATCGCCGCCGAACTGGGCTGGATCGTGGCTGAATACGGCCGCCAGCCCTGGACGATTGCCGGCATCCTGCCGACCCACCTGTCGGCCTCCTCGCTGCAACCGGGCAGCCTCTACTTCAGCCTGGCCGGCTTCATCTTCTTCTATACCTTCCTGCTGGTGGTGGAAATGATCCTGATGGTGAAGTACGCCCGCCTTGGCCCCAGCAGCCTGCATACCGGCAAATACCACTGGGAAACCAAGGGCCGCGAAAACGGCCCCGGCGATGTCCTGCCACCGCCCCTGAATCCGTCGGCCAATGCCGGCAGCCATTAAGCCACCAGAAGAAATGAGGAAAGCAGAATGATCTTCGATTACGAAACACTCAAGCTGATCTGGTGGGCCTTCGTCGGCGTACTCATCATCGGCTTTGCGCTCACCGACGGCTTCGACTTCGGCGTGGGCATGATGTTGCCCTTTGCCGGCCGCACCGATACCGAACGGCGCATCCTGATCAACTCCATCGGCCCCACCTGGGAAGGCAACCAGACCTGGTTCATCACCGCTGGCGGCGCCACCTTCGCGGCCTGGCCGCTGGTGTATGCCACCGCCTTCTCGGGCTTCTACATCGCCCTGATGGTGTTGCTGTTCTCGCTGTTCTTCCGCCCGGTCGGTTTCGACTACCGCAGCAAGGTGGCCGATCCGCGCTGGCGCAATGCCTGGGACTGGGGTCTGTTCATCGGTGGTTTCGTGCCGCCCCTGATCTGCGGCGTGGCCTTCGGCAACCTGTTGCTGGGTGTGCCCTTCCACTATGACGACACCATGCGGGTCGAATACACCGGCAGCTTCTTCGCCCTGTTGAACCCCTTCGGCCTGCTGGCCGGCCTGTTGTCGGTGGCCATGCTGCTGATGCATGGCGCCGCCTTTGCCTTCGTCAAGACCGATGCCGTGGTGGCCGAACGTTCGCGCAAGACCGTCATGGGCGCCGCCCTGGCGACGGTCCTGCTGTTCGTGGCCGGTGGCTTCTGGGTAGCCCAGATGCCGGGTTATCGCATCACCTCCATGCCCGACGCCAACAGCGCCTTCACACCCCTGGCCAAGACCGTGGAAGTGGTCGCCGGAGCCTGGTTCGACAACTACGCCAGGTGGCCCGCGACCAAGCTGTTCCCGGCGCTGGGCGTGGCCGGTGCGGTGCTGGCAGCGCTGCTGGCCATGGTGCGCAGGGCCCGCCTGGCCTTCATCGCCAGCGGCCTGTCGGTGACCGGCATCATCCTCACGGCCGGCATGTCGCTGTTCCCCTTCATCATGCCTTCCTCGCTGGATGCCAAGAGCAGCCTGACCCTGTGGGATTCGGTCTCCAGCCACAAGACCCTGGGCCTGATGTTCTGGATGGTGCTGATCTTCCTGCCGCTGATCATTCTCTACACCGGCTGGGTGTATCGCGTGGTCAAGGGCAAGGTCACGGCCAAGGACATTCACGACAACGAACATACGGCGTATTGATTACGCGCAATCGCAATCTGGAACAAGGAGAACATCATGTGGTATTTCGCCTGGATACTCGGCATCGGCCTGGCGCTGGCCTTCGGCATCATCAATGTCATGTGGCTGGAAGCCAACTACGCCTTCGGGCGACGCAAGGCTGAGGAAACCCACGAGCGCTTCGCCAGCGCCCGCGCGGCGGAAAAGCAGCGGCGCAACGGCAAGTAGGCTCGGAGGAGCAAGCCGGTAGCCCTGCTACCGGCTTTTTTTCAACCCGCTTCGAGGTCATCATGCCTGCATCGCGCTTCCAGCACACCGAAGAGATCGCTCCCGCCCCGCGCCACTGGGCCCTGCTGCCCGGCGCCGGTTTCGCCGACAGCTTCCGCATCCGGCTTACGCCGCAACTGGCACAGTTGAACACCACCGAGATCACCGCCAGGATGATGGCCGCGCAACCGGCCTGGATCAGCGCCCTGCTGGCGCTGCGCGACCGACTGGTGGCACCGCTGGGCTTGAAGCGCGCATCGGACAACGGCGCACCGGCGGGTTTCCCGCTGTTGATGGCCGAGCCGCGCCGCGTGGTGATGGGGCTCGATGACAGCCACCTCGACTTCCGCCTCTGTGTGGAAAAGTCATCCGGCCATGCTGTGGAGGCGACCAGTGATGCCAATGATGTCGGCAATGTCGACGATGTCGGCGACCAGTGGCTGACGGTTACCACCGTCGTGCGCACCAAGCGCTGGCTGGGCGAGTTCTATCTGGCCGCCATCATGCCCTTCCACCGATGCGTGGCCCGCACCCTGCTGCAGGGACTGCTGCGGGCGCCTGGCCGCACCGACTGAGGCGCTGCCGCCTCAACGTCCCCGACCGCTTCAATACCGTTCTGGGCGACGCTGATCGTCTGGATTGCCAAACAACAATCAATGACGTACGATGTCTTACTACAAGAACGGGCGACCCTAGCGTCAAGCCTGCATTCAGGGAGATGTCCACCAGCGCCAGCCGCCTGTTGCGGACTGTACTGTCTTCCTCAAGCCCCCGCCGTTTGGCCTTTCGGACTGTTCCCCCGGTCATTTCGGGAGAGGTCCAACCCTGACCATGGAGACTTCGATGTCGCAGCACAACAAGAACACCTCAGCCGATTTCAACCCAACTCGTCGTACAACATTGCTGGCAGGCCTTGGCGTGGCAGCCACCGCCTTGAGCGCCCGCGCCCAAGGGACGGATTTCAAACCCAGCCAGCGCTACCCCGACCCCAGCGTGGAAGTGCTGGACAAGAGCTTCCTCAAATACCGCCTGTTCAGCGCTAACGTGGAACAACTGGCCACCGGCTTCCGCTGGGTCGAAGGTCCGGTCTGGTTTGGCGACGGCCGCTATCTGCTGTTTTCGGATATCCCCAACAACCGCATCATGCGTTGGGACGAAACCACCGGCGCCACCTCGGTCTTCCGCCAGCCCTCCAACAACAGCAATGGTCTGGCGCGGGATCGCCAGGGTCGCCTGCTTGCCTGCGAACACCTGACCCGCCGCGTCACCCGTACCGAATACGACGGCAGCATCACCGTGCTGGCCGACAGCTACAACGGCAAACGCTTCAACTCTCCCAACGACATCGTCTGCAAATCCGACGGCTCGATCTGGTTTACCGATCCGCCCTTCGGCATCGCGGGTGAATGGGAGGGCGACAAGCAGGCGTCCGAACTGCCGCACTCGGTGTACCGCATCGATGGTCGCACCGGCAAGCTCTCGCTGGTGACGGATCAGTTGGCTGGCCCCAACGGACTGGCCTTTTCGCCGGACGAAAAGATCCTCTACATCAACGAGTCGCGCGCTACCCCCAATCGCGTGATCTGGGCCTACGACATGAGCAGCGACGGCACCCGCATCGGCAATCGCCGGTTGGCCGTGGATGCCAACGGTCCGGGCGGGATCGATGGCTTCAAGATCGACGTCGACGGCAACCTCTGGTGCGGCTGGGGCAGCAACGGCTCGCTGGACGCCAAGGCAGAGGAACTGGACGGGGTAAGGGTCTTCAACCCACAGGGCAAGCCCCTGGCCCACATCCACCTGCCAGAACGCTGCCCCAATCTGGTCTTTGGTGGCGCCAAGAAGAACCGGCTCTTCATGGCCAGCAGCCACTCGCTGTACGCCTTGTATGTGGAAACCCGCGGCGCCGTCTGATTTCGCGCGCCACGAATGAACAATCGCCGCTGGGACCGAAGTCGCAGCGGCGATTTTTTCATGCGCGCTTCCCGCAAAGGGAAGCGCTTGCATCAACGGATCAGACCAGGTTCAGGGTCACGTTGATGTTGTCGCGGGTAGCATTGGAGTACGGGCAGACTTGGTGAGCCTTGTTCACCAGGTCTTGCGCCACGGCCTTGTCCACGCCCGGCAGCGAGATGTTGAGCTCGGCTTCGATGCCGAAACCGCCCGGGATCTGGCCGATGCCGACCTTGCCGGTGATGCTGGCGTCAGCCGGCAGGGCCACCTTTTCCTGGCCGGCGACGAACTTCAGCGCGCCCAGGAAGCAAGCCGAATAACCGGCGGCAAACAGTTGTTCCGGGTTGGTGCCGTTACCGCCGGCGCCGCCCAGTTCCTTGGGGGTCGACAGCTTGACGTCCAGGACGCCGTCGGAGGACTTGGCAGAACCTTCACGGCCGCCGGTAGCGGTGGCGGTGGCGGTGTACAGGGCTTTTTCGATCTTGTTCGAGGGCATGGTCTTTCCTTTCAATGTTCAGGTTAAAACCCTAGCGGGTTCCGTTTGAGGGGCATGGCGTCGAAAGATTCGCTTTCGATCACCATCGACTTGCTAAATCATCCTGCTACTTCAGCGACTTCAGCGACTTCTGCGACTGCGTGATGCGTGAATGACGTGTGATGCTTTCGTTTTGCTGCCTGCTGCGATAATGCTATAAATAATTCACTATATTATTGCGCACAATATAAAAACCAGTGTAACAGGCGCGATCACTGCTCTTCGGCGCCATACAAACCCTTGCGGACTTCCTTCAGTTCCACCACCAGCTGCCTGACTTGATCCAGCGAGGGCAACATGCAGCTCATCTGCTGCGGCACGGCCTTGGCTTTTTCGCGCAGGGCGCGGCCAGCATCGCTCAGGCTCACCACCACCCGGCGCTCGTCACCGGCGTCGCGGTTACGATGTAACAAACCCATCGTTTCCATGCGCTTGAGCAGCGGGGTGAGCGTACCAGAATCCAGGAACAGGCGACTGCCCAGCTCCGATACGGTCACCTGATCCTTTTCCCACAAGACCATCATCACCAGGTATTGCGGGT
Organism: Herbaspirillum sp. BH-1; assembly: GCF_002870055.1. Lineage (NCBI taxonomy): Bacteria > Pseudomonadati > Pseudomonadota > Betaproteobacteria > Burkholderiales > Oxalobacteraceae > Herbaspirillum > Herbaspirillum sp. BH-1. Next base: position 12,139 of record NZ_PKOI01000025.1, on the reverse strand, counting down.
AGGTGATATCCAGCGGCGCCAGGATCTTCTTGTAGGCCTTGGTCATTGCCAACGACGCAGAGTACATCGCGAAACAGAGCTGGTTGTCGAGAAGCAGGGCTTCGTCGATCAAGGCATCCGGTAGCGTCGTTGTGTGCGTCTTGTCCATGGATCGAATATTAAACCGCTCAAAATTAAATTGCAAGCGATTTAATTTGAAATATCTTGAATCTGTTGTTCAAGGCCGTACAACTGCCGTGCAACTTCCGTCTCCACAAATGGGTATCATGCAGCCCTGCTGCTGTTTATCTTCTTCCCGTCTATCTCCATTCCCTGACCCGCCCTATGCCTGCCGCCCGCAATCCCCTGCACTCCCTGGACCTGTTCTGCAAGGTCGTCGACAACTATGGGGATATCGGTATCTGCTGGCGGCTGGCGCGGCAACTGGCGCATGAACATGGCCTGGCGGTCCGCCTGTGGGTCGATGATCTGGTCAGCTTCCGCCGCATCTGGCCGGAAGTGCAGACCGATGCCGCCACCCAGGAGCTGGCCGGCGTGACCGTGCAGCACTGGCGCGGGCAGGACGGCCATTATGGGCCGGCCGACGTGGCCGATATCGTCATCGAGTTCTTCGGCTGCGAGATCCCCCCTGGCTACGTAGAGACCATGGCACAGCGTCCGGTCAAGCCGGTCTGGTTCAACCTGGAAGGCTTGTCGGCCGAGACCTGGGTCGAGGGGTGCCACACCCTGCCCTCCCCGCATCGTTCGCTGAAGCTGACCAAATATTTCTTCTTCCCTGGTTTCAACCAGCGTACCGGCGGCCTCACGGTCGAGGCCGGACTGGAAGCGCAACGGCAGGCTTTCCTCGCCAGCAACGCAGGCTCTGCCCTGCTGGCGCGCCTGGGCGTGACAGCGCAGGAGGCGCACGGCTGCAAGGTCTCGTTGTTCTGCTATGACTACGCGCCCATCCGCGAACTGTTTGCAAGCTGGCAAGATTCACCCGTACCAGTCACCTGCCTCGTCCCCGAAGGCGTGGGCCGCTCCGCGGTCGAGGATTTCCTGGCTGCCCCCATGGTTCCCGGCGCAGGCGCCACGCGCGGCGCCCTGAGCGTGCGGGTGCTGCCCTTCGTGGCCCAGACCGACTACGACCGCCTGCTGTGGAGCTGTGACCTCAATTTTGTCCGGGGTGAAGATTCCTTCGTACGCGCCCAGTGGGCCGGCAAGCCCTTCATCTGGAACATCTATCACCAGGACAAGAACCTTCACCATACCAAGCTCAACGCCTTCCTGAAGATCTACCACCCTGCCACGGCTGCCGTTGCCGACCTGAACCGGGCCTGGAACGGCGCCTATCCCGGCGAACTCGACTGGCACGCCAACTGGCGCACGCTACAGACCGAGCTGCCGGTCGTGACCGAGGCTGCAGGGCAGTGGCTGCAGGAGATGTTGGCAAATGGCGACTGGATGGACAATTTGCTCCGCTTCGCCCGTCAGCTGGTCGAGCAAGAGTGGAACAGCGCTGAAAATGGGTTAAAATAGCGGGCTACAGTTTTAACGCAGTTTGGCATTCAATCGTACGTGGGCTTGCGGTGAAGTTTTACCAGTGGGCTACTGACAGTTTGAAAAAACCTACTTTTCACGACACATCGCTATGAAATTTGCAAAAGAAATCCGCGTCGGCAACATCATTATGGTCGACAGCAAGCCCATGATCGTCCTGCGCTCGGACGTCAACGGTTCTTCCCGTACCGGCTTCACCTACAAGTGGAAGATGAAGAACCTGCTGACCAACAGCCCCCAGGAAAGCGTCTTCCGTGGCGACGACAAGTTCGACGTCGTGGTGCTGGACAAGAAGCCGGTGACCTACTCGTACTTCGCTGACCCGCTGTACGTCTTCATGGACGAAGAGTACAACCAGTACGAAATCGAAGGCGAGAACATGGGCGACGCCATCGGCTACCTGAAGGACGGCATGCAGTGCGAAGCCGTGTTCTATGACGGCAAGGCCATCTCGGTCGAAATGCCCACCACCATCGTGCGCAAGGTTGCCTACTCGGAGCCGGCCGTCAAGGGCAACACCTCGGGCAACGTCCTGAAGGAAGCCAAGATCGAAAACGCCATCGAAGCCAACCAGATCGTCGTGATGGTGCCGCTGTTCGTGAGCCAGGATGACGACATCGAAATCGACACCCGCACCAACGAATACAAGAAGGTCGTGCGCGGCTGATCCTTGCCGATGCCAATTAAAAAACGCTGCCTCGTGCAGCGTTTTTTTATGCCTCTTCAGCCGCCATCCCGGCGGTCTTCCGCAGTCAATTCCCGCTCTTTACCCGCGCCAGGTCGCGTGCCGCCGCCTGTCCTTCGGCACTGGCCCAGAACGCCTTGTCCGCTGCCTGGATACGCTTGGCCGAATTTTCCATATGCAGCAAGGCCGCCGTGCGTGCCGCGTCGGCATCGCCCGCGCTGATGGCCGCAGCCAGCGCCGCATGCTCGGCGCGCACCTGTTGCACGAACTCGCTGCTGCGCGCCTCGTTCATCCGTGCCACGCGGATGGCGGCATGCAGGAACTGGCTCAGGAATTGCACCAGCGAGGTATAGAGCGGATTATGCGAGGCATTGGAAATGGCCGCATGGAAGGCGAAGTCTTCCTGCACGCCATCGCGGCCGGCGGCTGCAGCGGCATCGATGGCCTGCAAGGCCAGCTGGATGGCCTGGTTCTGCGCCTTGCTGCGGCGCTGCGCGGCCAGCGCCGCCATCTCACCCTCGACCCCACGCCGCAACTCGATCACCCGCAGCACGGCCTGGATGGAATCGCGGCCATCATCCCCGCCCAGATCGAGCCGGAACGGCGTGGTCTGGGTCACCGGCAACACGACCGTCCCGCTGCCCCGCCGCGAACCGACCAGGCCTTCCGACTTCAGCCGTGAAATCGCCTCGCGGATCACCGTGCGGCTCACCGCAAAGCGTTCGGTCAGCTCCATCTCCGAAGGCAGGCGCGCATCGGGTGCAAACTCGCCGCCCCGGATCTGCTGCGCCAGCACGCTGGTGACATGGTCGGCCAGCGTGGTCTTGCCGCGCACGTTCGCCGCCATCGATGCGAGGGCCGATCCCTGCGGCCTGGAGGAGGAGGATGTCTTCATGGCGCGCATGATACCGCGCCATCTTTGGCTTTTGCGACTTCTTTCAAACGTGCGCAAAGTTGTATTACAACTTTGCTATAATCGCTGTCGAACAACGGGCAGACAGCCCAGATACTGCAACCATGCGCCTGGTGCCAGGTCCCCCGACCCAGACCAGCGACCACAGACCACGAGGAGAACACATGCATATCGTCATCACCGGCGGCGCCGGTTTCCTGGGCAGCCGACTGGCACGCCAGCTGCTGCAGCGCGGCACCCTCACCGGCCGCGACGGCCAGCAGCAGGAGATCAAGCGCATCACCCTGCTGGACGTGGTGCCGGCTCAGGGCTTCGATGATCCGCGCATCGAAGCGGTCACCGGCGACATCGCCGACGCCGCCGTGATCGAGCGCGTTATCACCGCCGAGACGCAATCCATCTTCCACCTGGCCGCCATCGTCAGCGGCCACGCCGAGGCCGACTTCGACCTGGGCATGAAGATCAACTTCGACGCCACCCGTGTCATCCTGGAACGTGCCCGCGCCGTCGGCAGCAAGCCGCGCGTGGTGTTCACCAGCTCGGTGGCGGTGTTCGGTGGCGAACTGCCGGCCGTGGTGCCGGACAACACCCTGCTGATGCCGCAAAGCTCCTACGGCGCGCAAAAGGTGATGGGCGAACTGCTGGTGCAGGATTATTCACGCAAGGGTTTCATCGACGGTCGCGCCCTGCGCATGCCCACCATCTCGGTGCGCCCGGGCGCGCCCAACAAGGCGGCCTCCAGCTTTGCCTCCGGCATCATCCGCGAACCGCTCAATGGCCAGCCCTCGGTCTGCCCGGTCACGCCGGACACTCGCATGTGGCTGATGTCGCCGCGCCAGGCCATCGCCAACCTGATCCACGGCCATGAAATCAATGGCGCCGACCTGGGCCTGGCACGCTTCCTGTCCATCGACGGCCTGTGCGTCACCGTCAAGGACATGGTCGATGCCCTGGAACAGGTGGCCGGTGCGGACGTGGTCAAGCTGATCGAATGGAAGGAAGACGAAGCCATCAAGCGCATCGTCAACTCCTGGCCCGGCCAGTTCGAAGCCAAGCGCGCCAAGGCCCTTGGCTTCACCGCAGATGCCAGCTTCGCCGACATCATCCGCGCCCATATCGAGGATGAAGTAAAGAAGTGAGGAAGTGACCGGCAAGTGAAGAGACAAGCTGCAGCTCGCCGCGCAGCAACATGAAGAAAGGGACGACCAGCAACAGGTCGTCCCTTTTCGTTTGCAGCCTCTCCGGGTGGCTTACTGCGCCTTGCCCAGCATGTTGAAGATGCTGGAGAAGTCCAGCTTGCCGGCACCATTCATGCTGTGGATATCGTACAGATTGCGGGCCGCCGCCCCCAGCGGGATGGCGCAGTTGGTCGCCAGCGCGCTTTCCACCGCCAGGCCCAGGTCCTTCAGCATCAGGTCCACACCGAAGCCGCCGGCATAACCCTTGGCGGCCGGCGCGGTATCCATCACGCCGGGGCAAGGGTTATAGACTTCCAGCGTCCAGTTGCGCCCGGAGCTCTTGGACATGATCTCCGACAACACCTTGGGGTCCATGCCATTGGCGATGCCCAGGCGGATGGCTTCCGAGGTCCCGATCATCAGGATGCCCAGGAGCATGTTGTTGCAGACCTTGACGGTCTGGCCGCTGCCGCTCTCGCCGGCATGGTAGATGGCCTTTCCCATCTTCTGCAGATAGGGCTGGGCCGCCTCGAAGGCTTGCAGGCTGCCGCCCACCATGAAGGTCAGGGTGCCGGCGGTGGCGCCATTGGTGCCACCGGAAACCGGCGCATCCAGCATCTCGAAACCACGCTCCCGGGCCGCTGCGGCCACCTTGCGTGCCGCTTCCGGCGCGATGGTGGAGCAGTCGATCAGCAGGGTGCCGGGCTTGGCCGAGGCCAGCACGCCGGCCTCGCCCAGGTAGAGCGACTCCACGTGCCGGCCGGCCGGCAGCATGGTGATGACCACGTCGGCCTTGGCCACCGCCGCCATGGAATCGGCTTCGGTCTTGCCGCCGGTCTGGACCAGCTTGTCCACGCTGGCCTTGACCAGGTCATGGCCGCTGACCGAGAAGCCGGCCTTGACCAGGTTCTGCGCCATCGGCAAACCCATGTTGCCCAGGCCGATGAAGACGATGTTGGCGCTCATGCTGCTCTCCTCACTTCAGGGTGATGGTGGTGTTGACCTGGCCCGCCTCTTCATCGGGCGCATACCAGCGCGCGGTGACGGTCTTGGTCTGGGTCCAGAAGGTGACTGCCTGCTTGCCGTTGGGACCGAGGTCGCCCAGCTTGGAAGCACGCGAACCGGTGAAGCTGAAGTAGGCCACCGGCACCGGGATGGGCACGTTGATGCCGACCTGGCCGACGTCGATCTCGTTCTGGAACTTGCGCGCCGCATAACCGGAGCTGGTGAAGATGGAGGTGCCGTTGCCGTTCGGATTGGCGTTGATGAAGGCAATCGCCTCGTCCAGCGTCTCCAGTTCCACGATGCACATGGCCGGGCCGAAGATTTCCTGGGTGTAGATGTCCATCTCGGGCTTGACCCCGGTGAAGACGGTGGGGCCGACGAAGTTGCCCTTCTCGTTGCCGGCCACGGTGCAATTGCGGCCATCCAGCAGCAGCTTGGCACCCTGCTCCACACCGCTGGCGATAAGGCGCTCCACGCGTTGCTTGGCTGCCTGCGACACCAGCGGGCCGACATCAGCCTTGCGGTCGGTACCGGGACCGACCTTCATGGCCTTGGAGCGTTCGACGATCTCGGGAATCCACTCGCGGGTCTGGCCCACCAGCACCACGACCGAGTTGGCCATGCAGCGCTGGCCGGCCGCACCGAAGGCCGCACCCAGCAGGTTGTTGATGGCCTGGTCCTTGGGCGCATCGGGCAGCACGATGCAGTGGTTCTTGGCGCCCATCATGCACTGGGCGCGCTTGCCGGCTTCGCTGGCGCGACGGTAGATATGGGTGCCGACATGGGTGGAACCGATGAAGGAGACCGCCTTGATATCCGGATGGTCGCAGATCATGTTGGCCACGTCGGGGCCGCCATGCACCACGTTGAGCACGCCCGGCGGCAGGCCGGCCTGGTTGGCCAGTTCGACCAGGAACAGCGACGAGGTGGGGTCCTGTTCGGAGGGCTTCAACACGAAGGTATTGCCGCAGGCCACGGCGATGGGGAACATGAAGCAAGGCAGCATCACCGGGAAGTTGAAGGCGGTGATGCCGGCCCCCACGCCCAGCGGCTGGTACAGGGTGTAGACGTCCACCCCGCCGGCCACGTTCTCGGCCAGTTCGCCCAGTTGCAGGGAGGTGATCGAGCAGGCGTGCTCCACCACTTCCAGGCCGCGCATGACTTCGCCTTCGGCGTCCGGCAGGGTCTTGCCGTGTTCACGGGTGATCAGTTCGGCCAGCGGGGCGATGTTCTCGCGCAGCAGTTGCTGGAACTTGAGCATGATGCGCATGCGCTGCGCCAGCGAGGTATTGCGCCAGGTCTTGAAGGTTTCCTTGGCATTGGCGACGGCGCGATCGACTTCTTCCCTGGTGGCGAAGGGCACGCGGGCCACCACTTCCTGGGTGGCCGGGTTCAGCACGTCGCGCCACTCCTTGGAGGTGGACTGCACCTTTTCACCGTTGAGGTAGAGGGGAACATTGGGGATATTGGCTTGGCTCATTGCAGTTTCCAGTGTGAAGAGGTGGGAGGGGTGAGGAGAGCACGGCCGGGAGCAACGCTCCCGGCTTGAACGATTACTGCTTGACCAGCGGGCAGGCCGCATCCATCGGACGGAAGGCCTGCTGCGCCGGGATCACCGACAGCAGTTTCAGGTAATCCCAGGCGCCCTTGGATTCGGCCGGGGTCTTGACCTGGTACAGGTACATGTCGTGGATCACGCGGCCATCGGGACGGATGGAGGCATTGCGCATGACGGCGTCGGAGATCGGGATCTCGCGCATCTTCTGCGAAACCACCTTCCAGTCGGAGGTCTTGGCGGCAGAGCGCGCCTTCAGGAACTGATAGACGCTGGAATAGACACCGGCCTGCACCATGGTCGGCTTGATGTTCTTGAACTGCGATTCGAAGCGCTTGGAGAAGGCGCGCGTCTGCTCGTCGTAATCCCAGTAGAACCCATCGGTATAGACCAGCCCCTGTGCCGCCTCCAGACCCAGCGCATGCACATCCGACAGGAACACCAGCAGCGCCACCAGACGCTGGTCCTTGCCGCCGATGGCGAACGAGCGCGCCTGCTTGATGGCGTTGACCACGTCGGTGCCACCATCGGCCAGGCCGATCACCTGTGCCTTGGACGCCTGCGCCTGCAGCAGGAAGGACGAGAAGTCCGAGGCGTTCAGCGGATGGCGCACCGAACCCACCACCGTGCCGCCATTGGCCTTGACCACATCGGAGGCATCCTTCTCCAGCGAATGACCGAAGGCATAGTCCACCGTCACGAAGTACCAGGACTTGTTGCCCAGCTTGGTCAGCGCCGCCGCTGCACCAGCAGCCTGGGAGTAGGTGTCGAACATCCAGTGGAAGCCGTTGGGCGCACATTCGGCGGTGGTCAGCGCACCGGTGGCCGGGCCGCTGTACATGGCGATGCCGCCCTTGTCCTTGATCAGCTTCTGCACTGCCAGCGCCACCGAGGAATTGGTCAGATCGGCGATGGCCTCGACCTTGTCGCGATCCAGCCATTCGCGGGCACGGGTCACGCCGACGTCGGGCTTGTTCTGGTTGTCGGCCGAGAGCACCTCGATCTTCATGCCCTTGCATTCGTTCTTGAGGCAATCCTCCACGGCCATCTTGGCCGCCACCACCGAGCCCTGGCCGCCCATGGCCGAATACGGGCCGGACATGTCGGTCAGCACACCGATCTTGACCGTGTTGGCATCCTGCGCCATGGCATTGGTGACGGGCGCCACGCTGGCCACCAGCGAAACGGTACAGGCCACCGCAGCGGCCGAGAGGGAACGGCCGAAAGCGTTCTTGCGCATCTTGTCTCCTTGATCTTGTGATTGTTGTCGGCCTGCCCGGTGGGTATCGATGCGCTCGATATCCCGATGCCGGACCTTGCCGTGATCCTCCTGCCGCCCGGCGACCTCTGCACCACTTGGGTGCCATTGCGGCCCCGCTATTCTGCATGTGCGTATTTATCGATACAATAACCACAAAGACAAAACGCTTTTGCATCAATGCAAATCCAAGATCAGGCAACGCCATGGAGACGACATGCTGGACTGGGACAACCTGAGGGTCTTCCTCGAACTCACGCGCAGCCAGGGGCTGGTGGATGCGGCCAAGAAGCTGGGCATCGACCACTCCACCGTCTCGCGCCGGATGAAGCGCTTCGAGGAACAGGTCGGCAGCCAGCTGTTCGACCGTAACAACCACGGCTACAAGCTGACCGCCGAGGGCTATCGGCTGGTGCAATACGCCGAACAGGTGGAAAGCACCCTCTACGCCGCCACCGAGGAACTGGGCGGCCACAACAGCAAGCTCTCCGGCCAGGTACGCCTGGGTGCCACCGAAGGTTTCGGCACCTACGTCCTGGCGCCGCACATTGCCCACTTCTGCGCCCGCAATCCGCATATCACGGTGGACATGCTGCCCATGCCGCGCTTTGTGAACCTGTCCAAGCACGAGGCCGACATCAGCGTCTCCATCGAGCGTCCCTTGTCGGGTAATTACGTGGTCACAAAACTGTCCGACTATGTCCTGAAGCTTTATGCTTCACGTGAGTACCTGGCCCAGCACCCGACCATTCACACCGTGTCTGATCTGGCGCAACATAACTTCATCGGCTACATCGACGATCTGGTCTTCAGTGAAGAATTGCGCTACAAGGATACGGTGGCGCCAGACGCCTTCCGCGCCTTCCGCAGCACCAGCGTGGTGGCGCAGTACACGGCGGCCTGCGCCGGGCGCGCGCTGGCGATCCTGCCCTGCTTCCTGGCCCAGCAGTCCGAGCAACTGGTGCCGGTGCTGCCCGATGAGATCGCCATCACGCGCACCTTCTGGCTGGTGGCCTCCAGCGAGCAGCGGCATGTGGCGCGGGTCTCGGCGCTGTGGAGTTATCTGCGCGAATGCGTGGAGCTGAACCGCGACTTCCTGATGGGCCAGTCGCGGCAGATGCGCTGGCTGGACTCGCCGTAGATCGACAAGACATCCGTTCCAACCCGGCCGCCGCGCGCACTCCCCCTGCCCGGCGGTCCTTCCCCCAAGGAGATGATGATGGCTGCAAAGAAGATCCTGCTGTTGACCGGCGATTTCGCCGAAGACTACGAAACCATGGTGCCCTTCCAGGCACTGCAGATGGTGGGCCACACCGTACACGCGGTCTGCCCCGGCAAGAAGGCCGGCGACAAGGTCAAGACCGCCATCCACGACTTCGAAGGCGACCAGACCTATACCGAAAAGCCCGGCCACCAGTTCGCCCTCAACGCCAGCTTCGACGAGGTCAGCGCGGCCGGCTACGACGCCCTGGTGGTGGCCGGTGGCCGTGCCCCGGAATATCTGCGCCTGAACCCCAAGGTGATCGAACTGGTGCAGGCCTTCGCCAAGGCCGACAAGCCCATCGCCGCCGTCTGCCATGGCCCGCAGGTGCTGGCTGCCGCCGGCGTGCTGGAAGGCAAGAAGGTCTCGGCCTACCCGGCCTGCGCACCCGAGGTGAAGCTGGCCGGTGGCCAGTTCGCCGACATCGCCGTAGATGCCGCCATCACGGATGGCAAGCTGGTCACCGCCCCGGCCTGGCCCGCCCACCCGGCCTGGCTCGCACAATTCCTGCAGGTACTGGGGACGCGTATCGAACTCTGAAGACAGCTGTAGCCGTAACGAAAGCGCATCCCGCGGGCTGCGCTTTTTTCATGTCCAACGAAAGATCATTCGTATTTTCAGATGAGCAATTATGAGGAAGCAGAGCATTGATCAATAAGGCGATGTTCCGCAAGGAAAGATTGCTTAAATGAATTTTACTCACGTTTTGACATATCGCAATCAGTCCCAGGCGGTGGGTGCCGCGTTCGCGTTATAAAGCTAGCCATTCTCGTTGCACAGCGTGCAACAGAAACTCGTCTGCAAGCTTGGCAGACGACACCCACGCAGCTGGAGAACTAATCAGATGATCGTAGTGCACATCCTGGACGGCTGACGCGGCCACCCGCCAGGCAGGTCCCAGCCCGATCCGTCCCGACGGATCACCGGACCACCCATTCCCATTGACCCCCATGCCGTCCGCAAGCCCATCCGGCCAGCGGACCGGGCATCGCTTTGCCATTGCCATCGCCATCGTCTTACGCCCATGAAGATCAACGACTTGCCCCAGGACCTGGTCCCTCGTGTCGACCAAGGTGCCGCCCCATCCCTCGATCCGTCCCACGATCTGTCCCACGATCTGTCCCACCAACGCGCCAACCAGGCCAAGCCGCCCGCCCTGCTCCATCCAAAGGCCGGCCTCATCGGCACGGCGGCCGATGACGAGGCAGGGTACCCCTTCCCGGCCCAGGCCACGCTCATGTCCAGTACCGACACCAGCAGCGTGCTGACCTATGCCAACTCCAGCTTCGTCGACATCAGCGGCTTTTCCCGCGACCAGCTGATCGGCCAGCCACACAATATTGTTCGCCATCCTGATATGCCGCGTGAAGCTTTCGCCGACATGTGGGCCACCCTGCGGCAGGGACAGGCCTGGACCGCCGTGGTCAAGAACCGCCGCGCCGACGGCCATCATTACTGGGTCCGCGCCAACGTCGCGCCGATCCGCCGGGGCGGCCAGATCCGCGGCTTCCTGTCGGTGCGCACCCGTCCCTCGACTGCCGAAATCAGCGCGGCGGCGGCACTCTATCGCCGCTTCCGCGAGGGCCGCGCTCAGGGGTTGCACTTCTGTCAGGGCCTGGTGGTCCGCCGGGGATTATGGTCGTGGACGCGACTGGGCCAGCTCATGCCGGTACGCTGGCGCCTCCGGCTGGCCCTGGGCGCCGTTGCCGTGACGACCATCGGGGCCCAGGCGCTGCTGAATGCACCGCTGCTACCGCTGACCGTGAGCCTGCTGCCGGCGCTGGGCGTGGCCGGCTGGTGGCTGGAACGACGCCTGGCTGCGCCGCTGGCGCTGGTACTGCAACAGGCCAAGACGGTCGCCTGCGGCCAGCCGGCCCAGACCCAGGGCCTGGACCGCATCGACGAGATCGGACAGCTGCTGCGCGCGGTCAACCAGGCCGGGCTGAACCTGCGCGCCCTGATCGACGATGTTTCCGCCCAGCTCGCCGGACTCGATCAAGCCAATCACCAGATCGCCGACGACAACGCCGACCTGCGCCAGCGCACCGCCGCCACCCATGCCCATCTGCAGCAGACCGCCGCGGCGGCCGAGCAGATGTCGGTGGCAGTGCGGCATAGCGCCGATACGGCTCAGGCCGCCCATGCCCAGGCGCAACAGACCAGCGAGGCGGCCGCGCAGGGGCGCGAGATCGTGATGCAGGTGGTGCAGACCATGCACGAAATCGCCCAGTCCTCGACCCAGATCGGCGAGATCAATGGCCTCATCGACAGCATCGCCTTCCAGACCAACATCCTGGCCCTGAACGCGGCCGTCGAAGCCGCCCGCGCCGGTGAGGCCGGACGCGGCTTTGCCGTGGTGGCGGCCGAAGTGCGCACCCTGGCCCAGCGCAGCGCCAACGCCGCGCGTGAGATCAAGGCCCTGATCAGCCAGAGCGTGGCCAAGAGCCAGGCCGGTGCCACCCGCGCCGAGCAGGCAGGCACGGCCATCGATGGCATCGTCAGCGAGGTGGATGGCATGCGCAGCCTGATCGGCGACATCTCCAGCAGCGCGATCGAACAAAGCCAGGGCGTGGCCCAGGTCAGCGAATCGGCCCTGATGCTGGACCGCATGACCCAGCAGAACGCCGACATGGTCGAGCACTCCGCCGCCGCCGTGGCCGCCATGCAGGAACGCATGGCCACCTTGCGCCAGGCGATCAAGGTGTTCGAGCACGACTGACGCCCCTCCCCGCCCCCTCTGCAGCC
>NZ_PKOI01000024.1:0-67082 GCF_002870055.1 Herbaspirillum sp. BH-1 | reverse complement strand
GCGGATTGCGGGGCGGCTTGCGGTTGCTGCACGGCGCGGCCCTTGAGGCGCTCGTAGGCCGATTCGCGGTCGATCACCTGTTCATAGACGCCGGCCACCAGCGACGACGCGATCAGCGCCCGGCGCTCGTCATCGGTGACCGGGCCGATCTGCGAAGCCGGGGTCAGCACGTAGCCGCGCTCGACCACGTTGGGCCGGCCCTTTTCATCGAGGAAGGACACCAGCGCCTCGCCCACGCCCAGCTCGGTGATGGCCTTGGCGGTATTGAGCATGGGATTGGGACGGAAGGTCTCGGCCGCCGCCGTGACGGCCTTCTGGTCGCGCGGGGTGTAGGCGCGCAGAGCGTGCTGCACGCGGTTGCCGAGCTGGCCCAGCACGGTGTCGGGGATGTCCAGCGGGTTCTGCGTGACGAAATAGACGCCCACGCCCTTGGAGCGGATCAGGCGCACCACCTGTTCGATCTTCTGCAGCAGCGGCTTGGGGGCTTCGTCGAAGAGCAGGTGGGCTTCGTCGAAGAAGAAGGCCATCTTGGGCTTGTCCAGGTCGCCCACTTCGGGCAGGTGTTCGAACAGTTCCGAGAGCATCCACAGCAGGAAGGTGGAATACAGGCGCGGCGCATTCATGAGCCGGTCCGCAGCCAGGATGTTGATGATGCCGCGCCCCTGGGCGTTGGTCTGCATCCAGTCTTCGATGTTGAGCATCGGTTCGCCGAAGAACTGGTCGCCGCCCTGCTCGTCGATGGCGATCAGGCCGCGCTGGATGGCGCCCACGCTGGCGGCCGAGATGTTGCCGTATTCGGTCTTGAACTGCGCCGCGTTCTCGCCCACATGCTGCAGCATGGCGCGCAGGTCCTTGGTGTCGAGCAGCAGCAGGCCATGGTCGTCGGCGATCTTGAACACCAGTTGCAGCACGCCCTGCTGGGTGTCGTTCAGGTTGAGCATGCGGGCCAGCATCAGCGGCCCCATGTCGGAGATGGTGGCGCGTACCGGATGGCCCTTTTCGCCATAGACATCCCAGAAGGCGACCGGGGCCGCGGCCCAGGCCGGCTCGGGCAGGCCCAGCTGCGCCAGGCGCGCGGTGGTCTTGGGCGAAGCACTGCCGGCCTTGCCCAGGCCGGACAGGTCACCCTTGACGTCGGCCATGAACACCGGCACGCCGATATCGGACAGTGCCTGGGCCAGCACCTGCAGGGTCACCGTCTTGCCGGTGCCGGTGGCGCCGGTGATGCAGCCATGGCGATTGGCCAGTTGCGGCAACAGGCACAGTTGCCCGCCGGAATGGGTGGCGATGGGAAGGGGATTATTCATGTCAACTCGGCTTCGAAGGCAAAAATCACGGGGGAGGCGGTATGGTAAAATGCCCGCCCGATTATAGTCAGAACATGGCGGCAGGAAAGCACTATCGGTCCTGTCCGAACCTTGTCCCCGTCCGCGCCGATCCGTCGTCCGCGCCTGCCGGCCCCGCCGCAGCGCCTGCCGATCATCCCGGATTGCCGCACAGGGACGGTTCTGCCCTCACCATCTTGCAGGAAGATTCAACATGGCTGGACACAGCAAATGGGCCAATATTCAGCACCGTAAAGGCCGTCAGGACGAACGGCGTGGTCGTATCTGGACCCGCCTGATCAAGGAAATCACCGTGGCCGCCCGCATGGGCGGCGGCGACCCGGACGCCAACCCGCGCCTGCGCCTGGCGGTGGACCGCGCCTCCGACGCCAACATGCCCAAGGACAACGTGACCCGCGCCATCCAGCGTGGCACCGGCGCCCTGGACGGCGTGAACTACGAGGAAGTGCGCTACGAGGGCTACGGCATCAACGGCGCGGCCATCATCGTCGATTGCATGACCGACAACCGCGTGCGCACCGTGGCCGAAGTACGCCACGCCTTCTCCAAGTTCGGCGGCAACATGGGGACCGAAGGCTCGGTGGCCTTCCTCTTCAAGCACTGCGGCCAGCTGATGTACGCCCCCGGCACTGACGAGAACGCCATCATGGAAGCGGCCCTGGAAGCCGGCGCCGAAGATGTGGTCACCGACGAGGAAGGCGGCATCGAAGTGCTGACCGCGCCCAACGACTTCGCCGCCGTCAAGGCCGCCATGGAAGCTGCCGGCTTCAAGGCCGAAGTCGCCGAGATCACCATGAAGCCTGCCACCGAAACCGTGTTCGCAGGCGAAGACGGCGTCAGGATGCAGAAACTGCTGGATGCGCTGGAGAACCTGGACGACACCCAGGAGCTCTATACCAACGCCGTGATCGAAGAATAATTCTCCGCTTTTGCCCATTTTGCCCATTCGCCACTTTTACCTCCCTATCCCATGAAAATCCTAGTTGTTGGCTCCGGTGGCCGTGAACATGCGCTGGCCTGGGCCATCGCCAAGTCGCCGCGCATCCAGACGGTCTACGTCGCTCCCGGCAACGGTGGCACCGCACTCGACGAGCGCCTGCAGAACATCGCCATCACCGATCCGGTGGCCCTGGCCGACTTCGTCGAGCAGGAACACGTGGCGCTGACCGTGGTCGGCCCGGAAGGCCCGCTGGCAGCCGGCATCGTCAACGTCTTCCGCGCCCGTGGCCTGAAGATCTTCGGCCCCACCAAGGAAGCGGCGCAACTGGAAAGCTCCAAGGACTTCGCCAAGGCCTTCATGCAGCGCCACGCCATTCCCACTGCCGAGTACCAGACCTTCTCGGACGTCGCGGCCGCGCATGACTACATCGCCAAGAAGGGCGCCCCCATCGTCATCAAGGCCGACGGCCTGGCCGCCGGCAAGGGCGTGGTGGTCGCCATGACGCTGGAAGAAGCGCATTCGGCGGTGGACATGATGCTCTCCGACAACAAGCTGGGCGATGCCGGTGCACGCGTGGTGATCGAGGAATTCCTGGCCGGCGAA
The DNA here is from genome assembly GCF_002870055.1 of Herbaspirillum sp. BH-1. NCBI lineage: Bacteria > Pseudomonadati > Pseudomonadota > Betaproteobacteria > Burkholderiales > Oxalobacteraceae > Herbaspirillum > Herbaspirillum sp. BH-1. The sequence goes on along the minus strand of NZ_PKOI01000024.1, from coordinate 64,193 downwards.
GAGGCTTCCTTCATCGTCATGGTGGACGGCAAGAACATCCTGCCGCTGGCCACCAGCCAGGACCACAAGCGCCTGCAGGACAACGACCAGGGTCCCAATACCGGCGGCATGGGTGCCTACTCCCCCGCCCCCATCGTGACTCCGGCGCTGCATGCCCGCGTGATGCGCGAAATCATCGTGCCGACCGTGCAGGGCATGGCCAAGGACGGCATCCCCTTCTCCGGCTTCCTGTATGCCGGCCTGATGATCGACGCCGAAGGCAACCCCAAGACGCTGGAATTCAACTGCCGCATGGGCGACCCTGAAACGCAGCCCATCATGGCGCGCCTGAAGACCGATCTGCTGACGGTGTTCGAACACGCCGTGACCGGCACCCTGGACAAGGTCGAGCTGGAGTGGGATCGCCGCACCGCGCTGGGCGTGGTCATGGCCGCCCACGGCTATCCGGAAGAACCGCGCCGGGGCGACCTGATTACCGACATCCCGGCCGAAACCGTCGATTGCGTGACCTTCCACGCCGGCACCACCCTGACCGGCGACAAGCTGACCACCTCGGGCGGCCGCGTGCTGTGCGTGGTGGGCCTGGGTGACAGCGTGAAGGTCGCGCAGAAGCACGCCTACGATGCCGCCGACCTGATCCACTTCGCCGGCTCGCAGATGCGCCGCGACATCGGCTGGCGCGCCCTGAAGCGCTAAGCCGAACACCGTACGACCCACTGTCCCCCGCAACGCCCGGTGTGTTGCGGGGGACAGTCGCTTTATGCTTCATGCGAGCTACCCGCCGACTGCAACAAAAGCCCATGCCGGCAGACTAAGCACGACACGCCACTACCGAAGAAAAGGAAGCCCCGATGCCTGAACACCTGCTCAACTTCGACACCCTCATCAACCTCTACCTGGTGCCATTCGGCCTGAAGGTCATCGCTGCCATCGCCATCTGGATCATCGGCGGCATGTTCATCAATACCCTGTCCAAGGTGGTGCGCCGGGTGCTGACTGCGCGCCAGTTCGAGACCACCCTGATCAACTACGCCAGCTCGGCCATGCACGTGATCCTGCGCGTCCTGCTGGTGATGGGCATCCTGGAAGTGTGCGGCATTCCCACCACCTCCTTCGCCGCCATGATCGGCGCGGTCGGCGTGGCGCTGGGCGTGGCCTGGTCGGGCCTGCTGTCGAACTTCGCGGCCGGCATCTTCCTGGTGGTGCTGCGTCCGTTCAAGGTGGGCGACTACATCACCGCCGCCGGCCAGACCGGAACGGTTTCCGACATCGGCCTGGTGACCACCATCATCACCACCGACAACAACCTGCGCGTGATCATCGGCAACAACAAGCTGTTCTCGGAAAACATCATCAACTACAACGTCAATGCCACGCGCCGCACCGACCTGCGTTGCCAGATTGCCTATAGCGTTGATCCCCAGGTGGCCATCGCCAAGCTGACCGAGCGCATCAAGGCCATTCCCAATGTGCTGCAGACGCCGGCGCCGGGCATCGTGATCCAGGAATTCAACGCCACCGGCACCCTGATCGCCCTGCGCGTACATGCCCCGACACCCAATTTCGGCCAGGTCTATACCGATGTGCAGAATGCCATCGCCGAGGTCTGCCTGAAGGAAGGCTGGCCGGCACCGGCTACCTACCAGGTGGCCGTGCCGCTGGCGCAACCGCCGCAAACCTGAGGCTAACGCCCCACACCGCCGGTCCGTGGCGCCCGACGGACCGGCTTTTGCCGCCCCACGAAGGGGCGGGCAAGGTACAATCGCGGGTTGGAACGCATTTCCGCCCAGTAACCGTGCACCAGAGCGACCCGCCGTGACCACCCATTCCAACGCCTCCACCCACACCGCCGCCGTCAAGGCCTACCTGCAAGACCTGCAACAGCGCATCGTCGCGGCCCTGGAAGCCGCCGATGGCAAGGCCTTCCTGTCGGATTCGTGGGAACGTCCGGAAGGCGGCGGCGGCACTTCGCGCCTGCTGGAAGAAGGAAACCTGCTGGAGCGCGGCGGCGTGGGCTTTTCGCACGTGATGGGCAAGAACCTGCCGCCGTCGGCAGCCGCCAACCGCCCGCAGCTGGCCGGTCGTGCCTGGGAAGCCATGGGGGTGTCGCTGGTGCTGCATCCGCGCAATCCCTATATCCCGACGGTGCACATGAACGTGCGCTTCTTCACCACCCATGCGGAGGGAGAAGAAGCGGTCTGGTGGTTCGGCGGCGGTATGGACCTGACGCCCTACTACGGGGTCGAGGACGACGCCCGCCATTTCCACCGCACCTGTCGCGATGCGCTGCAGCCATATGGCGACGATCTGTACCCGCGCTTCAAGACCTGGTGCGATGAGTATTTCTACCTGAAGCACCGCAAGGAGCCGCGTGGCGTGGGTGGCATCTTCTTCGACGATTTCAACGCCCTGCCCTTCGAGCAGGCCTTTGCCATGCAGCGCAGCGTGGGGGATGCCTTCCTGGAGGCCTACCTGCCCATCGTGGCGGCTCGCCGCGAGATGCCCTATGGCGAGCGCGAGCGTGACTTCCAGGCCTATCGCCGCGGACGCTACGTGGAGTTCAACCTGGTCTTCGACCGTGGCACCTTGTTCGGGCTGCAGTCGGGAGGCCGCACCGAATCCATCCTGATGTCCATGCCACCGCTGGTGAAATGGCGCTATGACTGGCACCCGGAAGCCGGCAGCCCGGAGGCCGCACTGTATTCGGACTTCCTGGTCCACAAGGAATGGCTGTAATGGCGCCGCCCGCGGCGCAGCGCTGCATTGCCGTGCTTGGCGGCAGCTTCGATCCTGTCCACAATGGGCATGTCAAGCTGGCCGAGCACTTCGTGGACCTGCTGCATCCGGACGAATTGCGCGTCATTCCCACCGGCAACCCCTGGCAAAAGCACGGTCTGCAAGCTGCGCCGGCGGACCGGGTGGAAATGGTGCGCCTGGCCTTTGACCGCCAGCGGGTGCCGGTGGTCATCGATGAGCAGGAAATCCGCCGCGCCAGCGCGACCTATACCATCGATACGCTGCGCGCCCTGCGTGCCGAACTGGGGCCGGAGGTGTCCATCGTGTTCCTGATGGGCGCCGACCAGCTGCAGCACCTGGACACCTGGCAGCACTGGCAGGAACTGTTTGAACTGGCGCACCTGTGTGCCGCCTCCCGGCCCGGCTTCGAGCTGGCCGACGCCCACGTGCCGCCGGCCGTGAGGGAAGAATTCAAGCGGCGCAACGCTGCGCCGCAAGAGATCCGCAGCACCACGCACGGATACGGCTACCTGGCCCTCGGGCTGGCGGTCGATATCTCGTCGACTGAAATCCGTGCCCAGCTGCAACGCGGCATCCGACCCGATTCGCTGATCCCGGGCAGGGTGCTAGACTATATCGAACAACAACATCTGTACCGAACTCAATAATGGACATCAAAAAACTGCAAACCCTGGTCGTGGACGCTCTGGAAGACGTCAAGGCGCAAGAAATCCGCATCTATGACACCACCCACCTGACCAGCCTGTTCGACCGCGTGGCGATCGCCTCCGGTACCTCGAACCGTCAGACCAAGGCGCTGGCCGCCTCGGTGCGCGACAAGGTCAAGGCCAAGGGCGGCAACGTCGTGAGCATCGAAGGCGAAGACACCGGCGAGTGGGTGCTGGTCGACCTGGGTGACATGATCGTGCACATCATGCAGCCGGCCATCCGCACCTACTACCGCCTGGAAGAAATCTGGGGCGACAAGGAAGTGAAGCTGGGCGCGGCCAAGCGCACCGGTACCTCGGCCTCCGCAAAGCGCGCCGCCGCCGACGAGGAGCCGGCCCCCAAGATCCGCCGTACCCGTGCCCAGGCCGAAGCGGTCGAAGCCAGCCAGGCCCTGGACGACGACGAGGATGCACCGAAGAAGCCGGCCCGCAAGCCGCGCGCCACCTCGACCAGCACCACCACCGGCACCCGCGCTGCAGCCGGCACGACCCGTACCACGGGCGCTACCGGTGCCAAGACTGCTGCCACCAGGACCACGCGCACCACCGGCACCAAGACCACCGCCGCCAAGACCACCACCACCCGCACCGCTGCCGGCAGCAAGACCGCCGCGCCCAAGGCTGCGACCACCCGCAGCAGAACCGCTGCCCCCAAGACCCCGACCGGCAAGACCGTGCGCGTGGCGCCCGCCAAGAGCGAGACCGCCAAGAAGCCGGCCGCCAAGCGCACCAGCAAGGCTTGATGCAACTGGTGATTGCTGCCGTCGGCCACAAGATGCCGGCATGGATCGAGACCGGCTTCCAGGAGTATGCCAAGCGCATGCCACCGGAATGCCGGATCATCCTGAAGGAAATCAAACCCGTCGAACGCTCCGGCAGCCGCACGGCCGAGACCGTGATGGCACAGGAACGCGAAAAGATCGAAGCCGCGCTACCCAAGGGCGCGCGCGTGATTGCGCTGGACGAGCGTGGCCGCGACTGGACCTCGGTGCAGTTGTCGCAGCAGCTGGTCCAGTGGCAGCAGGATGGCCGCGACGTGGCCTTCGTCATCGGCGGTGCCGATGGGCTCGATCCCGGCTTCAAGGCCGGCGCCGACACGCTCATCCGCATCTCCAGCATGACCTTGCCGCATGGCATGGTGCGCGTGCTGCTGGCCGAGCAACTGTACCGCGCGTGGTCGATTACGCAGAACCACCCGTATCACCGCGCCTGAACCCGTCCACCGCCGGCCTCGCCTCCCGGGCAGCGGCCCTTGACATGCATGGCTCAATGAAACAAGCGGACCATAAAATCTACCTCGCCTCGAAAAGCCCGCGCCGCCGCGAACTGCTGCGCCAGATCGGCATCGATTTCGAACTGATGCTCTCGGACAAGGAAGTCGACGAAAGCGTATTGCCCGGGGAAGCCCCGCTGGACTACGTCGCCCGCGTCACCCGCGCCAAGCTCGACAGTGCCCAGCAGACCATGATCCTGCGCCAGTTGCCGCATCGGCCGCTGCTGTCGGCCGATACCACGGTGGTGGTGGACGACCTGATCCTGGGCAAGCCGGCCGACCATGACGAGGCGGTGCGCATGATCACCCTGCTCTCCGGCCGTACGCACCAGGTCCTGACCAGCGTGGCCGTGGGCGTGACGCTGGGCGTGGAAACCGAGGTCTGGCAGATCGTGCAGCAGTCCGACGTCAGTTTCGCGCCGCTCACCGCCGAGGCCATCGCCGCCTACTGCAATACCGTCGAACCCTACGACAAGGCCGGCGCCTATGGCATCCAGGGCCTGGCATCGGTGTTCATCAGCAATATCGTGGGCAGCCATTCCGGTATCATGGGACTGCCGCTATTCGAGACGGCTCAACTACTACAACAAGCGGGCGTTCGAATCCTATGAGCGAAGACATCCTCATCAACATCACGCCGCAGGAGACGCGGGTTGCGCTGATCCTGCAAGGGGCCGTGCAGGAGTTGCACATCGAGCGCACCCTCTCGCGCGGCCTGGCCGGCAACATCTACCTGGGCAAGGTGGTCCGGGTGCTGCCGGGCATGCAGTCAGCCTTCATCGACATCGGTCTGGAGCGCGCCGCCTTCCTGCACGTGGCCGACATCTGGGAAGCCCGTCCGCACGATGGCCAGAACGCGCCTGCCATTCCCATCGAGAAACTGCTGCACGATGGCCAGACCATCACGGTACAGGTGATCAAGGACCCGATCGGCACCAAGGGTGCGCGCCTGTCCACGCAGATCTCCATTGCCGGGCGCATGCTGGTCTACCTGCCGCAGGACAAGCACATCGGCATTTCCCAGCGCATCGAGAACGAAGCCGAGCGCGAGCTCTTGCGCAGCAAGGTGCAAGCGCTGCTGCCGGCCGAGGAAAAAGGCGGCTTCATCATCCGCACCATGGCCGAGGATGCCTCCGACGCCGACCTGCAGATGGACGTCGAATACCTGCGCACCACCTGGGCCACCATCATCAAGCAGGCCAAGACCAAGCCGGCGCCCACGCTGCTGCATCAGGACCTGTCGCTGGCCCAGCGCGTGCTGCGTGACTTCGTGTCCGACCAGACTGCCACCATCCAGGTCGATTCACGCGAGAACTTCCACATGCTGCAGGAGTTCGGCGCCATCTATACCCCCTCGGTGCTGCCCAAGCTGATGCACTATCGCGGCGAGCGCCCGCTGTTCGACCTGTATGGCGTGGAAGAGGAAATCGAACGCGCCCTGGGACGTCGGGTGGACCTGAAGTCGGGCGGTTACCTGATCGTCGACCAGACCGAGGCGATGACCACCATTGACGTCAACACCGGCAGCTTCGTCAATGGTCGCAACTTTGACGACACCATCTTCAAGACCAACCTGGAAGCGGCGCATGCCATTGCCCGCCAGTTGCGGCTGCGCAACCTGGGCGGCATCATCATCCTGGACTTCATCGACATGGAGAGCACGGAGCACCGCCAGGCGGTGCTGGCCGAACTGGGCAAGGCGCTGCAGCGCGACCGCACCAAGATCTCGGTGTCGGGCTTCTCCACGCTGGGCCTGGTGGAGATGACGCGCAAGCGCACCCGCGAATCGCTGGCCCACATCCTGTGCGAGACCTGCCCGGCCTGCAAGGGGCGCGGCCAGGTCAAGACGCCGCGTACGGTGTGCTATGAAATCCTGCGCGAGGTCATGCGCGAAGCCAAGCAGTTCAACCCCCGTGAATTCCGCATCCTGGCCTCGCAGGTGGTGGTGGACATGTTCCTGGAAGAAGAGTCGCAGCACCTGGCCATGCTGGGGGACTTCATCGGCAAGCCGGTGTCGCTGCAGGTCCAGAGCGATTATCAGCAGGAGCAGTACGACATCATCCTGATGTGATCCGGCCCCAGGTCGCCCGGTCCGGCCGCACGCAACACGTAGCGCAGAATTGCCGGACACCACGCCCCGGCGCAAGGCGATGGCCGCAGTGCATCGATTACAATGCGCACTCCGCGGCCCGCCTGCGCGTTCTTTCGCTTTCCATGCCCACCTATACCTCACTGGCTGTCTTCCTGCTGTCGGCAATTTCGCTGGTCATCGCAAGCGGTTTTTCCCTGGGCGCGGGGATGCTGGTGCTGGGTGCGACGGTGCTGTTGCGGCCCGCATCTCCCCGTCCCCGCCTGGCGGCGCCGGATTACCTGTTCATCGCCGCCCTGGGCTTCTATTTCCTGTTGCATGTGGCCCTGAACCTGATACATCTCGCGCCGGGGCGGGAATACGATGCGCCCTTGCGCTTCCTGCTGGCGATCCCGGCACTGCTGCTGCTGTGCACTTTCCCGCCCCGGCCGGGCGCGCTGTGGTCGGGTGCGGCGGTCGGCGCCATCGGCGCCGGGCTGTTGAGTCTGTGGCAATGGCTGGCCTGGGGCATGGACCGTCCGGGCGGCAGTACCAATCCGATCCAGTACGGCAACATCAGCGCACTGCTGGCGGTACTCTCGACCTACGGGCTGGCGCGTGCGCTGGCGCTGGGCCACGGGCTGCGCTGGAAGCTGCTGCATGCCACCGGCGTTCTGATGGCCCTGGTCGCCACGCTGCTCAGCGGCAGCCGCGGCAGCTGGCTGGCGCTGCCCCTCTGCGCGATCCTGGCGGCATACCTGCTGATACGCGCCGGCCAGGCCCGGCGCCTGCTCAAGCCAGCCGTGCTCGCTCTGGCCGCACTGGCGGTACTGGCGCTGCTACCCCATTCGCCGCTGACCGCACGCTACCGGCAGGCCGTGAGCGAGGCCGGCGGTTACCTGCACGACGCCGATGCCCAGTCCTCGGTGGGCGCGCGTCTGGAGATGCTGCGAGTGGGCCTGTACCTGGCGCCCCGCCACCTGCTGCTGGGCTTCGGCAAGGAAGGCATGATGCAGGCCAAGCAGCACATGGTCGAAGAGGGCCTGGCATCGGACTCGGTGGCAGAGCATACCCATCTCCACAATGAATACCTGGATGCCCTGGTCAAGCATGGCATCCCCGGCCTGCTGGCCGTGTTGGTGCTGTACCTGCTGCCATTGCGCCTGTTTGCCGGGCGGGCCGTCCCTGGCATGAGCATCGAGGCTCGTATGGCCGCCGGCGCCGGCATGATGCTCATGCTGAGTTACCTGGCCTTCGGGCTGACCCAGGCTTTCCTGACGCACAACAATGGCGTGATGATGTTCGCCTTCCTGGGGGTCATCCTGTGGTCATTGGCACGGCAACAGCCTGCTGGACCGGCGAACACGGCATAATCTCACCTTTTCGTTACCCGCATTACCTGCACGCAAGGATTCTCCCGATGCTGTCCTACAACATGAAACGCCTGGCGGCCCTGCACTTGCCCTACAAGAAGCGGCTGGCCGTGGCATTCATTGCCATGATCGTCACCGCCGCCACCGAACCGGTGGTGCCCTACATCTTCCAGGTGCTGCTGGACAAGGGCTTCGTGGGCAAGCCGACTTTCTCGCTCTGGCTGGTGCCGGCGGCGGTGATCGGCATCTTCTTCATCCGCGGCATCGCCACCTTTACCAGTTCTTACATGATGACCTGGGTGTCCACCCGCATCCTCAACGAATTGCGCCGCCAGATGTTCGCCCGCATGCTGGACCTGCCGGTGCAGTTCTATGCCACCAATACGGTGGGCAAGGTGATCAATTCGATGATGTTCGAAGTGCAGCAGATCATCGACATGGTGACCAAGGTCTTCACCTCCATCCTGCGTTCGGCACTGACCGTGCTCGGCCTGCTGGCCTGGCTGCTGTACCTGAACTGGGTGCTGACCATCGTCACCCTGGTCCTGCTGCCGCTGGTGACCATCGTGGTGCGCACCACCGGCAAGCGGCTCAAGAAACTGAACCGTGATTCGCTCAACGTCAACGCCGAGATGACCCAGGTCATCGAGGAAACCACCCGCGCCCAGCAGGTCATCAAGATCTTCGGCGGCCAGGACTACGAGAAGGAGCGCTTCCATCGTCGTGCCGAGAACCTGCGCAGCTACACCATGCGCATGACGGCCGCCTTTGCCTCCACCGTTCCCATCACCCAGCTCATGACCGCGACCGCGGTGGCGATCGTCATCGTGATGGCCCTGATCCAGTCCGGCAACGGCCAGATCACGGTGGGCGGCTTCGTCTCCTTCATCACTGCCATGCTGATGCTGCTGGCACCGCTGAAGCAACTGGCCGAAATCAACGGCCCCCTGCAACGCGGCATGGCCGCCGCCGAAGAAGTCTATAACCTGATCGACAAGACGACCGAACGCACCACCGGCCAGCCCTTGACCGCGCGCGCGACCGGCAAGCTGGACTTCGTCGATGTCAGCTTCGCCTATCCGGGCCACGAACAACTGGCCCTGAAGAACCTCAACCTGCAGGTCGAAGCGGGCGAGACCATCGCCTTCGTGGGCATGTCCGGCGGTGGCAAGTCCACCCTGGTGAGCCTGATCCCCGGCTTCTATTCCAGCACCTCGGGTGAAATCCTGCTCGACGGCCGCCCCATCGAAACCATCTCCCTGCCCAGCCTGCGCCAGCAGATCGCGATGGTGAACCAGAACACGGTGCTCTTCGATGACACCCTGGCCGCCAACATCGCCTATGGCGACCCCAGGCCCGATGCAGCGCGCGTGGCCGCAGCGGTCGAGGCCGCGCACCTCAACGATGTGGTGGCGGGCTTGCCGGAAGGCCTGCAGACGCGCATCGGTGACAACGGCTCGCGCCTGTCCGGCGGTCAACGCCAGCGCGTGGCCATTGCCCGCGCCATCTACAAGGATGCGCCCATCCTGATCCTGGACGAAGCCACCTCGGCACTGGATACCGAATCCGAACGTGCCGTGCAGGCGGCGCTGGATCGCCTGATGCAGGGTCGCACCACCTTCGTCATTGCCCACCGCCTGTCCACCATCGAACGCGCCGACCGCATCGTGGTGCTGTCGCACGGACAGATCGTCGAGGTGGGCAACCACCAGGCACTGCTGCAGAAGGAGGGGGTCTATGCCAACCTGTATCGCCTGCAGTTCTCCCAGCAACAGGAAGCCTCCGTCTGAGCATGCCCATGCAAAACTGCCTGATCCCCGCCGACCTGCTGAAGAAATCCGACAAGATCCTCTTCATCGCCCATCTGGCCCTGGGCGACTTCACCTACCTGCAGAATTTCTTCAAGGCCTTCGCCGCGCAGAACCCGCATCTGAAGGTCCACCTGTGGGTCGATGAAGTGCGCCGCACGGCTGACGCCAGCCAGTGGCCGCACCTGAAGAAGTATTCGCTCTACGACTGGACGGCCGCCTGCCCCTTCTTCGACAAGGTCTACACCCGCACCTACAGTCCGGAGCTGTATCGCGCCTCCATCGCCGAGGCGCGTGGCGAGCACTATCCCATCGTGGTATCTCTGGCGACCCTGCGCCCGCACCTCTACGCCGGTCTGGCGCGCGAGATCAGCCCGGAAGGCTGGGTGGTCGGCATGCGCAAGAAGGTCTCGCTGTTCCAGCCGCATCATCTGCTGGCCTACCGGCAGCTGGATGCCGAGATGCCGAGCTACCGCAGCAGTGATCCTGAGCATCACATCAGCGATGTGTATGCCTTCTGGTTCCGTCAGTTGAGTGGACTGGAGGTCAAGGACGAGGCGCGGTTCCCGTTCGTGGACATCCCCTTGCAATGGCACCAGTATGCGCAGGAGCAACTGGTGCGCTGGGAATTCGCCGCACGCGACGGCAAGCTGGTGTTCATCAATCCCTACGCCAAGACCAGGAAGCGCTGCTGGACGCTGGAACAGGTGGCCGCGCTGATCCAGGCCATGCAGGCGCGCGAGGGCTGGCAGGATGCCTGCTTCATCGTCAACGCGGTACCGCAGGAACTGGCCAATGCGCGCGAGGTGATCGGCCGCTACCAGCTGCAGCGCACGCAACTCTTCAGCGCCGAAGAGAACTTCTTCCAGCTGCCGGCCATGCTGGCTGAATGCGACCTGATCATCTCGGTGGAGACGGCGGTGATGCACCTGGCCAACGCCGTGCGCGTGCCGGTGATCGCCCTGATGCGCCAGAAGAATCCGGAATGGGTACCGGTCGATCGCGCCAACAGCGTCGTCATCACCGCCCCGGGCCGCCGCGACTGGGTCAAGGCGGTCAGCGTCGAACAAGTCATGAAAGCCATCTGATGAACGTCCCAAGCCAAGCAGACATCCAGGCGCAGCCCGGTAACGGCAAGCCCTCCTTCCACATTGCGTTTTGCGTGGACAACAATTATTTCCGCGCCATGGGTGGCACCATTGCTTCCATCGTGGCCAATAATCCGGGGCAGCATTTCACCTTCCACGTGCTGGCCTTCGAAGTATCGGAAGACCATCAGCGGCGCCTCAAGCAGCTTGAGTCGATGTATCAGGTCAAGACCGAACTGCACCTGCTGGACCTGAACGATTTCACCCACTTCTCGCACTTCCTGGGCCATTCGCATTATTCGCTGTCGATCTTCACGCGCCTGGTGATCCCTACCGTGCTGGCCGAGGTGACCGATCGCGTGCTGTATCTGGACGCCGACATCCTGTGCTTCAACCGCGTCGACGAACTGGTGGACATGGATATTTCCAACGACATCGCAGTGGTGGTACCGGACGCGCCGGTGACGCTGCAACGTCGGGTGGCGGCACTGGGACTGGCACACAATGAATATTTCAACGGTGGGGTGATCTTCATCAACATCCGCAAATGGCTGGCGGAAGACATCACGCCCAAGACGCTGGAAGCGCTGCTGGACAGCAAGACCGACATGCGCTTCAACGACCAGGACGCGCTCAACATCGTCCTCAACGGCCGGGCGCGTTATCTGTCGCCGAAATGGAATTACCTGTACGACCTGATCCACGACCTCAACGTCAACAAGTTCGCGCTCAAGCCGGTGGGCAAGGCCATCTTCGTGCACTTCGCCGGTGCCGTGAAACCATGGGCGGCATGGAGCCGGCATGAGGCCTGCGACCTGTTCCGCCGCTACCTGGACATCTCGCCCTGGGCCGACATGGCACTGGACCAGGAGCCCCGCAACACCAAGGAACTGCGCATGCATTCGCGCTTCATGTACCGCCAGGGACGCCCGCTGGAGAGCCTGAAGTGGTATGTGCGCTATCTGCGCAAGCGCCGCGCCCGCTAAGCTCGTCCCCAAGAAGAACAGACTCACTTTCCTTCCTGCCATGCCGATCACCAGCAAGCACATCCTCATCAGTCGTACCGACAACATCGGTGATATCGTCCTGACCCTGCCGATGGCAGCGCGTCTCAAAGAACTCAACCCCGGGGTCAGGATCAGCATGCTGTGCCGTCGCTATGCGGCTGACGTGGTGCGCTATTGCGACGATATCGATGACGTGGTGGAAGAAGAGGATGTGGGTGAGAATCTCTATGGATTCCTGCGTGCCAGCGACATCGACACCGTGATCCTGGCCCAGCCCAACCGCGACCTGGCCAAGGCCGCCTTCTTCGCACGGGTGAAGCACCGGATCGGCAATGCGCGGCAGAAGGTGTACCAGCTGATCTACTGCAATGACAGGGTGCGCTTCAGCAAGGGCTTGTCCGAGAACCACGAGTCACAGATCAACTTCGAGTTCCTGCGCCCCTATGGCGACAGCCATATTCCGACTCGCCAAGAGATTGCCGACAGCTATCATTTTTCGATTCCGGTTGACGCCGGGATTGCGGCAGAGTTTGCGCCCCACGCGTTCAACCTGATCCTGCACACCAAGTCCAACGGCCACGGCCGCGAGTGGCCGGTGGAGCGCTATACGGCGCTGGCACAGACCCTGCAGCAGCAACCCGGGCTGCGTATCTGGCTCACCGGCAGCGCCGACGAAGGAAAGTGGCTGGAGCAGCATGCCGGCGCCCTGCTGGCCCTGCCGCACGTGATCAATACCTGCGGCACGATGAGCCTGGCGCGGTTGACGCAGTTCATCGCCCAGGCCGATGGCCTGATTGCCAGCGGTACCGGTCCGCTGCACCTGTCGGCGGCGATCGGTCAGCGTACCCTTGGCCTGTTCCCGCCGACGCGCCCCATGCACCCCGGTCGCTGGGCGGCACTGGGCAAGCGCGCCAGCAATCTGTGCACCGATCAACCTTCCTGCCAGGGCTGCGAAAAACTGCGCATCATGACCTGCGATTGCATGCTCGCCATCAGCGTGCAGAGCGTGCTGGACGTTGTGCAGGGCTGGATCGCCGACAGACAGGCATCGCCGCAATAGCGGCTGGCCAGCGCGGCTAGGCGTTCGCGGGCAGGCCGGCCGAAGCCCGCTTGCACCGCCCTATCGCGCAGAAGAAGATCGCCAGGTTGATCGTGTAGAAGCCATTGAGGATCACCCAGAAGAACATCACATCGGTGAAGTCGAACACCCAGTAGCCCAGACACAAAGCCACGCCCATGGCGGCGTAGGTCCTTACCTTCACGTCGGCGTGTCCCAGTTCCCGCCAGAACATCACCAGCGGGACCAGGTAGGTCAGCACCCAGGCCACCAGGCCGCCAGTCCCCCACAGCGCCATCTGGAAGAGCATGCCATTGTGCGAGTGCGGAAGTTCGGCCACCGCGTTGGAGATCTCCCCCTTGTCGGCCAGGCGATGCAGTTCCGGCTTGAATCCTTCCCGCCCCACACCGAATCCAGGGTGCTCGCGATAGAGCTGCCAGGAGCCGAGCCAGATCTGCAGGCGCTGGCCCACGGAAGTTTCGCGGTCACTGCGATCGGAATACGCGTGGATGTCATCACCGATGTCGTAGATGCGATGCTTCACCATGTCGCTGGAGAGCATGGCGACGCCCACCAGTACCAGCGGCAGCAGCAGGATCAGCATCTTGCGCATCATGCTCAGTTGCTTCAGATACAGGATGAGGAAGACCGCATAGAACGGCAGCACCAGCCAGGTGCCGCGGGTCTTGACCATGAAGGTCACGCCCAGGGCCAGGACGATGGCCACGATACGCAGGCAGCGCTGCAAGGTCGACATCGGCAGTTGCAGCGACAGTAACAGCCAGGTCCCGATGAGCATGGCCGCATTCGAAAACGCAATCCCTGCCATGAAACCCAGGCTGCCGGAATTGGGCAGGCTGCCGCCATCGGTGATCATCCAGGCCTTGGCAAAACACAGGATGCAGGCCAGCATCCAGGCCCATGGCAGCCAGTCCAGTGCCGTATCGGTCACGCGCCAGACCGCCAGGAACACCATCACGAAGAAGGCCAGCCGCAAGGGGCGGTCATAGTCACGGAAGGTGAAGTGCCCCACACCCACCTGATGGATCAGCACTGCCAGGGCCGGCAGGGCCATGACGACGAAGAGCACTTTCATCGACGGCAGTTGGGCGTGCCACTCTGGCGTCTGGTGGCGATAGACGAACAGGGTCACGATGCCCAGGAGGACCAGCAAAAACAGACTGGCATTGGACAGGTTGGGCAATACCAGGCCTAGCGAAGAAAAGGCCAGAAGGACGGCGAGCGACGGCAGCCGACACGAGGAAATCTGCATGGTAGTGATGTTGTTTTATGTGACTGGGACCCGACAGACTAGTATTCGACCACCACCGCCTCCTTGCCGAACGACGCCACCAGCGTCGATTGCAGGCTGTCACTGGGATTGACGCGCCAGGCGTCACCCAGCACCACTTCGCAGGCCGCGTCGGATTGCTGGTAGCGCATCACGAAGGGCAGGCCCTGCTCCTGGCGGTGTGCCGAGAGCGTGTCGCGCAGCTGGTTGGGATCAACCGCCTTGTTCAGCGACACCACCATGCGCACGCCATACTGGATGCGCGCCGCGCCCAGATCCATGACCTTGTCGGCGGCCACCCGCAGGCCGCCGTTGAAGCGGTCTTCCGAGACCTTGCCCGAGACCACCAGTAACTCATCTTCCTTGATGAGATGCTTGAAGGGTTCGAAGAGTTCGTTGTAGATGGTGGCCTCGATCACCCCGGTGCCATCGTCGAGCGTGCAGATCACCAGCTTGCCGCGCTGGGTCATCTGCACCCGCACGCCGGTGATGATGCCGGCCAGGCTGCGCGGCTCCCAGGAGGGTTCCAGGCTGGAAATCTTGGTGCGTACGAAGCGGCGCACTTCCTTTTCGTAGGCCGAGAACAGGTGGCCGGACAGGTAGAAGCCCAGCGCGCCCTTTTCCTCGGTCAGGCGTTGCTTGTCGCTCCAGGGCGGTACTTGCACGTATTCCAGCGGGGCTTCCAGGTCGCTGTCGTCGCCGCCGAAGAGGCTGACCTGGTTGGCCGATTTCTCGGCCTGCTCGGCGCTTTCCCAGGCCAGGTTGACCGAGGCTTGCAGGATGGCGCGATCGACCTTGAAGCAATCGAAGGCACCGGCACGGATCAGCGAATCGATGGTGCGACGGTTGATCTGTTTCTTGTCCACCCGCTTGGCGAAATCGAACAGGTCCTTGAAGGGGCCGCTCTTGCGTGCTTCCAGGATGGCTTCGATGGCATTCTGCCCGGCGCCCTTGACCGCGCCCAGGCCGTAGCGGATCTGGGTGGCCTTCTTGCCGGGCTCGCCCACCGGCATGAAGCGGTAGTCGGACTTGTTGATGTCCGGCGGCAGGATGGCCAGCTTGCAGATATCGATCGCGTCTTCGATCAGGATCTTGACCTTGTCCGTGTCTTCCATGGCCAGCGACAAGTTGGCGGCCATGAACGCGGCGGGGTGGTGCGCCTTGAGGTAGGCGGTGTAGTAGGACAGCAGCGCATAGGCGGCCGCGTGCGACTTGTTGAAACCGTAGCCGGCGAACTTTTCCATCAAGTCGAAGATCTCGTCGGCCTTGGCCTGGTCCAGCCCGTTCTTGGCCGCGCCTTCGCGGAACAGCTCACGGTGCTTGGCCATTTCCTCGGCCTTCTTCTTGCCCATCGCCCGGCGCAGCAGGTCGGCGCCGCCCAGCGAGTAGCCGCCGATCACCTGTGCCATCTGCATCACCTGCTCCTGATAGACCATGATGCCGTAGGTCTCGGAGAGAATGTCCTTGGTACGCGGATCGGGATAGTCGAAGGCTTCGCCGTGCTTGCGCTTGCAGAAGTCGGGGATCAGGTCCATCGGGCCGGGACGATACAGCGCCACCAGGGCGATGATGTCCTCGAAACGGTCGGGGCGCGCGTCCTTCAACATGCCTTGCATGCCGCGGCTTTCCAGCTGGAACACGGCGACCGTCTTGGCCTTGGTCAGCAGTTCGTAGGAGGGCCGGTCGTCCAGCGGCAGCTTGGCCAGGTCGAACTCGGCCATGGCCGGGTCCAGCATGCGGATGTAGCGCACCGCGCGATCCAGGATGGTCAGCGTGGTCAGGCCCAGGAAGTCGAACTTGACCAGGCCGACGGCTTCGACGTCATCCTTGTCGTACTGCGATACCACGCCGGAGTCGCCACCCTGTGTATAGAGCGGGCAGAAATCGGTGAGCTTGCCGGGGGCAATCAGCACGCCACCGGCGTGCATGCCGATGTTGCGGGCGATGCCTTCGACCTGCTGGGCCAGGCCCATCAGCTGCTTGACCTCTTCTTCGTTCTCCAGCCGCTCCTTCAGCAGCGGCTCTTCCTCGATGGCATCGGCCAGCGTGACCAGCTTGCCCGGCTTGAAGGGAATCAGCTTGGAAATGCCGTCGCAGAAGTTGTAGCCCAGGTCCAGCACGCGACCCACGTCGCGTACCGCGCCCTTGGCCGCCATGGTACCGAAGGTGGCGATCTGCGAGACCGCCTCCTTGCCGTAACGATCCTTCACATATTGAATCACCCGGTCGCGGCCTTCCTGGCAGAAGTCGATGTCGAAGTCGGGCATGGAGACGCGTTCCGGGTTCAGGAAGCGTTCGAACAGCAGGTTGTAGCGCAGCGGGTCGAGGTCGGTGATCAGCAGGCAGTAGGCCACCAGCGAGCCGGCGCCGGAACCCCGGCCGGGGCCGACCGGCACGCCGTTGTTCTTGGCCCACTGGATGAAGTCGGCCACGATCAGGAAGTAGCCCGGGAACTTCATCTTGATGATGGTGTTGTTCTCGAACTCCAGGCGCGCTTCATAGCGGGCACGCTCTTTTTCGCGCTCGGCTTCGTTGGGGAACAGTTCCTTCAGGCGCACTTCCAGCCCGGCCTTGGTCTGGGCCACCAGGAAATCGTCGATGGTCATGCCGTCCGGCGTGGGGAAGTCCGGCAGTTGCGGCTTGCCCAGCTGCAGCACCAGGTTGCAGCGCTTGGCGATTTCCACGGTATTGGCAATCGCCCCCGGCAGATCGGCGAAGAGCTCGGCCATCTCGGCCTGCGACTTGAAATACTGCTGTTCATTGAAGCGCTTCACCCGGCGCGCATTGGCCATGATCTCGCCTTCGGCGATGCAGGTGCGGGCTTCGTGGGCGATGAATTCTTCCGGGTTCTGGAACTGGACCGGATGGGTAGCCACGCAGGGCAGGCCCAGCCTGGCGCCCAGGGCCACGCTCTGGCGCACCTGTACATCCATGTTGGGTTGGCCAGCGCGCTGCAGCTCCAGGTAGAAGGCACCCGGGAAGATATCGGCCCAGCGGCGGGCGCAGGCCTCGGCCTGGGCCAGGTTGCCGTTGTCGATGGCCTGGCCGATGTCGCCCAGACCAGCGCCGGACAGGGCGATCAGGCCATTGCCACCTTCCTGGTGGCGCAGCGCCTCCAGCCACTCCATGCGCACTTCGGCGCGGCCCTTGTACTGGTTGTTCAACCAGGCCTGGGACAGGACTTCACATAGCTGCAGGTAGCCATGACGGTTCTTGATCAGCACCAGCAGCCGGAACGGCTTGTCGCGATCGGCATCGTTGGTGATCCACAGGTCGCAGCCGGCAATGGGCTTGACGCCCTTGCCACGCGCTTCCTTGTAGAAACGCACCATGCAGAACAGGTTGGAGAGATCAGTGACCGCCAGGGCGGCCTGGCCATCCTTGACAGCGGCCTTGACGATGTCGTCAATGCGCACCAGGCCGTCGACGATGGAGTACTCCGAGTGCATTCGGAGATGTACAAATTGCGGGGTAGTCATAGGACGACATTTTACCGGAGCTTGGGATGCACTTCGGCTTTGCGAGGCAAGCTTTTCACAGGAATTCAACTGCCTGTGAACAATTTACACAAACCTGCTCGAAATATTGCTAGAAGTCGCCTTGATCTGCATCAGAGAAGCGACATCCAGCCGGGCAGGCGCCGGCAAATTGCTGCGAACGCCTGGGCCGCGCGTATATAATGCTGACAATTCAAAGACTTAGAGCTGAGTAACGAACCATGCAGTCCCCCGATACACCCTACGTCAACATCGCCGCCTACAAATTCGTCAGCTTCGACGATACCGCTGAAAAGCGTCCCGAATTCCTCGCGTTTTGCCAACAACACAACTTGCGTGGCACGGTGATCCTGAGCCCGGAAGGCATCAACCTGTTCCTGGCCGGCCTGCGGCCGGACATCGACGCCTTCCTTGCCTGGCTGCGCGCCGACCCGCGTTTCGCCGACCTGATCGTCAAGGAAAGCTATTCCGAGAAGCAACCGTTCACGCGCATGCTGGTGAAACTGAAGGCTGAAATCATCACCATGAAGCATCCGCTGATCAAGCCCGAGCTGGGCCGCGCGCCCTTTGTGGAACCCAGGGAGCTCAAGCGCTGGCTGGATCAGGGCCATGATGACGAGGGCCGTCCGGTGGTGATGGTCGATACCCGCAACGGCTTCGAGGTCGATGTCGGCACCTTCGAGAACACGGTCGACTACCGCATCAGCAAGTTCACCGAATTCCCCCAGGTCATCGAGGACCACAGGGCCGACTTCGAAGGCAAGACCGTGGTCACCTTCTGCACCGGCGGTATCCGCTGCGAAAAGGCCGCCATCCACATGCAAAACATCGGCTATGACCATGTCTACCAGCTGGAAGGCGGCATCCTGAAGTACTTCGAGGATGTCGGCGGCGCCCACTACAACGGCGACTGCTTCGTCTTCGACTACCGTACCGCCCTGAGCCCGGAACTGAAGGAAACCCAGACCGCCCAGTGCTTCGCCTGCCGCGCCGTGGTCACACCACGCGAGCAGTTGTCGCCCGATTACGTGCCGGGCAAGTCCTGCCCGCATTGCGCTTCGGCGCAGCGCAAGGGGGAAGAAACGCAGGAAACCGCGTCCGCCCAGGCCTGATCGCCCCCTCCTGCAGCAATGAAAAAGCCGGCCCCAGTGAACTGAGGCCGGCTTTTTTGCGTCCGCCTTGGCGGTTGCTGGATGCTTCCTGCTGCTTACTTCTTGAACTTGGCTGCGGTTTCCACCACGCGTGCACCGAAGAGCTTGGCGGTTTCCAGATCGCCCGGCAGCGGGCCTTCTTCCGGCGAGGAATCCGACGGGCTTTGCGCCATCAGGCCCGAGAAGGAACCGACGAAGTTGATGTCGTTGCGCTGGGCAGCCTTGCTGTTGGAGGGCATCAGACCGGTGCCGACCCAGATCATGCTGTGCTGCATGCCCAGGGTGAACAGGTAGTGCAGGGTCGAGAGCTTGTCGCCGTTCATGGTCGCCGAGTTGGTGAAGGCGGCACCGACCTTGTCCTTCCACTTCTGGCTGAACCAGGGCTTGGAGGATGCGTCGGCAAACTTCTTGAACTGCCAGGACACGGTACCCATGTAGGTCGGCGAGCCGAAGATGATGGCGTCGGCCGCATCCAGGCTGGCCCACTGGGCATCGGTGATGCTGCCTTCGGCGCTGATGGCGATGAGTTCGACATCGGCGCCGGCAACGCCAGCAGCGCCGGCCTGCACGGCTTCAGCCTGCTTCTTGGTGTGGCCGTAGCCGGAATGGTAGACGATGGCAACTTTGGTCATGACGGGTATTCCTTCTCTAGAGAGTGAAGTGACACGGTGGAAAATCCGCCGGTGTGATCGGTACCGGCGGGCAATGCGACTACGGGACTACAGAATCATGGGGCTGCCGCAGCAGACACCCGAATCCATCAGCGCGGCAGGTCGAACAACAGGACTTCGGCCTTGTCGCCGTCGCTGATCTCGATGCGGTCGACCGCACTGAGCTTGACGGCATCGCCGGCTTCCAGGGCCTGGCCGTTGACGCTGACCTTGCCACGGGCCACGTGAATATATCCGAGGCGGCCTTGCGGCAAGGCATAGTCGGCGCGCTGGGCGCCGTCGAACAGGCCAGCATACAGCTGGGCGTCCTGGTTCAGGCTGACCGAACCATCGCGACCGTCGCCGGAAGCCACCAGGCGCAGCTTGCCATCCTTGTCGGCGGCCGAGAAATGCGCCTCCTGGTAGCCAGGGTCGGCACCGGCGCGGTCCGGCATGATCCAGATCTGCAGAAAGTGGGTGGTCCCGTCCTGGGAGTGGTTGTACTCCGAGTGCCGTACCCCGGTGCCTGCGCTCATGCGTTGTACGTCACCCGGACGGATCACGCTGCCGTTACCCATGCTGTCCTTGTGGGCCAGCTCACCTTCGAGCACGTAGGAAATGATCTCCATATCGCGGTGGCCGTGCGTACCAAAGCCCTGGCCAGCGGCCACGCGGTCCTCGTTGATCACGCGCAGCGGGCCGAAACCCATGTGCTTGGGATCATAGTAATCCGCGAAGGAAAAGCTGTGATACGAATCCAGCCAACCGTGGTTGGCGTGGCCACGATCGTTCGCTTTGCGAAGTTCCATCATGTCAACACCTCTTTCTCAAGTGACGTACAGACCGGAAGTGGTTTGTACAAAATGTTTGTCGATGGCGTCACTATAGTGGCTAACTTTTCCCGAGATAAGGTCTAAAATCCGTAGTCTTCATTCAAAAATTTTAAACAAGGGAAAGCGACGTGAACCTGACCCTGGAATCCCTGCTGATCCTGGACATGATCGACCGCAAGGGCAGCTTTGCCGCCGCCGCCGTGGCACTGGACCGCGTGCCCTCGGCGCTGACCTACAGCGTGCGCAAGCTGGAAGACGATCTCGACGTGCTGCTGTTCGACCGCCGTGGCCATCGAGCCCAGTTGACACCGGCCGGGCTGCAATTGTTGCAGGAGGGCCGGCACCTGCTGCTGGCCGCCAGCGACCTGGAACAACGTGTCAAACGCACCGCCACCGGCCGCGAGACCGAGCTGCACATCGTGCTCAACAGTCTGATTCCCTTCGACAAGATGCTGCCCATCATCGAAGCCTTCGACCGCGAACAATCCGGCACCCGCCTGCGCTTCACGCCGGGGGTATTGACCGGCGCCTGGGAAAAGCTGATCGAAGGCCGCGCCAACCTGGTCATCGGGGTGACCCTGGATGGACCGGAGGTCGTGCGCACCAGCGGCCGCTTCCAGATGCAGGAGCTGGGCGCCGTGGACTGGGTATTCGCCGTAGCCCCGCAGCACCCGCTGGCCGCCGCCGACGAGCCCTTGTCGGCCGAGCTGGTACGCAGCCACCGCGCCATCGCCGTGGGTGACAACAGCCAGTCGCTGCCGACCCTGACCATGGGCCTGCTGTCAGGCCAGGAAACCCTGACAGTGGCCACCGTGGCCGACAAGCTGCAGGCGCAGCTGGCGGGCCTGGGCTGCGGCCACCTGCCCCGCATCTGGGCGGCGCCCTACCTGGCCTCGGGGGCGCTGGTCGAAAAACAGACCCTGGCCGCCAAACCCAACGACAATTTCATGGTGGCCTGGCCCAAGGCTGAACAGGGCAAATCGCTCAAATGGTTCATCCAGCACCTGGCCCAACCGCAGGTACGTGCATCGCTGATCGGGCCGGTCGCCGCGCCGGAGCCAATGTGAACGCCTGCGCCTACGTCGGCCGCTTCGCACCCTCCCCGTCCGGACCACTGCATGCGGGGTCGTTGGTGGCTGCACTGGCCAGCTACCTGGATGCACGCGTCCATGACGGACGCTGGCTGCTGCGCATCGAGGATATCGACGAAACCCGCACCGTGCCGGGCGCTGCCGATGACATCGTGGCGACCCTGGCGGCGCTGGACATGCATGCCGACGGCCCGGTACTGGTCCAGAGCCAGCGCAAGGCGCGCTACCAGCTGGCCCGGGAGAAACTGGGCGCGATGGTGTATCCCTGTGGTTGCAGCCGCAAGGAAATCGCCGATTCACGGGTGGGAACAGCCAGCGACGGCGCCGCCATCTATCCCGGCACCTGCCGCCACGGCCTGGCACCGGGCAAGCAGGCCCGCACGCTGCGGCTACGCGTGCCGGATGCTGGGCAGCCTGGAGAACGGGTGCAGTTCGAAGATCGCTGGCTGGGGCCGCAGGCGCAGCACCTGGCCTCGGAGGTGGGGGATTTCGTCTTGCAGCGGGCTGATGGCTTCTGGGCCTATCAGCTGGCGGTGGTGGTGGACGATGCCGAACAGCGCGTGACTGACGTCGTGCGCGGGGCCGACCTGCTGGACTCGACGGCACGGCAGATCTACCTGCAAGGCTTGCTGGGCTATCCGACCCCGCGCTACCTGCATGTACCGCTGCTGATGAATGAGACGGGGGAAAAGTTTTCCAAGCAGAACGGCGCGCAGGCACTGGACCTGGGGCAGCCGCTGCAGCAGTTGCAACAGGCCGCCGCTTTCCTCGGGCTGGCCAGGGAGACGGGCCAGACCCGCGACCGGGAAGGTTTCTGGAATGGCGCGCTCACCGGCTGGCAAGCGCGTTTCGGCTCGCGCTGAAAGACGCGCTCAGCGCTTGGGCATGCCGCCCAGCAGGGCCGCCACCTTGGGCTTGGGACGGTTGTTCTTGGGCAGTTCCGGCTTGGTGGACACGGTCTCGACGGCGCTGGGCTCGTAGGGCTTGAGGAACCAGGGATCGACCTTCTCGCGACGCGGCGCGGCGGAATAGCCATCGCGGCTGCTGCGGCTGCGTTCGCCGCGCTCGCTTCGTTCGCCACGTTCACTCCGGTCGCCACGATCGTTGCGTTCACCACGCTCATGACGCGCGCGGGGAGCAAAACCGGCCAGCTCGGCACGTTCGAATTTCTTCTTGATCAGCTTCTCGATGTCGGTCAGCAGACGGTCATCCTTGTCGCAGAACAGCGAGATGGCGTCGCCCGAGGCGCCGGCACGACCGGTGCGACCGATGCGGTGCACGTAGTCTTCGGCGTTGTAGGGCAGATCGTAGTTGATCACACAGGGCAGCTCAGCGATATCCAGGCCGCGTGCAGCCACGTCGGTGGCCACCAGCACTTCAATCTGGCCCTGCTTGAAGGCTTCCAGCGCGGCCATGCGCTCGCCCTGGGTCTTGTCGCCATGGATGGCGGAGGCCTTGACGCCTTCGGCCAGCAGGGTGCGCGCCAGGCGCGATGCGCCGATCTTGGTATTGGAGAAGACGATCACCTGCTTCAGTTCGCGCTGGCGAATGATGAAGCTCACTGCATCGGCCTTGGCCGATTCATCCACCTTGTAGATGGTCTGGGTGACGTTTTCGGCGGTGGCATTGCTGCGGGCCACTTCGATGGTGACCGGGTTGTTCTGGAAGCTGGCGGCCAGCTTCTTGATTTCCGGCGAGAAGGTGGCCGAGAACAGCAGGTTCTGGCGCTGCTTGGGCAACAGGTTGATGATGCGCTGCAGGTCCGGCAGGAAGCCCATGTCCAGCATGCGGTCAGCCTCGTCCATCACCAGGATCTGGGTCTGCGACAGGTTCACCGTCTTCTGCTGCACGTGGTCCAGCAGGCGGCCCGGAGTGGCGATGACGATTTCCACGCCGGCGCGCAGGATGGCGGTCTGCGGCGACATATCCACGCCACCGAAGACCACGGTGGAACGCAGCGGAGTGAAGCGGCAATAGGCGGCCACATTGTCGGCCACCTGGTCAGCCAGCTCGCGGGTGGGCGTCAGGATCAGGGCGCGCACCGGGTGGCGGGCCGGCGAGGCGCTGTGGCTGGCGTGTTGGAGCAGGCGCTGGATGATGGGCAGCGAGAAGCCGGCGGTCTTGCCGGTACCGGTCTGGGCGGCGCCCATGACGTCCCGGCCTTGCAGCACCACAGGAATGGCCTGGGCCTGGATCGGGGTGGGATGGACATAGCCTTGCTCGGCCAGGGCTTTCAGGATATCGGGCGAGAGGCCGAAATCTTCGAAGCGGACGGCGGGTGCAGCCGGTGCTGCGGACGCGGACGTGGTGTCGGACATGGTTTATTGCGAACGGTGCGACAGCGCCGCGGCAGCCGCCAGGCGGCTCCGGTGCATGGGGTGCATGCGCACGGGTTCTGATTGCTTTCTGTGTTGATGTGTTACGGGCGAACCGGCCAAACCTGAGCGGCCGGGCGCTTCGGATGATGCAAAAGATGCTGACCGGGACGACGACCTGCCACGCCCGGAACTCCCTATTATACGCCGCATCGCCAATCGCTTCATGACAGTTTGGTTTCCGCCCCCGGCCAGCCGGGGCCGGCAGGCCGGAACCCAGGTCAAACAGCCGCCCCCAAGAACCGGCTGGCGCGGCTGTGCGAAGGCTTAG
Source organism: Herbaspirillum sp. BH-1 (assembly GCF_002870055.1). Lineage (NCBI taxonomy): Bacteria > Pseudomonadati > Pseudomonadota > Betaproteobacteria > Burkholderiales > Oxalobacteraceae > Herbaspirillum > Herbaspirillum sp. BH-1. Next base: position 39,896 of record NZ_PKOI01000024.1, on the reverse strand, counting down.
CCGATGGTGATGTTGATATCGGGCAAGCCGTCGACATGCCCCTGCAGGCGATCGCCCTTGACCACCGCCCCCACCCCTTCCGGCGTGCCGGAGAAGATGATGTCTCCCGGGAACAGCTCGACCAGGCCAGACAGGTAGGAAATGGTCTCGGCCACGCTCCAGATCAGGTCCGACAGGTCGCCTTGCTGGCGCACTTCGCCGTTGACCTTGAGCCACACCGCGCCGCGCTCTGGATGGCCGGACTGGGCCACCGGCACGATCGGTGCGCAGGGTGCGGACTGGTCAAATCCCTTGGCCATGTCCCAGGGGCGGCCCAGCTTCTTGGCCTGCGCCTGGATGTCCCGGCGGGTCATGTCCAGGCCGACGGCATAGCCGTAGACCAGATCCAGCGCCTGTTCCACCGGGATATCGCGACCACCCTTGGCCAGCGCCACCACCATCTCGATCTCGTGGTGGTAATCGGCGGTAGCGGCCGGATAGGGCAGCACGGAGTCGGTCGGCACGATCGCATCAGCCGGCTTCATGAAGAAAAAGGGTGGCTCGCGGTCCGGGTCATGGCCCATTTCGCGGGCGTGGGCGGCATAGTTGCGACCGACGCAATAGATGCGACGGACCGGGAACGGGGCCCCACCCACCACGGGGATCGTGGCCTGGGCGGGTGCGGGAATGGCGAAACTCATCGGGAAGACTCCGTAGTGGCGTGATCGTTGTGGCGCAATACCTGCATGAGCACGAATGAAGATAACCGGTCGATGCCGGCTTGCGTCGACCGTCAGTTGTCTGACGTCGTCCTAGTGTAAAAGAAAAGCCACATTGCCGCTTGCGCTGGCCCAAGCAGGCGCAAGGAAGATATAGGCGGCAATTCCACCTGTAATCCGCTGGATAAATCGGAATGAATTTGGGACACTTGCTGCACGCTCAGGCCGGCCACGCCGCCTGCCCCTTTGTCTCCCGAATCCCTGCCGAATCACACCATGCGTCAGCAAGCCAATCCTTCCCTCATCCTGCTGCAAAAAGCCCTCGCGCTGCATCAAAAAGGCGATCTGGCGCCGGCCGAGGAGCTGTACAAGAAAGTCCTGCTCAAGCTGCCCCGGCATTTCGAAGCCAATTACCTGTATGGCATGCTCAAGCTGCATCAGGAAGACTGGGCCGCTGCCGAGGCGCAACTGGCCAAGGCCATCGACCTCAATCCCGGCCACCTGGATACCTACTTCGACCACGCAGGGGCGCTCGAACAACTGGGCCGAGACGAGGAAGCCGTCGCCCGCTACGACCACCTGATCGCCACCAAACCTGATTTTCCCGACGCCCTGCTGCGGCGTGGTACAGCCTTGCGGCGTCTCGGACGTCCCGCCGAAGCCCTGGAAGACTTCGCGCGGACGCTGAAGATGAACCCGGACAATCCCGATGCCTGGTTCCAGCAAGGCAATGCGCAGCACGACCTGTTTGCCTACGCCGACGCACGCCAGTCGTATAGCTCGGCCCTGACCCTGCGCCCGGATTTCATCGAAGCCTGGTTCAACCTCGGCAATACCTGCAAGGACAGCTACCTGCTGGAAGAAGCCCTGGCCGCCTACGACCGCGCACTCACGGTAAAACCTGATTTCTACCAGGCGCTGTCCAACCGGGGCTATGTCCTGGTACAGCTGCAACGCCCGCTGGAAGCGCTGCAAGCCTATGACCAAGCCCTGGCACTGGACGATAGCTCGGCCGACCTGTGGTTCAATCGGGGTTCGACCCTGGAAACCCTGCGTCGCTTCGACGAGGCCACCGCCTCCTATGATCGCGCCCGCCAACTGAATCCAGACGCCTCCTCGGCGCCATGGAACGACGCCCTCATGCAATTGCTGCAAGGGGACTACCAGAATGGCTGGCGCGCCTACGAGGCGCGCTGGTACACCGAACAGATGCAAGGTCAGTTGCGCCACTTCACCGAACCGCTCTGGCTGGGCGATTTTTCGCTGGAGGGCAAGACCATCCTTCTGCACGCCGAACAGGGCTTTGGCGACACCCTGCAATTCGTACGGTACGTGCCGCTGGTGGCAGCCATGGGCGCACGCGTGATCCTGGAAGTGCAGCCCGCCCTGGTCAAGCTGCTGGGCAATGTCCCCGGGGCGGCCGAGGTCATCAGCAGCCAGCGCTTCATGCGCCCGGCCTTCGATGTGCACTGCCCATTGATGAGCTTGCCGCTGGCGTGCCAGTCATTCAGCGAAGCAGACATTCCGCGCGCGCCCTATCTGTTGCCCGAGGCCAGTGCCTGGAGCGACTGGGCGCAACGCCTGCCGCACAACCGCGCCCTGCGCGTGGGACTGGTCTGGGCCGGCAGTTCGGCGCAAACCCATCCGGACGCCGTGCGCATCGACGGCCAACGATCGCTCCCCTTCGATGCGCTGGCACCGGTGGTGGAACTGGCACGCGAGCACGCTCAGCTGGAATTCTATTCGGTGCAGGTCGGCGACACGGCGCTGGCCCAGTTGCACAGCCATCCGCTGGCCAGCCACGTCAAGGATTGCTCTGGAGCACTGCGTGACTTCGCCGACACCTCGGGGCTGCTCGCCCATCTGGACCTGCTGATCAGTGTCGACACCTCGGTATGCCACCTGGCCGGCGCCCTGGGCAAGCCGGTGTGGCTGCTCAACCGCGTCAATACCTGCTGGCGCTGGCAGCTGGACCGTAGCGACACCCCTTGGTATCCCTCCTTCACGATCTTCCGCCAGACCCAGACGGACGACTGGAACGAGGTCATTGCCCAGGTTCGCTCAGCACTCCAACAACGCCTGACCCAACACTGATACCATGCGCGCCGTCGCGGATGGACGACCATCCGTCGGAACCTGGCGCGCCGGTCTGCCTCATACCCTTCAGGCAGGCCTCAATGACCCGATGCATTCCGACCGGCGGCGACGCCCTGCGTGCTGCCGCCCCTACGGAACGAAGACCACAAGGACAACCCTATGCAAACCGGAGCCCCCTCTCCTTCTACTTCCAAGGCGCAGGCCGACGGGCCGCGCCTGCTGGCCGATATCGGTGGCACCAATGCCCGCTTCGCGCTGGAAACGGCACCCGGCCGCATCGAACAGGTGCAGGTGCTGCGCGGTGCCGACTATCCGGAATTCACCGATGCCGTACAGGCCTATCTCCAGCTGGCAGGCCAGCCACCAGTCCGGCACGCCGTGGTGGCCATCGCCAATCCGGTGCAAGGCGACCAGATCAAGATGACCAACCACGACTGGGCCTTTTCCATCGAGGCTGCACGGCAATTGCTGGGGCTGGACCTGCTGCTGGTGGTCAATGACTTCACCGCGCTTTCAATGGCGGTCCCGCAATTGCGCGCCGACGAGCGGCAGCAGATCGGTGGCGGTGCGCCCAAGAGTGGTCAGCCGATCGGCCTGGTCGGCGCTGGCACCGGACTGGGTGTGGGCGGTCTGGTCCGCGGTGACGACCACTGGTTGCCGCTGGCCAGCGAAGGCGGGCATGTGGCCTTCGCCCCGGCCAATCCGCGTGAAGCGGCGGTGCTGGCCTATGCCTGGCAATTCCATGAGCACGTATCGGCGGAGCGCCTGGTGTCCGGCCCGGGTCTGGAGTTCATCCATCGCGCCCTGCTGGCCATCGACGGCCATCCCGCTGCGGAGTTGAAGGCGGCTGACATCGTGGAAGGCGCGCTCCAGGAAGGCGATGCCATCTGCCGCGAAACGGTGGACCTGTTCTGCAGCATGCTGGGTACGGTGGCAGCCGATCTGGCGCTGACGCTGGGTGCGCTCGGCGGCATCTATATCGGTGGCGGCGTGGTCCCACACCTGGGGGATTATTTCGCCCGCTCACCCTTCCGGGCGCGCTTCGAGAACAAGGGGCGTATGTCGGTCCTGACCCAGGCCATTCCGACCTATGTGATCACGGCGGAGTATCCGGCTTTCACGGGCGTGTCGGCCATCCTGGCAGATCGCCTGGACGCCCGCCGATAGCGCGTATCCAACATGCAGGCCGCCGCACATGGAGCGGCGGTGTAGTCTCTTTGGAAGGGGGGACTTGCAGAAAGCCGTCATGACGAACATAACGGCCGAGGTGAAATCAAGAGGCGAGCCTTGTCTGCGGCACTTGTGGGAAATAGCTGTGGCTGCTTCGTTCCCGACCTGACCAGGTTGACCATGCCACAATGCGCAGGGGCCCGCCGGGGTGCATTGTATCCCAATTCACATCACCCCGGCCAGCTAATTCATTGCACCGCATCAGAAAGGGCAAGGCCGCGCAAGTGCGTCAACAATGTGCGCGGCCTCCGGATGCTGATCCACTGCTTCAGTGGCGCCGGCACATCAGATGCCGAGATCCTTCCAGATGGTATCGACGCGTTTCTTCACCTCATCGCTCATCACGATCGGCGTTCCCCATTCGCGATTGGTTTCGCCGGGCCACTTGTTGGTCGCGTCGATGCCCATCTTGCTGCCCAGCCCGCTGATGGGCGAGGCGAAGTCCAGGTAATCGATCGGCGTGTTATCGACAAGGACGGTATCGCGTACCGGGTCCACACGCGTGGTGATGGCCCAGATCACTTCCTTCCAGTCGCGGATGTCCACATCCTCATCCACCACCACGATGAACTTGGTGTACATGAACTGGCGCAGGAAACTCCACACCCCGAACATCACCCGCTTGGCGTGGCCGGCATAGGACTTCTTCATCTGCACCACCGCCATGCGGTAGCTGCAACCTTCGGGTGGCAGGTAGAAATCGGTGATCTCGGCGAACTGCTTCTGCAGCAGCGGCACGAACACTTCATTCAAGGCCACGCCGAGCACGGCTGGCTCGTCCGGCGGCTTGCCGGTATAGGTGGAGTGATAGATGGCATCGCGTCGCATGGTGATACGGTCGATGGTGAAGACCGGGAACCAGTCCTGCTCATTGTAGTAACCGGTGTGATCGCCATACGGTCCTTCCAGCGCGTGCTCGAATCCGGATGCGTGTTTTTCATCCGGATAGATATGCCCTTCCAGCACGATCTCGGCCGAGGCCGGCACGCGCAACTCGCTGCCCATGGCCTTGACCAGCTCGGTGCGACTGCCGCGCAGGAGACCGGCGAACTGGTACTCCGAGAGGTTATCCGGCACCGGTGTGACTGCGCCTAATATAGTAGCCGGGTCGGCCCCCAGGGCAACGGCCACCGGATAGGGTTTTCCGGGGTGCGCGATGCAGTGTTCGCGGAAATCCAGCGCACCACCGCGATGGGCCAGCCAGCGCATGATGACCTTGTTCGGACCCAGCACCTGCTGGCGATAGATGCCCAGATTCTGACGCTTCTTGTGCGGCCCCTTGGTAATGACCAGCCCCCAGGTGATGAGCGGTGCAATATCGCCAGGCCAGCAGTGCTGGATCGGCAGGCGCGACAGGTCCACGTCCTTGCCTTCCCACACCACATCCTGGCACGGTGCCGAGCCGCGCTCCTTGGGCGCCATGTCCCACAACGACTTCACCAGCGTGCCCAGATCCAGCACATCCTTGATGCCCTTGGGTGGCTCCGGCTCCTTCAGACGCGCCAGCAGATGGCCGATGCGGCGCAATTCACTGATGCTTTCGGCCCCCATGCCGAGTGCGACGCGATGAGGAGTACCGAAAAGATTCGCTAAAACGGGGATATTTTTCTGATCAACCTGCTCAAAAAGGAGCGCCGGACCTTCGGCTCGCAGGGTGCGATCGGCGATTTCGGTCATCTCCAGATGCGAGGAAACCGGGTGCGCGACCCGTTTGAGCTCCCCTTTTCGTTGCAACTGGGAAATAAAGTCACGTAAATCAGTGTATTTCATACTTTTTAACAAATTTCTTTTTGCATCACAGCCGGCTCAACTATCCCCGGCAAACGCTTGATTCTATTGATTTTTGAAGGAAGGCCACGTTGAATATGATACACAAAAGTTATAAAGAACTAATTTCATAGTATTGACTCGATATAAAGTGGCTTCTACAATTCGCCCACTCTAAACCGAAGAGGTGAGCCGTGGGCTCGTAGAGGCTTGAAACAAAACAGTCAAGCCAAGCAAGGTATCCAGGGATCCGGGGTCCCAGCAACTCAAGAAGTGTGTCCAGGGCGTCAGCCCTACCCCCCGAAACATGCCATCCGACGGCAGGGCCAGCAGGCCTCGCGGATGGCCTTGCCGTAACGCCTTGCGACGGTAACGTAATAGATTGCAGCGACGACAGTTCAGCCGTTTGGTCTTCACTTCTTGGCCAGGCGCGCCCTGTTTTTGCCGCAATAATGCAGGAGGTTCAATGTCCAACCAAGCTTCCGAGGCGCCTTTATCAGGCGTCCCGCAGGTGCTTCGCCGCGTGAATTTCCGGAATCTCTCCGGCAACTCGCGCATTGCTCAATTTTTCGGCATCGCCCATCGTGTTCTGACGATACTCGGCATTGCCGCGCTGTTCGTGCTGGGCCTGATGTTCTTCAATCCGGACCTGGCCGACAAGCTGATCAGCATGTCCCCCTTCTCCGATGCCACGGAAGAAGTCCAGCAAGCCGACGCCCCGGCCACCCCGGGTCTGGCCGAACTGATGTCGCCCACGGCACCCGTGGCTCCCACCACCGCCCTGGCAGGCGTGATGGCGGCCGATACGGTGCAGCCTGCGCCGATCACCCCGCTGGCAGCGCAGAACCTGTCGGCCGAAGATCGCCAGTTGCTGGGCAACCCGCGTCAGCAGAAGCTGGTCACCAACTGGCTGGCCAAGCGCTATCGCGTGGCCAGTGACGCTGCCGACATGCTGGTGTCGGCCGCCTACCTGACGGCCCGTGACATCAAGCTCGATCCGCTGCTGATCCTGTCGGTGATCGCCATCGAATCGCGCTTCAACCCCTTCGCCGAGAGCCCGATGGGTGCGCAAGGACTGATGCAGGTGATGGCCAAGGTGCACCACGACAAGTTCCAGGAGCTGGGCGGCATCAAGGCCGCCCTCAATCCGGTCGCCAACATTCGCGTCGGTTCGCAGATCCTGAAGGAATATGTCACCCGTGGCGGCTCCGTCGAAGCAGGTCTGAAGAGCTACGTCGGCGCGGCCGACATGTCCAACGACGGTGGTTATGGCATCAAGGTATTGTCCGAGTACCAGAACCTGAAGCAGGTCGCGATGGGCAAGAACATCTCCATCTACACCACGGCAACCGTCAAGCTGCCGCCGGCCTCGGGTGTGGCGGCCAGCGCCGAGCAGCCCAAGCCGGCCAACAACAACGTGGCATCGGCTGCCAAGCCGAAGGCGGAAGAACAACTCGCTGCCCTATAAGGGCCAGTGCGTTGCGATTTGGATATTACCGGTATTCAGAACGCAAAAAAGGAGCCCTCGGGCTCCTTTTTTTATGGCCGCTGCCAGGCTCCCGGCTCAGGCGGCCTTTTCCTTCTGACGCTGCGCGAAGAATACGCGCAGACGCGCTACCGCCTCCTGCAGGTTTTCCATCGACGTGGCATAGGACAGGCGGATATAACGACGCGCCGTGAAGGGACCGAAATCCAGGCCTGGCACCAGCACCACGCCGGCTTCGTTGAGCATCTCCAGGCTCAGCTGGTCGGCATCATCAGACAGCGCGCTGCAGTCGGCATAGACATAGAAGGCGCCGTCCGGCACCACCGGTACGGTGAATCCCAGGCTTTCCAGTGCCGGCACGATGTAGTCGCGACGACGCTTGAATTCGGCCTTGCGCTCTTCATAGATCGCGATGGTTTCCGGCGTGAAGCAGGCCACTGCGGCATGCTGCGCGATCGACGAGGCACAGATCAACAGGTTCTGCGCCAGCTTCTCGATCTGTGGCACCAGCGCCGGCGGCAATACCAGCCAGCCCAGGCGCCAGCCGGTCATGTTGAAATACTTGGAGAAGCTGTTGATGACCACCACGTCATCGCCCAGCGACAGCGCCGAGAACGGCTCGCCCTCATAGGACAGGCCCTGGTAGATTTCATCGACGATGGTAAAGCCCCCACGCTGCCGGACTTCGCCGACGATGGAGCGCAATTCATCGGGAAGAATCGAGGTCCCGGTGGGGTTCGATGGCGACGCCAGCAGCACGCCCCGCGTGGCCTCGCTCCAGTGCTCGCGTACCATCTGTGCCGACAACTGGAAACGGTGTTCCGGGCCGCTGGCAATGAGCCGGGCCTGGCCTTCGAAGGCGGCCACGAAATGGCGATTGCAGGGATAGCTGGGGTCCGGCATCAGCACTTCGCTGCCTCGGTCCACCAGCGCCGCACAGGCCAGCAACAGCGCCGCAGAGGCACCCGCGGTGATGACGATACGCTCCGGCGCGATGTCCAGGCCATAGACCTGGCGATAGTGCTGCGCGATCGCCGTGCGCAAGGCCGGCAGGCCGGTCGCCGAGGTGTACTGCATCTTGCCTTCAGCCATGGCGCGGGTTGCCGCCTCCACGACGGCAGGCGGGGCCGTGAAATCCGGCTCGCCGATGCCCATGTGGATCAGGTGACGTCCCTGCTGCTCCAGGACGGCCGCCTTCTTGGACAATTCCATCACATGGAAGGGGGCGATGTGCTGCAGACGTGCAGCCAGTTGATTCAGGTTCATGCACTAATTCCCGACAACGAACACACAACAGTGACAAAACGGGGGCAAAACAGGAGCAAACGCGGGACGATCAACGCCGGCCCGCAGGCTCACCACAAAGGCGAGCCCCATCCGGCTCAGCGACGGCCGGCGGCTTCCACTTCAGTGGCACGCGTCTGGGCCGCGAAACGGTCCAGCACGCCGTTGACGTACTTGTGACCATCGATGCCACCGAAGGACTTGGTCAGCTCGACCGCTTCGTTGATGACCACCTTGTAGGGAATCTCGATGTGGTTCTGCAGCTCGTAGGCGCCGATCAGCAGGGCTGCATGCTCCACCGGCGACAGTTCCTTGATGGGACGGTCGATCAGCGGCGAGAGGCCGGCGCGCAGCTTCTCGGCATCGCGGATGGCACCGGTAAGGAGCGCATCGAAATGCTCGGCGTCGGCCTTGTCGAAACCGTGGGCTTCGCGGATGTGGGCTTCGATGGCGCCCGCATGCTCGTGGTTGAGCAGCCACTGGTACAAGCCCTGTAACGCGAACTCGCGGGCGCGGTGACGCGGAGTGCGGTTCTTGTTCGAATTGGCGTGTTGAGATTTGTTCGACATGATGAATGCGGCCGGAGCCTCGAATGACTGAAACTGATGAATGCGAGTGCCGCCCCATGACAGGCGGCGGCACTGCCGTGTCGCCTGCGCTGCAAGCGGCACGGCGGGAGGGACTTATTCTTCTTCGGTGGCCTGGCCGAGTTCTTCCAGGACGATGGACAGGTTGGCCATTTCCACCGCCACACGCGCGGCATCGGCGCCCTTCTCGGCCATGCGGACCTCGGCCTGCTCGTCGTTTTCGGTGGTGAGCACCGCATTGGCGATGGGCAGACCGAAGTCCAGGCCGATGCGGGTAATGCCGGCGCCGGATTCATTGGAGACCAGTTCGAAGTGATAGGTCTCGCCGCGGATGACCGCGCCCAGCGCGATCAGGGCGTCGAACTGTTCGGTCTCGGCCATCTTCTGCAGCGCCAGCGGGATTTCCAGCGCACCCGGCACGGTCACGTGCAGGATATCCTCGTCGGCCACGCCCAGGTGCTTCAGCTCGGCCAGGCAAGCGGCCAGCAGGCCATGGCAGACGTCTTCATTGAAGCGCGCCTGCACGATGCCGATGCGCAAGCTTTCGCCATTGAAGTCTGGTTCATAGGTTCCGATGGTCATGGCTGTTCCTTCTCGATTGGTTGACTTGCGTAATTGCGTAATCGTGTAGCCCTGTAATCAGGCCCCGTCGCGGGTCTGGTAGCCGGTGACTTCCAACTGGAAGCCGGCCATCGACGGCATCTTGCGCGGGCTGGCCAGCAGCTTCATCTTGCACACGCCGAGATCCTTGAGGATCTGGGCGCCGATGCCGTAGGTGCGCAGATCCATGCGGTCGGCACGGGTCGGCTTGGCCGCCTCGGGTGTACCGACCTTGTTCAGGGCACCGAACTGGTCGAACATCTGCTGCGCCGATTCTTCGCAGTTGAGCAGCACGATCACGCCGGACGGCGCTTCCTGCACCGCCTTCATGGCCGAGGCCAGGTTCCACGAGTGGGTGGTCGCACCGGCTTCCAGCAGGTCCAGGATGGATACCGGCTGATGCACGCGCACCAGGGTCTCGCGGCCCGGCTGGACGTCGCCATGCACCAGGGCCAGGTGAGCGCCACCAGAGGGCGTGTCACGATAGGCGATGGCCTTGAACGTGCCATGGGCGGTCTGCATCTCGCGCTCGGCCACGCGTTCGATGATGCTCTCGTTACGGCTGCGGTAATGGATCAGGTCGGCGATGGTACCGATCTTCAGTTTGTGCTTCTCGGCAAATTCCAGCAGGTCCGGCAGACGGGCCATGGTGCCGTCTTCCTTCAGAATTTCGCAGATCACCGACGCCGGCGTGAGTCCAGCCATGGCCGTCAGGTCGCAACCGGCTTCGGTATGGCCGGCGCGCATCAGTACGCCACCCTTCTGGGCGCGCAGGGGGAAGATGTGGCCCGGCTGCACCAGATCGGAGGGCTTGGCGCCCTTGGAGGCGGCCACCTGGATGGTGCGCGCGCGGTCGGCGGCGGAGATGCCGGTGGTGACGCCTTCGGCGGCTTCGATGGAAACAGTGAAATTGGTGCCGTAGGCCGTGCCGTTGCGGGTGGCCATGAGCGGCAGGTCGAGCTGATCCACGTGCTCTTCGGTCAGCGTCAGGCAGACCAGGCCACGCGCATGCGTGACCATGAAATTGATGGCTTCGGGCGTCACGAAGTCGGTGGCCAGCACTAGGTCACCTTCGTTTTCGCGGTCTTCTTCATCGACCAGGATCACCATGCGACCGGCACGGAGTTCGGCGACGATTTCTTCGGTTGTAGCAAGTGGCATATTCGAGCTCTTTTCCCAATTGGAACCCGCTATTTTAAAGGATTGCGGGCCTCCTCCGTTGCGCAATTACGCGGCCTGTGCGGCCTGGGTACGCTGCAGGGCTTCCAGCAACAGCGCCGGGTCCCCCAGCGCCAGCCGTTTGGAGTCCGACAGGGTCTGGCGGAAGGCACGCGCCCCAGGCATGCCGGTCAGCAGGCCCAGCATGTGGCGGGTGATACTGTTGAGGCGCAGGCCGCGACCATTGTCGCCGTGCAGTTCCAGCTGACGCTTGATATACGGCAACATCGCTTCGATCACCTCAGCCCGGCTGGGCTGGCGGCCACCCTCCAGATCGCCGTAGTAGCGGGCATCGAAAGCCGCCATCAGGTAGGGATTGTGATACGCCTCGCGGCCCAGCATGACGCCGTCCACATGCTTGAGGTGCTCATCGATCTCGGGCAAGGTCTTGATGCCGCCGTTGATGAGGATTTCCAGCTGCGGGAAATCCTTCTTCAGCTGGTAGGCGTAGTGATACTTAAGTGGCGGGATCTCGCGGTTTTCCTTGGGACTCAGGCCCTTGAGGATGGCGTTGCGGGCATGCACGATAAAGGTCTTGCAACCGGCATCGGCAATCTGACCAACGAAGTCACGCACGAAGTCGTAGGACTCGACCTGGTCGATGCCGATGCGATGCTTGACCGTCACATCAATCGACACCGCATCGCGCATGGCCTTGACGCAATCGGCGACCAGCGCCGGCTCGCCCATCAGGCAGGCGCCGAACGCCCCCTTCTGCACGCGCTCGGAGGGGCAGCCGCAGTTCAGGTTGATCTCGTCATACCCCCATTGCTCGCCCAGTTTCGCACTGTGCGCCAGGTCGGCCGGCTCGCTGCCACCCAGTTGCAGGGCGACAGGATGCTCCTGCTCATCGAAATCGAGATGGCGCGGCACATCCCCGTGCAGCAGCGCACCGGTGGTCACCATCTCGGTGTAGAGCCAGGTGTGGCGCGTGATCTGGCGATGGAAGACGCGGCAGTGGCGGTCGGTCCAGTCCATCATGGGCGCGACCGAAATCGTTCGAGCCGGTAAAATCGGACTATTTCCAGCACTGATGCGGCTTTCCACCGCCTTATTGGGCACTTCAGACTTCACGATATTTCACGAAAATAAATGGTTTATCATTCGCCATTGGACAAAAATTGGACAAAAAACAGATGGCGACATTCCAGAAAATTGGCAAGCGTTGGCGTGCGAGGATTCGGAGGAAGGGATTTCCCGCGCAGAGCGAGATGTTCGACACAAAGGCGCAGGCACAAGATTGGGCTTCGCGGCAGGAAGCCGACATGCGGGCGCTCAAATTTCAGGACGTCCGTATCATAGCAGACAAGACACTCGGCTCCGCTATTGACCGCTATATAGAGGAGCAGACCCAGGTTAAACCGTTGGGCAAAAACAAAAAGGCAGTATTGGCAACCTTGAAACGTTACCTCGGCAAGCTGGCCATGCCGGAGCTGACAGGGGACGCACTGATCGATTACGTAAAGGAACGAAAGGGTGCCGGTGCAGGCGGCGTGACGATTGCCATTGACCTGACATATCTAAGCAGCATCCTCAAGGCAGCAAAGAACATCTGGCGCTGGCCGGTCAATCTGGATGTAATCGCCCAAGCGCGAGCCTATATGGATCACATCGGCCTGTCGACCAGGTCAAGAGAGCGCACCAGGCGGCCAACGAAGATAGAGCTGGGCAACATCAGCACTTGGTTTGCGGTTAAGGTCCGGCAAAAAGTACCCATGTCCGATCTTATTGCATTTGCAGTCGACACCGCCATGCGCTTGAGCGAGATCATCAACCTTAGATGGGCCGACCTGAACGAACAGGATCGGACCATCATAATCAGAAATCGAAAGCACCCTCGCGCTAAGATTGGGAACGATCAAGAGGTGCCACTCCTAGGCGACGCTTTCGCGATCATCAAGCGGCAACCAAAGATGGACAAGGAAGAACGGATTTTCCCCGTCACGGAGGGGACGGTAAGCAGCCTCTTTCCACGTGCTTGCAAATCACTGGGGATCGAAGATTTAAGGTTTCACGACTTGAGGCATGAGGGAGTATCACGCCTCTTTGAGCAGGGTTACAGCATTGAGCAGGTCGCTCTGGTATCTGGGCACAGGGATTGGAAAATGCTCGCGAGATATACGCAGATCCGAGCCAAAGATCTACATCGTAGCCCTCCCTTGGGATAATGACGACGACAGAGCGAATCGTAATTGCCCTCTGCAACGGCGCCCCCTCTTGCTTCGCACGGCGTGTGCTCCAACGGAGCATGAGTCAACAGATAATATTGCTCATATCCAGCAAAGCCTTGCTGAATGCGGAATGCGTTTTGTACATACAGGGCGTTAATTCTTAAAATTGCGCAGGTTTGGTCAAAATATTCCCCAGTAAGTTTTGTTGATATAGTATTTTCCGCGCCCGGAGCGTTGCCAACGATCGGAAAATTGTAGTTATGTAGCTACATATGAGAGGGGGAACTACTATGTGGAAATTTATGGGTGCAGTGCTTCTTTTAGCGTCATCTGCAACAGTTACAGCGGCTGGTTTACCAATAGGCTTTGTCGCGCTGACCCTGGGGATGGACCAGGCGGACGTGCTGAAGAAACTAAAATCTGAATACTCAATTATTTCAGTTCGAGGAAATCAGGACCTTTTCTACGTGACAGATAAGCCAAAGCCGAATGGAACCATTATTGGCTCCGTTAAATTCTCACAAGGTAAACTCGCCACCATTGATCGATGGTGGGGTGCTTTTGGCGAAGAAAGCAGTAATGTCGACTTGATGCGCACGTTTTATGCGGCAATAGAAAGTTCAAAATCCGTCGCGGGACCATACGTTTCTATAGATACATCGACGCAGCGTATTCCAGGCGCGGAGTACAAAACTATAAAATTTATTTTTCTCGGCCGTTCCGTAACTCTTGGTGGAACCGACGGTAAAAATGAGCTAGGGGGAAAGCAAGTCACTGTGGTCGAAAGCGTTTTCTCGGATAACTAAAGCTAAATAGAGAATGACTAGTTCAAAATTCGGCAGCCTTCGTAGAAGGCATTCGAATGCACCCTGGTAGTGCGGGAATATCAGAGAAAATACCTTGGGGGGGAATGTGACCTATCTCGAAGTCCTTGATACTGCTGTGAAAGTTGGACTGGGAGCGTTGATTTCAGGTGTCGCCACTTATTGGATGGCGAAGTTGAAGACGCGTGATGACATGCGGCGCGAACGATTACAGCGGCACCAAGGACTGCTTGAGAATTGTGCCGAACAGATCGAAGGTTTTTCACATGTCTTTCTGCGCTACTGGGCTGCCATTGTCGAAATCGTTCGACTGCGAGAGCAGAAAATTGAAATGTCAGAAAAAAAGGCCGAGGAACTCCATAAAACAAAGTCGGAATTATTTAATTCTTACAGTGACCTGACCAGCGCAGAATCAAAACTTCTACTTTTAGGGCATGTAGAGGCTCAACGACTTATTAGAGAAATGGGAGATCTGACTAAAAGTATTCGCCGTACGGCCTGGGAAGGAAATACCAAACTTACAGAAATAGAGATGGAAGAATCGCGAAAAAAATTTCTAGCGGCGCGGGAAAAGCTATTTGCCGCCCTTAGCTTGATTTATCGAAGCGAAACGTAATACGGCACGGCCAAATTTAATTGCAACCGGTGGCCCCGGGTCAAAAGGCAACGCAAAACACCAGACAGTTCCCTTTTTGCCAATTGTGAACATAGTGACGTGGGGTAGTGATGAACCGACGCGAGAGCATACACTTCAGTTTCTGGAGCGAATTGCTTCGCTTGCAAGCGTTGGCTCAATCTTGATTGTTTCTATTCTGTCATATCTTTCTCGAAACTGATTGTTTCGAAAGAAAAACGCCATGCCTGTGCATGGCGTCAGGTTGATGACGAACCCCGTGTTTTCGAACACGGGGTTTTGTTTTTCAGGCGCAGGTAATTTGCAAATCACATCCACGCCGCGCGCCAGTCGCGATGTGGATGTAGTAAGTAAAGCGTGCTTCCATCGCTCTGTTTTGCAAATGCAACTGTGTCAGTCAACGATTCATAGAAGAAATTGTAGTCGCCGACTCGGCCAAGAAATGCTACCCGCTTCTCTGGGGTCTCTTTGAATTCCAGTTTCGAACGAGCAATATCAACGACATGTACCGGCTGATCGTGTTTAATGATATGCGCATCAGATCTTCCAAACCAAAATGCTGTTGGAGGAATGCAAAGTAATAAATATAGAGCCGTATGGCGAATACGAGGAACTGGTAGCACCGCTATTACAAAGTCTACATGCGATAACGGGATAGATAATAGTCCAATAAGTAAAGCGACGAAGAGCCACTTGTACGGTTCTGAACCGAGTATTGCTACTAGTGGTATCGCCAGGACTTGCAGCGCCACTATTATTCTCCAGTGCTTGCGCCCTAAGCGTCCTACTGTCGTGGAGGCTCCGGCTCCCGGACTAAGGCGAGGGTTATGTAGGATCTCCGGTATCGCGGTGCCGAACAGTATAGACAGGAGGCCCGCTATCAGGGGAAAGCTGGCCAACTTTGCTAAATCGGTTACGCCGGCAAACTCCATCACATTGATATGAAACGCCCCCCAAAATCCGAATAGATAGCAAGCGGATGTGATTATTCCGAAGCCAGAGGCTACTGCCAGCTTTTCTTTTAGATCCATAAACCCCTCCTTGCCCGCTATTTTTGCTTCGAAGTTGCCCTAGATCCCTGTTCTGTGCTGAAGAACACCGCATGATTTCCCGTTGGTTCTAATGGGAAGTCAGCTCCATATAGCTTGTTCACATTGAAAGCGACTTTCATTAGTTCATCGTTCTTGGCGGAAACGGGAGTGATATCGTAAGCCGGGATTTGAACTTTGGGGCGTTGCTGGTAAACGAGCCAAAAACCGAGAGGAAGGAATTTGAGAAGATGGCCATAGGTGATTCCGTCATCCACATTCTGAAAGCCCATATCGGCGATAGCGAAATGCCGCAAAATCACCTGCTCTCTGTAAAAGTTGGGCCAGCAGAATAGTTTCCAGTCTGGTGGAAAATTACCCTCTGCTGCAAGAAAATACTGGCGCAGGGAGCTATTCGCGCCGATGTCGTCTTTAAATTCCGCGGTTTCTTTAACTGAATGTGCAGCCAATATGTGGCCGACTATGGCTTTCGCTATATGGTGCGCGGAGAAACTCGCTTCAAAAATTCGAGGAATGTAAGCGGTGACGGGAGCAACGATCATCTGGTGCCGGATCTGATCCACAAAGTCCTTTAAGTGCGGGTCGTGTAGCGCGCCCAATCGGGTATTGTTGCAAGTGGAACAAATGGTTCGGAATTTAATGCCACCTTGGATTAGATGACCACGACTGCCATCCTGTGGAGGAACCATTGATTTGAGAACTGTATCGGTTATTTGTATGCATCCTTTGGGTGGTACATGGTCAGCGCTTAGCGGGCCCACCGTTCCACAAATCACACAATGCCCGGTCCTCTGCCCACCCAGAATATCTATTCGGCTTCTCAGCTTTTTGGAATAGGTCCCCACTTTGGTCTTCCATTAGTTTTTTCTCTCACTATTTTAGTCTTTCGAATGGTCAAAAAGACATCAAAATAGAGTTGAATAACACAAAGGCCTCCAAGCGCGAGCCTGGAAGCCTTATAAATAGTGCTGATGGGCGGAATCGAACCGTCGACCTACTGATTACGAAATCGCTGTGCTATCGGCGAAAAATATATAAAAATCAGCAGGGTAGTGGCAGGGTATTGGGTTATTGAACGCATCGATATAGATCGATAACTGCTTGATTTCATTAGAGCGGGCTTCGTTCAATAACCCACAAATAGCCAGGTGCCGCAGGCGATGATAAAGTGCTACACACCAAGGCCGCCAGATGAATTTCACCATTAATTTCTTTGGGCAAAGGGAGAGCAAGTTGAATAGTCGATCCCAATTTAATGCAGTGACTGGATACGATAACCAAGAAAGGAAGATGTATGGCTTTAACTTTTTCTATGGAATATAAAAATACGCCCGAAGATTTTCAGCAACGTGTGCTGGCTCAGTTGCAAGCCCAATCGATCGCGATTTCTGCTGCACTAGCACTTGCGGCTCAGGCACAAGGTCGCCATGCGAACGCAATTGACCACCAGTTAGTTCGGATCAAAGAGGCTCAAATTCCTCTTCCAGTGAGCGATAGAGATCGAGCTTTTGCCGAGCAACATTTGAACGAAATATTTGGCGAAGCAAAGAAAATTTTAGCCGTTCAGTTTCCTTTTGATAAGTAAAGCCTAACGAGGGATATTTTAGGCGCCGTAGTGGAGCAGATATCAACAGTCCAAGCAAAACGCCCGCGGATCGCGGGCGTTTTGATGTCTAGCGCGCCTTATTACAGGTCCGGCGTGGAATTCAATAAAGTCAGATATTTACCCTTTTTTTGCTTCGGAATTTGGAAAAATAATGCCTCGCTGGCCTTTATTTGGCCTGGGTCGCTTGAAACAAGGTGAGGCAGAATTTTCATCGCCGGATGCGAATGTTTCGAGGCGGCCACGAGCAGCGCCAAGTCTCTCGACCTCTTCATCGAACTGACGCTGAATGAACGCACCGTCGTCAAACGGGAATCTGAAATATCACTGTCGTCCTCGATTGATTTACTACGACTCTCTCGACAATAAACGGATGGTCGATGTTTGGAAACTACCCTTTTTCTTTAAAAATTGTTCCTCCACCGATAGTACTGGGTGCAACTCAATCTCGGAGTCCCTTACGGGGATCGGCATTGTTGCTAAGTTCAATAATTCTTGAACTGTTGTCTTTAGATTCGCTGAAGCTAAAGGCGATATCGTTACCGAATCTACTAATTCGGCGACGTTGACCGTAACTGGCTTTCCACGGCAGGGGGAAGTAGGCCCGTACGGATCCTCTCTGAAGATTGCACGGAACTCCTTTTCGTATTCAAACGAGATGCGCTTTGAATAAAATACCGAGGCCTCGGGGTTGTATTGCTTGATCCAAAAATTGGGCAGATATTTAACGGACTTTAGTTCGAGGTTCGGCAGATTTTGCAATCTGAGCTGAGCATCGAGCTTCTTCATAGTCGTGCATATGGCAATACCTGACGTCGGATCTTGGCAGTAGAGCTTCCACATGGCTTCCGATTCGTGGTTGCTGTGATGCCAGCAATTTATATAAGTTTTTTCGGCGATCTCTCGCAATGTCTTGAGATTCATGGCGATGAATGAATCGAGAGGCATTCCACCACCGTGCCTCAGGTTCAGTTTCTTTTGTGTCTCCATAAATTGTTCATGGCCCTTTTTTCCCCATGCATACTCTCCCTCAAATGGGTCTGCAAAATGACGGGCTCCGCAAAAATATAGAGCACGCTGCTCAATGAAACGTTTGAACTTTTGAAAATCCATATATCGCCACAGAAGCATCTGTTATCTCTCCCATCAGCTAAAGCGAACCTCATCAACTCTATGTTGATTCAAATGGTCATGAGGGTTTATCCCCTAATACAAATTAAGTTGGCGCTCGCAATTTGAACCCTCTAACAACGAGAATAAGCTATCGCCTAAATTTTGACCGTTCTCAAAACCAGAGAGGCGGTTTATTCTCTAATATCGATCTCATAAGTTCCAATTAGGCTTGACTAGCTAAATTTTATCGGCCGGCACGAATAGGCGAAGCTTTCTGTTACGATTTCCGGGGGCTCACGAATAGAACCGACTTTCAAGGGGAGAAAAGATGTTCGATCTATTGGCAAAAATTATATCGAAGGCAACGTCGTCGTCAAAAACTGACTCGTCTGGCAACTTCGGGCTAATCAACTACGGTGCGCAAAAGAAGGACGGTAGCCACGACCACCGGTACAACCGCGGCGGCGACAGAACGACGCTGCAAAAACAAGCTGACGAAGCGAAGAAAAAGACTTAATCGCGCATTTGTGGTAAAGCCCTGCTGCATTGCTCAGGGCTTTTTTACGGCCAGTTTGAGCGCGCGACGGGTGTGTAGAACGGACTCGCGATAATGGGAAATTACGGTGCAAGGCCTATTCGCATCCTGGGACTACCCTATGACTGCATTGCATCATCTTTTCTAGCTGCTTGCGACGCACACTGGTTTGCTCGGTCATGCATTGTGAAATTAACGACGCCTGCATAGAGCCACCTTCGGTGGCGGAAGCTTCAAAGCCACAAGATAAGTCTCTAAATTTTATCCAGGCAAGCTGGACCTCCTTAATCTTCTGCTTTTCAAACGAATTCAATCGATCGCGATATTGGTTGTATACCGCATTGATCCTCGCCTCTTCCGCTTTATATTCATTTTGCGAACATAAATTGATGTCGGTTTGACTTTTCGGCTCACGACAAATAGCGACTTCATCTTTTGCCACGCTCGACTCTTTCAAATTATTTTTTTTCGAATTTTGATCCTTAGGCGACATCTCATTCGGCCAAGGAAAGCCTGCGAATATTTGCCTCACTTTTGTGCAGTCATCTGGACTGTTTCCATTTTTCTGCTGCTGTGCGTGATACTTCACACCTTCCATGAAGACGGGAAGATAGATTTTCTGATCGTCAGAGCCCGGTGAAAAATGAATATCAACCCATTTCCCGACCTTTTCCATGGCGTCTTTTATATCGAGGCCACAAGCAACTCCACGTCCTAGAACGACCGAATAGGTTGTCATCTTATCTATGTCGCTGTCAGTTGCAGCGTAAGCGCTCAGATTAAGAAAGATCGCTGAGACGAACATGAGAACTGAATTTATCTTCATATGACGATTACTTTTATCGGAAAAGGGCTGAAGGCCGGCATCACACTAGCGAGCTCGTCACATTCTTTGCTATAGATCTCGGCCACTATTGCATAAAAATTAACAACATTATTACATGATGAGCTGCATTGCTTAACAAGCTCATGAGCGCGTCAAAATGCGTCAGATTTGACGCCCTTCAGTCGGGCGCCGGCCCAGGCTCGGCGGGCCTAGGCGTTTGACGCAAATTTGAGTCAAATCCGACCTATGTAGCGGGTAGGCGCGGGGTGGGGGCAACCGCGCGCGCCGGGCTAAAAAAGACAAAATAATTGCATTTATTGCAATTACCCCAAGCTTCCTCCTGCCATCCACGCGCAGCCTCTGAAGGCATAGGAACCATCAGGGCGGCGTTCCCGCGCATTAGGAAAAATTCTGTTTCCGCCCGTCAGAGCCCGGGGTAGCAGTGCGCCATGTGCAAGCTAGCGAGGAAATGATGAGCCGCTCGTTCATCACCATTGAAGACAAGCCTTACCATTATTGGCCAGAGGGCTAATGCAGCGTTAGGCAACTGATCTATGCCGCCTCTTGAGGGCACGCGATGGTTGGGAAGTGCTTGCGCGGATCACCAATTGTCATATGCGGGAATTTCTGTACGGGCATGTGTCGCGCGGTGGCAAGTCGAAGGAGGTAGAGTCGGCGTTGAAGCAAGCGCCGAGTGCGAGTTATCGCCAGGAATTTGAACCATTCAATTTCCCCGATCAGTCGGGAGGTAACCCGTAATGGTTGATCCTCTTGTTATTGGGCATCTGCCGCCGGTCAGCAGCTTGGCCTCGAGCGCATCGAACTAAACCTTGTGATCTGTTAGAACGTCGCCATCTGGCTTGGCTCTTCGCCAATAAATGGAAAGAGGGAGTTTGCGAGAAAATCAAAAAGCTGCTTTATCTGAGCGAGGGAATTGACCGAACCCACTCTCCAATTACCTTGTTCAAAATTAAGGACTTGGCATGGCCGCTATTTTCTGGATTCAACTTCAGAAGATTAGGTAGTTCCACAAAATCCAATACCCTTCCTATGGAATCAAACTTGAAGCTTGTCAGTGTTCTTTGAGCCCCGTCCGGTTCAACAAACAAAAACCGATATTGTCCTGCATAACGAATACACCCCCCTATTCTTGTACGGCCGAAGGAAAATCTAACATTAATCATGCCGAAGTATCCTTTCATTATCAGGTCATATTTTTCGGTGCCAGGTAAAAACACAATTTCGCGAAACGATAAGTCCGAGAACGGGGCACTTAAAACTTGATGGATCTTTAAGGCGACGGCCTCCACCTCTGATTGAGTGATCCTGGCTTTAACAATTTCTATATCGGCTAGCATTCCTTCCCATTCATAGAATTAAAGATGAAACATTGACGTCGATGGTAAGACGCAACGAAGATCCTATAAAACTAGGATTATTTGTCAAAGCACGTATACGGGAAAAGACGATTTGTCTCGTCTCTAACAACTGCATAGCACTCGCAGCAAAGCTCTTCCAATCTCTGTCGTTTAAGTACGGTCAAATGTCCTCTGCTGTATTCGATCACACCATCTTTTTGTAGTTTTCCAGCCGCTTCGGTTACGCCTTCCCGTCGTACCCCCAACATATTGGCAATAAGCTCTTGCGTCATGATCAGTTGATTTCCCGAGAGACGGTCCAGTGAAAGCAGTAACCATCGACACAACTGCTGATCAATGGAGTGGTGTCGATTGCAAACGGCAGTCTGGGCCATCTGGGTCAAAAGTGCCTGACTGTAACGCAACATGAGATGAAGAAATTGAATGTTCTGGTGAAATTCTTCCTTGAATCTCCTAGCGGACAGGCGATAGGCTCCGCCGCCGCTTTGTACGACCGCTCTGCTAGGGGTACTTTCTCCTCCCATCAATATGGCGATACCCACGAAGCCGTCATTGCCCACCACAGAAATCTCCGCAGAGGCACCATTTTCCATGACATAAAGCAAGGACACTATCGAGTCAGTGGGAAAGTAGACATGGTGGAGCTTATCCCCCGACTCATACAGAACTGTGGCTAAGGGAAGGGATACCCACTCCAGTTGGGGCTGGATGCGTTGGAATACATCTGGAGTTAGAGCTGCCAGCAAACGGTTCTTTTGAGGGAATTCCGAGGGGGGCATAGGAAATTCAGTCAGTTTAGGGATCATTGGAGCTCTTATACCCTAGAGCAGTACGAACAGAAGAATTTCTATATGTTCTATATCGAACATTGTGGGGCGTTTAGCAAAACAGGTTGCAAGACGATAGCTGCAAACGCCGTCGCGTTTGATTGTATGTAGCTAACTCACACGTTGCGAACCGTAATTGCCCTGACAAAAGATTCACATCTATTAATCCCATATGCAATGGCAAGAGCTTCTGTTCTGGAATAATTCTCTTCGAGAACCTGCGAGTAAAGCGTCTCATAATCTTTGATTATCTGCATCCGATTTAATGACCATCCCCTCGTATTTTTTGAGTATCGAAGTTGAAAGAGAAAATTCGAATCACTTCGGGACGTTTCATAAAATGGCATCAGTATCTCCATCTGGCAAGCAGAAGGGAAAAATAGCCCTCTGAGCAGAGATGCGTGTGGGGGTGGGTTCAGAGGGCTTAAGTCCAGTTTTCACTGGAGGGGGGCATCGCAGCTAGTGCGACATTTGAAATGTAGCTGACAAAAATTACTCTTACTGTTCGTTACCGAACATATAGAATTTCTTAATAATTTAGATTTTATTTTTCTCTGTCTGATACCGCACAGACTGGGCAGATAGGCTGCGGCATATTGGATAAAAATGCATATCGCTGCTCGATCGTGGAGCTGTGTCGTGACATTTAAAGCTCTTTGAGGCGTAATTCAAGAACGAATGAAATGCTAATCAATCGTAAATATTTTAGTTTCGATCATCCGGGCTAAACTCTAAGTATTCCTTAAAGACGTTGTTCGCCTTCACATCCAGTCGGAGGAAATCATGTGGAATTATGTTAATCAAAGCTAAACCGGATCCGAAATCATCTGACGTCGACTTACGTTTTTACTTTGATTATCCGCCGCATCATGAAGCTGGCTTCGTGTTGCTTAAAACGGGCTCTCATATGTGCCTAGAAGTGACGAGCGGCCTCGGCAGCGCACGTTTGATAGGTGAATTTCGTATTTGCTTCGTGCCGTCAGAGGAGAATCTTAGGATTCGAATTTGCCGCCAGGCCATCGCACAATTTGTACGTGACATTGCGTCAAGTCATGGTCAGCTAGCGGCGAACTTCGATGAAAAATCCGCAGTGTGGAATGGGGACCTATACCCTGTTTCAAAAAAAATGCAGCGACTCTCTGCCGGCGAAAAATAGCCTGTGACCTTGGCTTGGTCAATCTTCAGTCCACCATATCCCTCACGCCAACGAAAGTATGATTTCTCCGTAACGCCGCTTGATTTTTACCAGCGGCTGCTTCGATAAGTTGGGGCCTGGATTAACTAGGGGGCTGCTGACGCCAATTTGGCGGGTTGAAATTTATTCTAGGGCACCAACGGACCTCATAATTCCGATCTCCGCTGCACAAGCATATCGGTTACTGGAATAGTTGATATGACCAGCTTTGTACGCCGTACTCAGAATGAATAGAATCCACCGCATTTTTTAGGCGCTCATAGGAAAGCTCGGCTTCGGTTGCTGATGCGTTCTTTGGGGCAGGATACTCAAATATAACTTCTGGCCTTAGAGATGTGGTTAATTCCGCAATCACTTGTTCAGCATCAATAACCTCACTGGTGAACTCCAAAATTGATACATAGGATTCATGGTATAGCTTGTATTTAACAATGCATCGCATCTATTCCTTGTTTTTCTGATTAGCGATCATCCTAATATGTCGCCTGTAATTGAAAATACCCTTCGCTCAGGACTCGGGGCTAGTGAAAATTGATAACAACTAGATGGCCTGTTGACTAGGTAGTTGTAAGTGCGGAGTAAAAGATTTTCACAAGAGAACTCTCTCGCGTGCAACTAATCCAAAAAATTCTTCTTGATCTCGATTCTTGGGGATCGATATCTGACCAAAGATTTTTAAGTTACAGAAAGCCGATCGATAACATTGCATACTCCAGGCGTTCCCCAAACTGCATTAGTGACCAGGTCTCGTTCCGCCAAATTATGTACAGATCCTGTTAACACTACCTCCGATCCACTAACATCGACAGAAATAGCTTTTGCTTCATCATGAGCACGTCGTTTTAGAGTGGCTTCTATTTCATGCTTGAGGGATGCTACCGATACCGCTTCCCTGATTCGAATGTGACTAATGACGCCTACAACTCCCATAAGATCCCGTACTGCAGAAACTGCTCCGCGCCGTTCAAAATCCCACCTAACCTCTCCAGTTAAAGTAATCCAACCGTGCTCAACCAATACCTGAAGGTTGTCATAGGGCACATAAGTAGACCACGAAAGCACATTAGACGCCGTACGTGCAATATCGGCATCTTCACGGTGACTGGAAAGAGGTAGCTTTACCGCTATTGCAATGGCGACACCCTTAACACCTATAACCCGCTGTGCAGCGCGCTCTGCTGCTACCTTTTCAGAGTGGCTCCCAACATGACCGAAAAGAGTCACGATGCCAGTTGAAACCTCGACTCCTATATCGGTTGCGATAACAGAGGGATCCCACTTCAGTTCTTCGTATACGGCCTCCTGAATTTGCGCATCGGATTTCATAAGATCTCCTTTTGAAATATGAACATTGATTCTGGTCTCTGGCCTTAAGGATTTCTGTTCGTTATCGAACAGACTCTAGATGCGTAGGAATTTAAATTGGAACGGTGTCGATTTGTTCGTAGATTTGCCACAAACCGTCGTCACTTATTTCTCAGAGATAGGGGGGAAACGGATTCCTGCTTTAGACGAATGGGCTTGTGTACCGGCAATGAGCAGGCAGCACAAAGAGCCGGTCACCTAAACAGGCAGGCGCGGCGAACATCTCCATTAGCAGCATCGATGTCAGAGCTGCAGTTGATACCGTCCACAATCAATACCGGCGATGCCGCTCAAGGAAATTCAGCATCAGTCGGCTCGCGTCCGGTCCTCGTGCGTTAAAAGACATCGCATCATCGCCCCCGCTCCACGCGTGGCCAAGACCCTCGATCATTACCGAATGGCAATCGGCGAACCGCTCCGGGTTAGCATGGGCAGCCGCCGCCCAGCAGCTTAGCTCATAGGTCGAGCGGCCCCGGTTGACAGCCTGGCGGTGCATACCATTGCGTTGATTGTTGTGTGTCTTGCGTAGAGACGAGTAATCGGGATCACTTAGAAGTTGGCCTCGTCCAGGCGACTGGTCTGCCTATCCAGATAGGAGTGGATGCGCCCTTGCAGCAGGGAATCGTTGGTGAAGCCGAGACCAGGGATAAGATGCGCAGTACAACAGGCCGCTTTTTCGGTCTCGGCGAAGAAGTTATCAGGATTTCGGTTTAGTACGATGGCGCTCTGGCGTCCTAATGTCAATCTCCGATTGATGGTCCTCTCAAGTTGTTCTTTCCGTCAGTTCGTAGCGGCTTCCTAGCCCTTCCGCCCCGTTGATTTACTGGCCATTAAGGGCCTCGTATGTTCGTTAACGGACGGTGACAAATATACAAAAGGGTCATACTCCATTCATTGAAACGGCATCACGGCATTCGCCGTGCCTACTTTTTTGGCCCTATTACCTGAGAGATGAATTGGAAAATGACCAGAACCATATTATCGCGTCACTATCCCAAACCGACCGGTCACACCTGTTAAAGCAATGCACTTTGATCGACCTGCAGGCTGGTCGAATCCTGTCGACGCCCCGTGCCAGTTTGATTTATTTTCCAATCAATGGCTTGATCTCCATTCTTTCGCTGGGCGATGCAACCCCGAACTTCGAAGTCAGCATGGTCGGTCGGGAAGGCATGTACGGGATTCCCTTCGCGCTGGGCTTGAAGTCCACCGAGTTCCACGCCTCGGTACTCTATCCGGGCCGAGCATGGAGTATTTCCACCGCAGCTTTCCGCACTGAATTGAACCAAAATAAGGGACTACAACTGGTGTTGAATCGATACATCAACATCGTCATCGAGCAACTCTATAGCACATGCCGCTGCATCAAATTCCATACCCTCTCCGAGCGCCTCGCAAAGTGGCTACTAATGAGCCAGGATCGCTCCAATGCCCAAGAATTTTCAATCACCCAGGAAACACTGGCATCGTTGTTGGGAGTGCGACGTGTTGGTATCACTGCCGCGGCCACCCAATTGCGGAGCAACGGTATTATCGAATACAGCCGCGGCCACGTGACCATTCTCAACCGAAAGCACCTTGAAAAGCAGGCGTGTTCTTGCTACATCGACGAAACTAAGCTCTATACAAAGACGCTATAGCAAGCTTACGCTGCGTCCGCCGTGCACTGCCGTGCTAACCGACGGTGACAAGACTATCTGGAACTTTCCGCCCAGGCATAAACGCGTGTCAGCGCTAAAGCGGTGACAGGATTTGAGCAAGATGGCCAGATCCGACTGCGAATCCGCTCCGATGAATCCATAAAGATCACCGTGCTGGTCGCCGATTGCAACCGCCAGATCGTTCTCCTACATGGCTGAAATCTTGACGTTACGTAGTTCAAGTTACTCCATCAAGTTGCCGTCGAAATTGCTGCTGATACCGCCACCGATTAGTGCGCTTGTATTCATACTGCCTCCCGATCCAGAGCCGGCCGGCTTCAAGGAAGTACTATCCATTACCCCCTATTCTATTGCCTTAACGGTCGGTTCTCTGTTCGTTACCCAACTTAGCGGAACCTAGATCGACGATACTTCTCGACTTTGGGGAGGTCATCTGACGTCTAAGTGCCTGTAAGCTCGCCGTGCACTCCGCGCTTCTCTATTTCGGAGTGTGCGCGTACGAACGCGTACTGAAAGGCCATTGCGGAGGAGCGTGCCCGCAGGTCAACCCATTGCGCAAAAATGACATCGCCCCCAGTCGCTGAAATCCTGGCAAATCGCCGTATATTGGTAAATACGCAACAATCCTCTGCGTAACGAGTTACCGTGACCTCGATCTGAAATCCCTTGAAGAACTTGATGCGGCTGGTGTGCATGCCTGAACTCCTGCAATCGCCTCCGTGCTCAAGATAAGCGCCATCTACCGGCCATGGGCGCGCCGACAAATTTGATATTCCTCTTAAATCCGATCGTACCCATGACCTCGCGTACGGTCGGTGCGCTACGTAACCAAAGCTGCTTGACCAAGCTGCCGAGTTCCAGCCATTCGACAAGCTACGCGCGCAGGCGCTAGATCGAAGTGTTAGCCTCATCAACTTTCGAAGCGAGTAGGCGGTAACAAGCGTTGGGTTTCCTTTCTGACTACCGCGTAGCATTCGCAGCACAGCTCTTCCAGTCTGGGTCTGTTCAGCACTGTCAGCCGCCCCCTGCTGTACTCGATTACACCCTGCCGTTGCAGCTTGCCAGCAGCCTCGGTGACGCCCTCGCGCCGCACTCCAAGCATGTTGGCGATAAGCTCTTGCGTCATGGTCACCTGGTTGCCCGACAGTCGGTCCAAAGATAACAATAACCACCGGCACAACTGCTGGTCGATGGAATGGTGGCGATTGCAGACGGCGGTCTGCGCCATCTGCGTCAGCAGCGCCTGGCTGTAACGCAACATCAGATGAAGCGTACCAGTATCGCGATGGAATTCTTCCTTGAAGCGGCTGGCAGAAAGACGATAAGCGGTACCGCCACTCTGCACGATCGCTCTGCTGGGAGTACTTTCTCCTCCCATCAAAATGGCGATGCCAATAAAACCGTCGTTGCCAACTACGGAAATTTCTGCCGACGCACCGTCTTCCATGACATACAGCAGGGACACGATGGAGTCGGTCGGAAAATAGACATGCTGCAACGTATCGCCCGATTCGTAGAGCACCATCCCCAAGGGAAGAGAAATCCATTCCAGCTGGGGAAGCAGGCGATGCTGCACGTCCGGTGCCAACGCGGCCAGAAGATGATTCTTTAATGGAAGATTTGAATTAGACATGCTGCAATCCAATTGGGGCAAGGGAGATTGAGTGCCGATCGGAAAATAACGATAGACTTGGGATTCACATATGTTCGATACCGGACACATGGAAGCGTTCAGCATAAAAAAACTGCCCGCATGGGCAGTTTCAAAGTTGTTCCGCTTTGCCTTTTATACCGGCACGAGGCCGGTCGAATTTGCCCCATGCATCTTCGATTTGCGACGATGGCGCAAGGCAGCGAAGCCGACCATGCCAAGCCCAGCCAGCATCATTGCCACAGTGGAATTCTCCGGAACCGCGGCCACGCTGATGTTGCCTCCGAAGCTTCCGCCACTAGTACCCGTGACCTTGCCGATTGCTGATAGGGTGTACAGCCCGGAGGTAAGATTGGAGGCATGCAAGGTCCACGTCTGCAAGCCTGTGCTGGAAGTCAGATGCCCAGTCGCGGTCACGCCGTTTCCGCTCAGAGTGAAGCTGCTGATGTTGAGCCCCGACATGGAGTCCAGTGCGATCGAGATCACCGCGGACGAAACGTTGAAGACGGTACCCTGTGCGAAAGTGAAATTCTCGGTGAAAGTCTTGCCGCTGGTGCCGTCTCCATATGAGGCACCAATCGACGAGCTGGGCCCGTTGAACGTGATCGTGGAAGTGTTGTTGATGTCGGTCGATGCATGGACAGCGGCGCTGGACAGCATCAAGGAAGCGGATAGGAATACCCCTGAAATGACATTTTTCATTGAGTGACCTCTAGGTTGAATGTGGCAAAAATAGTGGAAAGC
This sequence comes from Herbaspirillum sp. BH-1, assembly GCF_002870055.1. Lineage (NCBI taxonomy): Bacteria > Pseudomonadati > Pseudomonadota > Betaproteobacteria > Burkholderiales > Oxalobacteraceae > Herbaspirillum > Herbaspirillum sp. BH-1. The sequence continues at coordinate 11,352 of NZ_PKOI01000024.1, read as the reverse complement.
GAACTGCTACGATTTGATTCTTCTTGGAGCCTTGGGAATATCCAGGAACGACGCGCTTATTTGAATGAACAGTGCTGACGCCGTTGCAAGCCATACGCCATTCACGCTTACTGCAAGACGAAGCATCGCCTGCTCGGACATTCTTAATCTGTTCGCCACCGAACATTAAGAAAGAATTTTTATATTTTTTCCACGAGCATCTTTTTCATTCTTTGAGCTCATATATGCGAGCTAACGTACGGGCTACCACGCTTTATCGATAGACGACAAAAGTGCCGCGGTGACCAGGGGGCATAAAGACAGCGAACTCCTATGAAGAGCGACGAGCGTTTCTGCGGTCGTTATCCCGCCGCGATTTAACATTCACGATAATCCATAAAAAGCTTTTGGTATGTGCGCTGACAACCATAGAGGATGCAGTTCCATATCCCTTACGAACCAATGGCGTCAATGAATTTGCGCATAGCCAGTATGACTACAGCGACATAAGCCTTGCACCTACATCCGCTGAATTTTAATAGGAACAGCATGTCTCATCGTCGGCGTAGCGATATTGGAAGCGCAGACGAATTGCCAACCGACACTCAAGGAGAAATGACATGTCTAGCAAAAATCAACGCAGCAAAGACACTAGCACTTACCAAAAATTGGCGGTCGCGGGAGAGAGTAGCGGCAAGACCGTCAAGTCCAGCCGCGATAACGACGGCGACCCGGTCGCAGGCGGCCAATATTCGACCATGACGAAGAAGCAAGGGCACTCGACATCTCACAAAACGGATGGCAAGAAATCGTAGATGAGGTTAAAGGGGCGACGACAGAGGGCCCCTTCTTTTGAACGTGGCATTCTATGGATAGCCCAATGGCCCGCCTATTCTACCGATAGCCATGCCGCAAGCGAGCACATAGGTGTCCAAAGAAAAGCTCTACTCAACGCTGCAAGAAATGCGGAGCTGGATGATGCCTTTGGACGCAACTTTTCGTTTTCGAAAGGAGAAAATCGAATTGATTCTTGGGTGATTCTCATCTGGCAACCGGCCGGAATAATTCGTAAAAACATGGGGAAAAGAAACCTGGATGGCAAGGAATGAGCGGCCCAATCAAGGTAACTGCCCGTGAGAATTCCTGTATTCGCTCCAACTCAAAGCTCCAAGCGTGAAACTGCTAACAATGGCCTCGCAACTATTGATTCCGTAGGCAATGGCTAGCGCCTCTGTACGATAAACAGTCTTTGGCCCGCGCTTCAACAGTATCGATTCACCGCCTCGTTTCACCAGCATGGACTCGAGAAACCAGCCAGCATCACACTGCGAGTACTCCAATCGGTAGCAGAAGCTACCATCGCTACCAGCAGTTTCGTAAGTGAGCATATGAACTCCTTGTCGAACAGATGAAGACAGACGGGACTGGATTCGAGACTTCCGGACAAGCTCTTGCCGACTTTGACTAGAAGGGAATTGATTGAACAGATGTTCAGTAGATTAAGGTAACGATTTGGCTTGTACCGAACTGTTCGGTACCTAACATAGAAAAAACATCGCTATGAGTTTGTTCTGCATAGTTGTATGAGCAGATTGACGTATGGCTTTTCGGCGGTCTCTTAAGTCAAAACTATCCGATGTGTTGGTTTCCTCGCAGAACTGGCCCTCTCCTGGATTACCCGCCCCCTAGGCTGGACCAGGATGATTGAGGAATTCATTTACTTCAAATAGGAGTCAACTTGGACGCAACTCAAGAAACAGGCATCTTATAGAGCAGCCATCCGCATAATAGCGAGAGCAAAAATGCCAAGGCCGCCAGTGCAAATATAGCCCTTAGAGCACGGGCGAAAGATGCGTCCTTTTCAATGCAAGCCGGACATCCAAGTTGATGTTGCACTCTTTCACTGTGTGCTTTCACCACCTCTGGTACCGCAACCGGACCTGCTTTGGCAGCACGAGCCGAAATCCATTCCTCTAGCGTTTCTTTCACGGTCGAATAATGCTCAATCGGGAGCTCGCGGAAATATCGAATTCCAAAGTCTTTCATAAAGACCTTATAAATTTCGACTTCCTTTTCACCGGAAATGGCAGACAATTCTTTCACCAATACCTTGATTCTTTTCCGCTGGAATTCAGTGATCCTTTGGGAGCCTTCACCGTCTAATACTTCACTCGAATTCCGAGTACCAATGGTCGTTGGGCCGCTGATACTGTGCACATTCCCATTGATGAGCTGAGAAACGCTTCCCCGAATATTAATTTTCCCTACCATTACCACCCTACTTCGTAAAAATAACCCTCAACGCAGCCATCTATCACATCGAAGAGGCACTGCTCCATTTCATGACTTTTTCTTAGATGGGGCTTTGACCATCTGCGGGCCCACGACCTTTTTAAAGGTCTCCCCGTGAATTTGTTGTCCGACGCCACCGTGAATGGTTATGTTTGATCGATTTTTTGGACTGGACGGAGGTGTATCGGCATCGCTCGCTCCCTCGACTACACCAAGAACACGGGCCTTCGCACGAAGATCCAACTTTCGATAGCCAGCCAACAACTCGTTTTCATCGTCTGACATCGTGCTGACCGATGGTTCACCAGTCATCAAATACACCAGATCCACTCCCGCCAATGCGATAGAGAAAAGATAGTCGGTATCTGGTGCGCGGCTCCCGTTTTCATAATTAAATTGCGCGCCCTTTTTAACCCCACCAAGCGCGGCAAATTCCTCTTGGTTGAGCCCTAGGCGTTTTCGCTCTTCTTTTAGACGGTCAGAAAAGTCACTCATTTGAATTAAAAATGTTTGCGAATCACTCATTTGAGTGATAAAGTGCCGTCATTGCTAAGTGACGTGTACAACCAATTATCCCATATGCCTACTCTCTCCAAGCACGTATCCCGCCCCCATACCGATACTTCGGTGGCCGTTACCTTCCGCCTTGAAGCTGATGAAGAGCAAAGACTGGCTGAGCTGGCACGCCAGGATCTGCGCACGCGCTCGTCCTTTGTACGCCTGCTGATCTTGCGCGGCATGGCCGCCTACGACAAAGACGTCAAGGCCGGACGGGCTTGAGCATCGGAGACCGCCATGTACGACGATCCCCGTAAAATCCGTCACCGCCGCATCGTTGTGCGCGTCAACGACGACAACTACGACATCATGAAAGCCCTGGCGCAGTACCAAGGCGAAAACCTGGCCACCTTGGCCCATGATCTGCTGATGCATCAGGCCATCGCCCTGGCGCAATCCTATTCGATGCCGATCTTATCCGAGCAGAACGTGCAAGCCAAGGCGCTCACGAGCCACTTTTCAGTGCCTCGCAATGCCTGATATCGAATTGTCGTTCACCCATCCTGCGTTAGTCGAAGCCCTGGAAGTGATCAGGATGCGAGAAGGCTTCGACACGATTGAACAGGCCGCTGAGTTCGCTTTAGCCCAATCTGTTCGAGAAGGTATCAAACGTGTTACTGGCAAGGGGCGTGCACTCTATGCCATCAAGGGAAAGAAAACAACATGCGTGTAATCAGCCTGCCGTGCCCTCATTGCCAAAGCCCTGTACGTGCAGCCAAAAGCCGGACCATGTCTACGCTGATGAAGGAAATCACTTATCGATGCCAGAACGTCGATTGTGGCCATACCTTCGTTGCCACGCTAGAGATTTCTCGTACCGTTTCCCTGTCGGCCATGCCTAATCCCGAGGTGAGCCTTCCCATCTCGCCCCGTGCGTACCTTGCCCCCCAAGGAACAAGTACAGCCTGACTTGCTGGTGACCGCTTAGCCGGTCGCTGAACCCCAAATTGACTAAGACCTGTCGTGCGCCGTTTGGCGCACGCGGGATTCGCTCACCCTAAAGAAACCTGACATGGCTCTCGATCAGCAACAGACAACGCTTGCCCTCGCCTCGCTGCGGCTTCGTATGGGTGACGACATCAAAGAATTTCAGTGCGCCCAGCGCATGCTCCTGCGCAAGTCGGTACTGCAAGACGAACTGCAGTGGAATGTGATCTGGCAAGGCAAGAACGTTATTTCCGCCCGCCTCGTCCAGCGCTTGCAGCGTCTTGGCGGCCTGATGGGGGCATGGTGATGCGTACTGTGATCGCTCATGGCATCGCTGTTCTGTTGCTGCTTGCGCCGTCTCTTCTGACGGCGCTCGGGCTGGTGCGAGGGTAATGATGCGCGGTGCACGAATCAAGGACCATGCGTCATTCCGTCCGGCATCGGACCTGCTGCGCGAGCGCGCGGCATGGGTGCCCACGCCTCCGGGCAATGAAGCCGCTAAGGCTGAGCTAGAGAAATCCATCTCACTCTTGCGCAATCGCAGGCGCCCCAATCTCCAAACCGGGATTGCTTATTCCTGGGCGGCGATGCCCAAGCCCGTGCGCCGGCACATCCTGGCCCTGGCAGGACTCTCGGCGGATCGCTGGGAATGCCCTATCCACTCCTTCTCAGAAGCTGAACGCCTGGCGATGCGCCATGCGGTGCTGCGTGCCATTACGACGTATGAAAGAGCCCTCAATGCAGTCTAGAACTGTCGATGCGAAGACCCGGCGTCGGCATCGGGCTTTCGTCGAGTCGCAGCAGTTTGCCGGAGAGCTGGCACGTATTCCGCTGAAATGGCGCGGGCGTGTCGTGAGCCAGGCCTTGGAACTGATGTCGGTATGGCACTGGAACAAGATCTTTGAACCGGTCGCCGTTCAGTTCGTCCGTGAGTTCGCTGAGCAGTACGTGCCGGCCGGCGTGGATCTGTCGCAGGATGATGCCGATATCTGCGCCACGGCCGAGAAAGCCGCCGAGAACGTCAAGAAGGTCTTGTGGAAAGCGATTTCTGACACCCACGCCCGCGACCTCATCGAACAAGAGTGCAGCGACTACGGCATTGATATGCCTGAAGTGGATGATGACGACCTGCCCGCCATCATTGCGCGTGTGGTTGACCCGCGCTGGTGGCGCAGGCAATTGCGCAAGGTAGTCGGTCGGGCCTTTGAGGGCGGCAATATTCGCTTGGGCTATGTGCACTATCACGGCGAGCCCTATGCCAGCAATGACGCCGTACTCTCTCGCCTGGCACAGAACCGGAGAAATGCCGCCGCTCTGGAGGCGACGATTGTGCGCAATGAGGCTGGACAGGAATTCAGCATTGCTGAGCTGGCCGAGAAGACGACTGCCAATAAGACCATTCGTCGCGGCGAACTCATGCTGCGCATCAACGGTTTCGAGACCATCGCGAAGGAGTGCAATGACCAAGGGCTTTTCCTCACTTGGTCATGCCCATCGCGCTTCCATGCCACGCTGCATACGGGCAAGCCGAATCCGAAGTATGACGGTTCGGACCCGCGCACAGCCAATAAGTATCTCGGCAAGATGACTGCGCTCGCACGCTCGGCGCTGGCCCGTCGCGGTATCGGTTTGTACGGCTTCCGGATTGCTGAACCGCATCACGACGGCTGCCCTCACTGGCACATGCTGGTGTTCGTGCGCGCGCTGCCGGACTACACCACGCCCCACGTCAAGGACGTGGCCAGCCGCGCTATCCGCGTCATGAAGCGATACGCCTGGCGCGTGGATCGCGGCGAACCGGGGGCGTTCAAGCGCCGCTTGGACGTGAAACGCATTGATTGGGCAAAAGGCAGTGCTGCCGGCTATATCGCTAAGTACGTGGCCAAGAACATCGATGGCGTCGCCGACCACAAGACCAAAGAGGGTTATCTCATCACCACCGATATGGCCGGGGATCGGGAGCTAACCCCCTCGGCCCGCGTGGAAGCCTGGGCCGCTCGCTGGGGTATTCGACAGTTCCAGCAATGGGGCGGCGCGCCTGTGAGCGTCTGGCGGGAGCTGCGCCGCGTGCCGGCAGACATGCTCAAACAGGCCCCGCCGGCCATGGCCGCTGCCTGGGATGCCGTGCAAAAGGTCGAGGGCGAGAAGCGTGCATGCTGGGCGAGCTACCTGCGTGCGCAAGGTGGCGCGCTGGTGAAGCGCGACGATCTGATGGTCACCCTCGCCAAAGAAACCAAGACTGTCACCGGCCGCTATGAAGAGTGCGAGCGTGTCATGCCCTATGGCGTGCAATGCCGTCAGATGGTCGGAGTGGTCTTTAAATCCGTTCGTCACACATGGACGCCAGTTCAAGGGCACGACGCCCGCGCTACGGCGGGTTCGTGGTTCCCTTGGACTCGTGTAAATAACTGTACGCGGCCCGCTGGGCCTGACTTTGCGGCGGATGTGTCCTTCGAGCCGAAGACATCACCAGCGCCGGTCATGTTCAAGCCAGACCAGGCCGCGCAGATCGAGCATGCCTGGCTGGCTCTAGGCGCATGTCCCTGGCCCCGGCCGGTGGTGGATGACATGCCGACATGGCCAGCGCCGGCCATAACCGCAGATGAGCAGCGCCGCGCAATGGATGCCTGGGATGCCATTAAGGCATGCCCCTGGCCGCGCATGGTGCCGCTACCCGACAAGTCACCGCGTCACGGCACGCCACGCCAGGTGGCCGACTGGCGTGCCGGCCGGCTCGATGTGACCGAACTTCCGATTGATCCCAACCCAACGAAAGGGAACGCCCCATGACCGCGTTTCGCGTCGTCGTGCGCACTGCAAGCGCACGCCATTCCTACACCGCCATCGCAGCCCATAGCTGCGACGTGATCGCCGCCGCCGTCGATCGCTTTGGTGTGTGTTCTGTAACGGCCATTCAGGAGAACCAGAAGTGAACGCAACCACAACCACCAATCCCGCCGTGTCTTACCGTGCCGAAGGCTACGCCGCCAAGTATTTCGCCAAACAGCCGAAACAGCGTGATTTCGTCATGCTGCCACCGCGGGGTCTGGACCACATTACGTTCAATACACCGGATGACGGCGTGCTGGCAGGCTATGTGTCGGTTATCCGTCAGCACTTGGGGAACGGCCAGAAATTCGCGTGGGTGGAGCTGGATAAGGAGCTGGCGGGGCAATTCCGAGGAGTGCCGCTGGCGGACATTCTTACTTGCGATGATGCAGGAAGCCTGCGCCGCAATATGCCGAACCAACAAGCCAGACGTCTGTGCCTGAGCGACTACAGCGAAAAGTTGAAATCAGAGCCTCTGTCGGTAGCTTCTACAGATACTGGCCAACCAGTTACACCCTGAGCTCCGAAGCAAAACCATGCCCTAGACAAAAATGCAGAAACCAAAAAACACAATCTACATCCGGCATTATGAAGGCGACGATCTATACAAGCTCTAAACAACAATCTTATTTTGTTGGACAGTTTCTTTGCGACATCGATCACGCTAGTGACGAAATGCATCGTGAATACAATGCTCTAAACGATTGCCTCTGCTGGAGAACCTATCGAATCTCCATTTCACGTCTCAAAAGATTGTTTCAAAAGCTGAGGGGCAGTCTGCGCAACGAAGGTGTGACATGAAGGCACAAATGTTCTTAGTAATGAAATACGAGCGTATGACGATGACACTGGCCGAAGTCTGCGAGGAAATCAGCTTGGAGGTCGGCACTGCTCACAATAAAATCTCAGCAGGAACATTTCCTATCCCAACGCGTAAGGAGGGCAGGAACCGCGTGGCTGATGTACGTGACGTTGGCGACTACCTAGACAGGCAGCGCCAGGAAGCCAAGGAAGCGTATGAAATGCGCCATTGATGCCTTATCCGGCTCAAACTGAAAGGCCTGAGCCCGGTGCAATACCGAACTCAGGCCTTCGCTGGCTAGCTTTTACGCCGTCCAAATTTACGGGTCAGTTCAAAATTCCGCGTAGCCCGTTCAACCCAGGTCGGGATCCCGGCCTGCTAAACCTCAGATTTCATTGCCGCCGCGATCGCCCTTACCGCGATCGGATATCCCCCCGCGCCCAGGCCGCAAATCACGGCATTCGCTGCCAACGAAATCAGCGAATGCCGGTGCGCTTCGTCGCGCTGATGGATATTACTGATGTGCAGCTCGATCACGGGCATGGCAATCAGCTTGACCGCGTCGAGTACAGGAATGGAAGCGAACGAAAAGCCGGCCGGATTGATGATCACGCCGGCGTTCCTCTCGAACGCCTCCTGCAGCCACTCCACCATCACGCCTTCATGATTGGTCTGCCGGAATTCGCACTCCAGACCCAGAGCGCCGGCTTCGGCCAGCGTGCGGGCGCGGATCTCTTCCAGCGTGGTCGTCCCGTAGATATCCGGCTCTCTTTTACCGAGCATATTCAGATTGGGACCATTCAAAACATAGATCAGCTTGAACATGAGATTTGCGATTGGTTGATGATGATTCTTACAGGGTCGAACGGGAATGGGCTCCCGCATGTGCCTGGCTTCTGCCGGTGGAAACTTCGCCCAACTCTGTGTCGGCCCGATTCATGTCGATACCGGCGGTCTCTGGTGCGGTCAGGATCATGGTCAGCGACAGCAAGTTCAGCGCCACGCACACGCCGACCACCGCCCATGGCGAACCGTGGAACGCGCTCAGCAACCACACCGCCACCACCGGCATCGGTCCACCGGTCAGCAGGTTGGCGCCGGTATAGGCCAAGGCCGATCCCGAATAGCGCACATTGGTAGGGAATGCCTCGGCGAACGCCACCGGCTGGATCCCGCTCTGGAATTGCGTGAACCCGAGGAACAGCCCCATGATCACCAGCATCGGGAAGAAGCTCTTTGTTTCCAGGATCGGGAAATAGACAAACAGGATCGCCAGCGTTGCGATGGATCCCACTGCCAGTGCCTTCTTGCGGCCGATGCGATCGCTCAGCAAACCTCCGGCCAGCGCGCCAACAATGGCGCAGACGTTGGCTCCCATCAGCAGCAGGAAGCCGGTTTGCTTAGGCACTTCCAGCGTCTTGGTGATGTAGCTCAGCGAGAACACGACGATCAGATAGAACAGTGCCGCCGGTCCGCAGAAGAAGAACATCCAACGGAGCACCGTCTTGCCGTGCAAGCGGACCGCATCGCTCAGCGGATTGCCGGCGCGCGCCACGGCCGTCTTCTTGAGTTCTAGGAAGGCCGGCGTCTCATCCACCTTCAAGCGGATGTACAAGCCCACGACCACCAGGATGAAGCTGAGTACGAAAGGAATGCGCCAACCGTAACTCTCGAAGTCGTCTGAAGAGAGCAGCGATGAAATCAATAGCAACACCCCGTTGGCCATGATCTGACTGAGTGGAGAACAAAGCCCCAGCAGCCCGGAATATTTGCCGCGGCGATCCGGCGCGGCGTGTTCCAGCGCCATCAGCTGCGCGCCGGTGGATTCGCCGCCAAGCGCGAAGCCCTGGATGATGCGCAACAGCACCAGCAGGATCGGCGCCCAGACACCAATCTGCCCATAGGTCGGCAGCAGGCCCATCAGCACCGAAGCCAGGCCCATTATGGTCACCGTACCCAGCATCAGATTGCGGCGACCGATCTTGTCGCCCAGGTGGCCGCAAATGATCGCGCCCAGCGGCCGCGCCGCCAAGCCCACGCCGAAGGTACCGAGCGACGCCAGCAAGGCGTTGGTCGGGTCCATCGACGGGAAAAACAATTTGGGCAGCACGGTCGCCGAGACTGCGCCATACAGTGTGAAATCGAACCACTCCAATGCGGTGCCGATCGTGGCGGCCGTCACTGCGCGTGTTCCCATCCCCTCCTGGGATCCCCGATAACTGCTCTCACTCATTCTTGCCTCCTATTGTTGAAATTCACCATACGTTCGTTTATCGAACACTTTCTTATTAATAGAACACTTATTTTTTCAAGCCGCGCAGCCGGCATGTATCGCCACTTCTTCCTGTATGCCTTTACCAGACTGGATTTCTAGCATCTAGATGCAGATTTACTTTGGTGTTCTGTGGCGATAATATCAGCGCAGTTTGGAACCTTATTCCGGACTGGAATTTGATTTCACAAAGCAAAATATCGGTAGGAGACAGTCATGAATGGGGTACTGGAGCGCACACTCGGGATCCTGGAATACTTGGCCGCGCAGGCCGAGGCAACGCCTCTCTCCCTGCTTGCGGATGAATTGGAAATCCCGCGCAGCGCCTGTCACCGCCTGCTCAACGACCTGGTCCGCTGCGGCTACGTCCGCCAGGTAAGAGAGCACGGCGACTACGTGCTGACGACCAAGTTGGTGGGATTGGGATTAAGCTACCTGGCGACTTCCGGCATCGTCGACATCGCACAGGCGACGCTGGACCGGCTGGCGGAATTATCGGGAGAGCTGGTACGGCTGGCGATTGTGGATGGCGATCGCCTCACCTGGGTCGCCAAGTCGCAAGGCGCCCGCAAAGGCTTGCGTTATGACCCGGACATGGGCATGGACACAGTATTGTCCTGCACGGCCACCGGTCATGCCTGGATGCTGACCATGAGCGATGAACGCGCGCTCGAACTGGTATCGCGGCAAGGTTTCGGGAAACCGAAGGACTACGGCCCGAACGCACCCACCACGGTGCAGGCCTTGTTGGAATTCCTGCATGCCGGCAGGCGCAGGGGATACGCCATGATCAATGAAGTCTTCGCGCCCGGCATGACCGCGATGGCAGCGCCTATCGTGCGCCCCGGCTACCCGGCCGTAGGCGTGATTAGCATCGCCGGCCCGCTGATGCGCCTGGATATGCGCCGCATGGAATCCCTCGGGCCCGATATTCTTTCCGCAGCCAGGGAACTTGCCAACAATAGCCCTTCGTCGCCTATTTTCAATCGTGCCATCGAATAACCTATATGTCCGCAACCGGCCAAAAGAAGCCTTACTCGCAAAAGAAGGATCAATTGAAAAATGAAGAGCTTATTATTCTTCGCCGTATTTTCTCTATCTTCATTGGCCCAGGCTGCGATTGTCGTTATACCGCAATCCAGCTAGCCAAGATTTTCTTTAGTCCGTCAGCCGCCGCAATCACCCCGATCTTGATGAGCTTGCGTCAAGCTTGGGGCACCCGGTCATTTCAATGCAACGGCTATTGCATGAAGTGCCATATCATGTTTCTGTACAATATTGTAAATTTCGTAAATATTGTAACTAGGCATTGACAGGCGCCATGACATCGAAACGCATCAAGGTCGTCAACAACCAACAAATCCACGTGTCTCAGCGATTGCACCGCCATCCCATGGCGGTCGCCAGCATGATCGCAGTTTGCGGTGCGACTTTCAGCGCTGCCCCCTCAGTGGCCTGGTCGGAAAGTCAGGGCCGAGGTGGCGATGGCGGGAATGGTGTTGGCGCGGTCTACTCCCCGGGAGCCTCCTACGGTTTATCCGCATCGCCCGCCCATACCGGCTCAGATCCGACAATCGGTGGTGGTGGCGGCGGCGGCGGTGCCGGAGGCGGTTATGGAGGGGATGGCGGTATCGCCATTTATCCTATCGGTGGCGGTGCAGGTGGCTTGCTTGCTGGCGAGAACGGCCAGGAC
>NZ_PKOI01000023.1:0-71400 GCF_002870055.1 Herbaspirillum sp. BH-1 | reverse complement strand
CATAGGTCTGCGGATCGCGGCCGGCATCCAGCTTGTATTTCGCGATCAACTGCTTGCCCAGGTGGCCGCGCGCACCTTCGGCGAAGAAGGTGTATTTGGCGTGCAGTTCCATGCCCAGCTGGAATTCGGGACCGGGTTCGCCCTCCTTGTTGATGCCCATGTTGCCAGTAGCTACGCCCTTGACCGAGCCATCCTCGTGGTAGAGCACTTCGGCAGCGGGGAAGCCCGGGAAGATTTCCACGCCCAGCGCTTCGGCCTGCTGGCCCAGCCAGCGCGTGACGTTGGAGAGCGAAATCACGTAGTTGCCATGGTTCTGGAAGCAGGTGGGGAGCAACCAGTTCGGCGTCTTGTAGGCCTTGTCGGCCGAGAGGAAGAGGAAGCGGTCTTCGGTCACCGGCGTGTTCAGTGGCGCGCCTTGCTCCTTCCAGTCAGGGATCAGCTCGCTCAGCGCACGCGGGTCCATCACAGCGCCTGAGAGGATATGGGCGCCGACTTCGCTGCCTTTTTCCAGCACGCAGACCGAGACCTCGCGATGTTGCTGGGTAGCCAGTTGCTTGAGGCGGATTGCTGCCGACAGCCCGGCTGGACCGCCGCCGACGATGACCACGTCGTATTCCATGGATTCGCGAGGGCCGTATTGTGCGAGCACGTTCTGCATCGTCATCGCCTTATCCCAGTTGCGCAACCAGTTCAGGCAATACCTCGAAGAGATCTCCCACCAGGCCATAATCGGCAACCGAGAAGATCGGTGCGTCGGCATCCTTGTTGATCGCCACAATGACCTTCGAATCCTTCATCCCCGCCAGATGCTGAATCGCGCCCGAGATCCCGACGGCGATGTACAGCTCCGGCGCCACCACCTTGCCAGTCTGGCCGATCTGGTAATCGTTGGGCACATAGCCGGCATCCACTGCCGCACGCGACGCACCCAGCGCCGCGTTGAGCTTGTCGGCCAGCGGCTCGAGCAGCGCCGCGTAGTGCGCGCCGGAACCGAGACCACGTCCTCCGGATACCACGATCCTTGCCGACGCCAGCTCCGGCCGGTCTGACGCAATGGTCTGTCGCGAGATCAGCCGCGAAAGACCTGTATCTTCCACGGCGGCGATTGTCTCGATGAGGGCCTGTCCTCCTTCGAGGGGCGCTGCCTCGAAGGCAGTAGCACGCACCGAAATTACCTTGATGGGATCGGAAGACCTGACGGTGGCAATCACGTTGCCCGCGTAGATCGGCCGCTCGAAGGTGTGCGCATCCACCACCCTGGTGATTTCCGATACCTGCGCCACGTCCAGCAATGCCGCCACCCGTGGCAGGACATTCTTGCCGGTCGCTGTCGCCGTCGCCATGACGTGGGAAAATGCCCCGGCCAACGTGACCACCTGCGCCGCCACGTTCTCTGCCAGGCCATCGGCGAAACAGGGCGCGTCTGCTACCAGCACCCGCGCCACACCGGCCACCTTCGCGGCCGCCTGGGCCACAGGTCCGCACTGCCAGCCGCAGACCAGCAAGGTAATGTTGCGAGCGCATTCCCCGGCCGCTGTCACTGCATGCAGGGTGGCGTTCTTGAGTGATTGGTTATCGTGTTCGGCAATGATCAGCACTGACATGGATATTCCTCAGATGACGTTGGCTTCATTTTTCAGCTTGGCGACCAGAGCGGCGACATCCGCCAGCCTGACCCCAGCGCTGCGAGCAGGCGGTTCTGCCACCTTCAGGGTAGTCAGCCCGACCGCAACGTCGATCTCCAGCGCCTGGGGAGTGAGCACCTCCAGCGGCTTCTTCTTGGCCTTCATGATGTTGGGCAGGGTGACGTAGCGCGGCTCATTCAACCGCAAGTCGGTCGTGATTACCGCGGGCAGCTTCAGGGCGATGGTCTCCTGGCCGCCATCCACTTCGCGTGTGGCAATGACTTCATCTCCGGCCACTTGCAGCTGGGAGGCGAAGGTAGCCTGCGGCATGCCCGCCAACGCTGCCAGCATCTGGCCCGTCTGATTGCTGTCATCATCGATGGCCTGCTTGCCGACCACCACCAGGCGCGGCTGTTCCCGCATGAACACTGCCTGCAACAGCTTGGCTACGGCCAAGGGCTGCAGCTCTTGCGCGCACTCCACCAGAATGCCGCGATCGGCACCGATGGCCATGGCCGTACGCAAGGTCTCCTGACAGGCAGCCGGGCCACAGGAAACGGCCACCACCTCCGTGGCCACTCCAGCTTCCTTCAGGCGCACGGCAGCTTCCACCGCGATTTCATCGAAGGGATTCATACTCATCTTGACGGCACCGATATCGACTCCCGAGCCGTCCGACTTGACCCTTACCTTGACATTGAAATCGACCACCCGTTTGACTGCGACTAGTATTTTCATGGCTTCGTATCTGCCTCATAAGAAATGTAACCAGGCGATGCGCGGAGCATGGACGATCCGGCATCCGACCTGATCAGATGGAATGAACCAGCGCCAGTACCGCGCTGGCATCGGCTTCCAGTGGCTGCATCAGGCATCCGCCGTTCCCCTCGTCCCAGGCCAGCTGCCCAACACCAACGATGACGTCGCCCGACAGCTGCCAGCGCCCTGCTAGCGGCAGCAAGGCCCAGGCGGTCCCCGCATGGACCTGTCGCTGGCATTCGATCACCTGCAGTTCACCGCGCAAGACGGAACGACGCACCATCAGATTCAGGAAGCGCAGTTCCAGGCTGCCGGGCTTGCGGCGCGCATGCCAACGCGGTTCACCTGGAAAACTGACGGGCTGCAAGGGTCGCACCCACACTGGCTCGGCGCCATTGCTGACCAGACTGACCGCCCCGCTGCCCAGCAAGACGGCATGGCGCTGCATGCCGGCAAAGACCGAGAATTCGGCATCGGCGGAGATATCGGCCAGACTCAGGCGCCAGTCGGCAATAGCCGGCCCTGCGGACACCATGCCCGCCTCACGCGCACTGACCAGCGGGCGCGTCACGCCACCGCCGTTGCGCCAGGGCTCGGGCATCACTTCGTCGAGCAGGAGCAAATGCATGGCGACCTGCCCCCTCAGGACACCGCACCCGAACCGTATTTCCCCACCAGCAGTTTTCCGGTCGAGAATCGCTCGATCGAATACGGCGCCAGCGAGACCTCCGTGGGTAGCCCCAGAGCGCACTGCGCCAGCACTTGCCCGACCGCCGGCGACAGCTTGAAGCCGTGACCGGAGAAGCCGAATCCGGCGACCAGACCTTCCACGCCCGGCAACCGTCCCAGCACCGGATTCCAGTCCGGGGTGACGTCATAGACGCCGGTCCAGGAAGTCGCCAGCCCGGCCGTTTCGTAGCTGGGGAAGCGCTGCGCCACCTGCTCGCCAATCTCGACGATGGCGTCCAGGGACACGTCCCCCTGTTCCGTATCGGGCGTCGCCAGTGTTTCGCCCACCACCCCCTCGGAGACCAGCATCTGGGTCCCGCCATAGCTGCGTCCGTAGAGCATGCCCTGGGATGCCAGATCCTTGAAGACCGGCATCTGGAAGGTGTAGGCCTGCGGCCCCTCCAGTGCCAGCACCGTATGACGTTCCGGCCGCACCGGCAGTGTGAGCCCGGTCCATGCAGCCAGTTCAGGGGTCCAGATGTTCTGCGTGCTGATGACGATGTCGCTGAGGAAGCGCCCGGCACTGGTCTGCACACCGCTCACACGGCCGTTCTCGATAAGCAGCCGTTCTACGCTCACGCCCTCCTTTACCGTTACGCCCCGGCGCCGCGCGGCACGCGCAAACGAGGTAGCCACCAGGTAGGCGTCGGCGAAACCGGCCTCCGGTTCGAAACTGATCAGCGCTGCGTCGTCGAAGCGGGCAATGGGCAGCAGCTCGGCAGCCTGCCTGGCATCCAGATACTGCAAGGCAATGCCCTGCGCCTGCTGTCCCTGCAGCGAGGCACGCAGGGGAGCGAGCTTGTCATCATCCGCGGCCCAGATCATGTAGCCGCATTTGACCAGACCGCAGGAAGCCTCCTCATCCTCGACATAGGCCGGGAAATTGTTGAACGTATCCCACGACAACTGCGCCAGCGTGACATTTTCCTGGACCGAATAGTGGGTCCGCAGAATGCCCGAGGACTGCGATGTCGTACCCTCGCCGACGGTCTTGCGATCCAGAACGAGGACCTTGCGCGCGCCCAGCCGGGCCAGATGGAAAGCGGTGGAAGTACCAATCACGCCGGCACCGATCACGATGGCGTCGTAAGCATTCATTGCAGGGTTCATAGCATCCTCTTCGATCAGAATGGCATGCAGTGTCACCCGAAAAAAACGACAATCGCGGCAGCATTAGACAAACTAATGTTTTGAAGAAGTGGGCATTATCATCACGCACCATGTGGCGCTTTCGCTCCATGATCTCCCTGCACAACTGCCAGAGCAGTAACCGGCGACTGCCTGTTTTCTCCGAAAGGACCGCTTCATGCCCGACATGCCATTCGACCTGCACGCCCTCCAGGCTTTCGTCGCCGTCTGCGAAGGCGGCTCCATGATCGAAGCCGCCCGTAAGCTGGGCGTGACGCAAAGTGCCATCAGCCAGTTGATCAAGTCACTGGAAACCCAAAGCGGCATGGTGTTGCTGGACAGGGAGTTTCGCCCTTCCCGCCCGACGGCGGCCGGCCGCCTGCTCATGGAACTGGCGCAGGACCTGCTGGAGCACGCGCAGCGCGTCAATGAGCGCCTGATCGACGCTTCCCGCTCGGAGGTGGCGCAGATCCGCCTGGGCGGCGTGGATTCATTCTCCGCCACCGTGGGCCCGATACTGGTCCAGGCCATCGCCAAAGGCGCGCGACAGATATCACTTTGGTCGGGACTGACGCCTATTCTTTCGGAACAGCTGCAGCGACGTGAGCTCGATCTGGCCGTATGCACCGAATCGACAGTCAACGACCTGCGCATCGAACAACGCCTGCTGTTCTCCGAATGCTTCGTGGCGGTGATTCCCAGAAGCGTGGCCGAGCGGCATGCCGATGCCGGTCACGATTACCAGGCAGCCCTGCAAAGCCTTCCCCTGCTGCGCTATACGCGCCGCTCGGTCATCGGCCAGCAGATCGAACGCTACCTGCGGCACATCAAGCTCGATGCCCCGCGTCGCCTGGAGTTCGATGCCACCGACCCGATGCTCAACCTGGTCGCCTGGGGCATGGGTTATGCGGTCACCACGCCATTGTGCCTGTGGCAATCACGTCATTGCCTGCCGGACGTGGTGCTGGTGCCGCTGCCGCCCAGCCAGCTGGGTCGCCGCAACTTCTTCCTGCTCTCGCGCGAGGGCGAATGGAACAGCCTGGCCGAGGAAATCTCGGCACTCACCCGCCAGGCACTGCAAGACAAGATCTCCCCTGCCATCCGCAAATCCTTGCCGGGCTTGCCCAAGGACGCGTTTTCCTGGAAGTAGGCCGCCAATGGCCGCCTCAAGAACGGCCTGACTGGCACAGTCACGCACCACAGATGCAAATGTGCCAGTCGCTCTACACGGATGAGCAGGCAGCCATTAGCTCCCCGTAAGACAGATGATCGAAGCCGCCATCCAGCCTGCAGACGCTGGACGCGCACGCCCGGTGGCCATGAGCGCTTTTTGTGCAGCGCGTACCCACCATGCACGGCGGCGAGGCGCGGGCGCACCGCTGCGGCGCAGCTAGATTAGTGCTGAAGATAGTTTGTATTAGTTTTTCTTAAGCGGACCTGACTGCCGTCACGAATCAGTAATATCGACGCTGCCACATCACCTGCGGGGGCCCGCCGTCGCTGCTATTGACCAGCACAGCGGGAAGGACCAGGGCATGGCGGCGACGCAAGCAGGTCAGACGACTGCTCGAGCCGCGTCTGAAGTGGTCCATCAAGAGATTTCACATCCAATCTGAAGGAGCAAGCAATGAACCAGAATCGACGCAGGGTCATGAAGCAGGTCATCACGCTGGCCGCCGCCGGCGCTGCCGGCTTCCCCCTCGCGGCAGGCGCCGCCGCACCGACCGTGATCAACTACGGCGGCTCGGCATGGCTGGGCCACTACTCGGCCTACATCGCCATGAAAACCGGCCTGATGGCCAAACATGGCATCGATCTGCGCTGGCAAGCTTTCTCCACCTCCTCCGCCCGCATGGCTGCGGTGATGGCCGGCAACGTCGACATCGCCGGCACCGGCGTGGTCTCGGCGCTGGCGCTCATGGCCAGCGGCGCCCGTCAGTTCCAGCTGATTGCCACGCCCAACAACTTTGGCCGCGCCGAAGGTCTGCTGGTGCGTGATGGCATCAAGGAGCTGGCCGACCTCAAGGGCAAGAAAATTGGCGTGACCTATGCCTCCAGCGCCCATGTACTGCTGCTGGATGTCCTCTCGCAGGCCGGCATCAATCCCGACAAGGATGTCGCGATCATCAACCTGCCCGCCACGGAGCTGCTCACCGCCTACAAGGCCAACCAGATCGATGCCGCCGCAGCCTGGACCCCGACCTTCGACCGCATCCGCGCCCTGCCCGGTACCAGGATGCTGTTCGACGACAGCGCCTTCTCGCTCTACAAAAGCTACAAGATGTCGCCCGGCCCCGATGTCCTGCTGACCCGCAGCAGCTTCGGCAAGGACAATCCGGCAGCCGTGAAGGGCTTCATGCAAGCCATCTTCGAGGCCAATGCCATGCTCACGCAAAAGCCCGAGGAAGCCGCCCGCGTCCTGCTTGAACTGACCTCGCTGTCGATGGAAGAGCAACTCGGCGTCATCAAGCAGACCGAGTGGTTCACCCTGGCCGACCAGAAGGCATTGATGAGTGACCCGGGCAACTTCATCGTGGGTCTGCAAAAGCTGGCCGAGATGCTGGTCAAGCTCAAGCAGGTCGATTCCATGCCGCAGGTGCGTCAGTGGGTCAACACCACCTACCTCTGAGGCCGGCGCATGCTTATGAAGAAAGAATGGTTCACCGGCGGGGCGCTGATCACCCTGTCGGCGGTTTCGCTGGTGACCTTCCTGCTGGTGTGGGAAGGCATATGCCGGGCCGGTATCGTGGATGCGGTATTCCTGCCGGCGCCCTCGCAGATCCTGGCCCGCGCCCTGCGGATGTGGGAGCAGGACACATTGATCATCAACATCCTGGCCTCGGCGCGGCGCGTGATGGTGGGCTTCCTGGCCGCAGTGGTGGTCTCCATCCCGTTAGGGATCATGCTGGGAACTTCGAAGATCGCACGCGCTGTCTTCGATCCTATCCTGTCGTTCCTCAGGCCGTTGCCATCGATGAGCTGGATTCCGCTCACCTTGCTGTGGTTCGGCATCACGGAGACGCAGAAGTACAGCATCGTCTTCATGGGCGCAGTGACACCCGCCCTGCTGTACGTGATCGAAGCCACGCAGGGCATCGATCCACTGCTCATCCGCGCAGCCCGCAACCTGGGCGCCAATCGCTGGCAGGTAATGCGCGAAGTCATCCTGCCCGGCTGCATGCCCCAGATCCTGTCAGGCATGAAGGTGATCCTTGGCCTGTCGTGGACCTGCGTGATCTCAGCGGAACTGGTGGCGGCCAAGGAGGGGCTGGGCTTCATGATCATGAATGGCAAGGAATTCTTCCAGACCGACACCGTGGTACTCGGTATGGTGCTCATCAGCTTTACCGTATTGATTACGGACATCGTCTTCCGACTGATCCAAAGGAGCGTGCTGTCATGGCAGAAATGAAGAACCCGCCCAAGGCAGGCCCGATGATCGAATTTCGCGGCACGGGGAAGTCGTTCGGAGACCTGAAGGTGCTCCAGCAGGTGGACCTGCAGGTGGCCCAGGGTGAATTCCTGGTGCTGTTGGGAGCCTCCGGATGCGGCAAGTCCACCATGCTCAACCTGGTCTCCGGCTTCGAACGTGCCAGCACCGGTAGCGTCTGGGTCAACGGAAGAGAGGTCAAGGATGTCGACCCGGCCTGCGGCATGGTATTCCAGCAGTACGCGCTGTTCCCCTGGAAGACCGTTCGCGAAAACGTCGAGTTCGGCCTGAAGATGAGAGGTGTATCGCGGGCCGAGCGTGCCAGGGTTGCACAGCATTACATCGAGATGGTCGGACTCAAGGGCTTCGAGGACAGCTTTCCCAACAAGCTTTCCGGAGGCATGAAGCAGCGGGTCTCGATTGCACGGGTACTGGCCAACGATCCGGATGTGATGCTTTTCGACGAACCATTTGCGGCGCTGGACGCCATGACACGCCAGGTGCTGCAAGAGCAGTTGCTGCAGATCTACGAAAAAAGCGGCAAGACCATCATTTTCATCACGCACTCCATCGACGAAGCGCTGATGCTGTCTACACGCATGGTGGTCATGGGTGCCAAGCCGGGGCGCGTCGTGCAGGACATCGACAATGACCTGCCGCATCCACGTACGGCCGACGTCCAGCTGTCATCCCGCTATATCGAACTGAAACGCTCGATCTGGGAGACGGTCCAGGTGGAAGTGATGAAAGGCCTGGAAGGCGTCAAGTAGATCCGTTCTTGCCGGTAGCGTCGTCGGACTGGAGAGAACTCCAGCCCGACGGACAATCTCTGCAGGGCAGAGCAAGGGGCTATAACACCTTGCGCAGGAAGTCCCGCGTACGCTCATGATGGGGGTCACCCAGCACCTGCTGCGGTGGCCCCTCTTCCATGATCACGCCCTGGTCGATGAAGAAGACGCGGTCTGCCACCTCACGGGCAAAGCCCATCTCGTGCGTGACCACCACCATGGTCATGCCCTCTTCGGCCAGCTGCTTCATCACGCTCAGCACCTCGCCCACCAGTTCCGGGTCCAGTGCCGAGGTCGGCTCGTCGAACAGCATCACCTTGGGTTCCATCGCCAGCGCACGGGCAATCGCCACGCGCTGTTGCTGGCCACCCGAGAGCTGGTTGGGGAAGGCATCGATCTTGTCCAGCAGACCCACCTTCTGCAACAGCTTCTCGGCCACCAGCACCGCCTCGCGGCGCGACAGGCTCTTCACCTGCATCGGTGCCATGATCAGGTTTTCCAACACCGTCATGTGCGGGAACAGGTTGAAGCGCTGGAACACCATGCCCAGGCGGGCGCGCAATGCATTGAGATCGACCCTGGGATCGTTGAGCTTGATGCCTTCGATGAAGATATCGCCGTCGCTGACCTCCTCCAGACCATTGAGGCAGCGCAGGAAGGTACTCTTGCCCGAGCCCGAAGGCCCGATCACGCAGACCACTTCGCCGGCCCTGATCTCGCAGTCGATACCGCGCAGGATATGCGCCTGGCCGAAGCGCTTCTGGAGTTGATTGACCTTGATCATCGTCGTGCTCATCGTGCATCCCCCTTGCCGTAACGGGCTTCCAGGTGGCGCACCAGCGCCGACAGGGCCAGCGTGATGACCCAGTAGATCACCGAGATGGTGAGGTAAGGCTCCCAGTAGCGCGCATAGGCACCGGACACGGTGCGTGCCGCATAGGCCAGTTCGGCCAGGCCGATGGCCGAGGCCAGCGAGGAATCCTTGACGATGGCAATCGCATTGTTGCCCAGCGGCGGCAGCATGCGGCGGAAGGCCTGGGGCAGTACGACCTTGCGCAGCGTGGCCATGTAGGTCATGCCCAGCGAACGCGAGGCCTCGCTCTGGCCACGGTCGATGGACTGGATGCCGGCGCGGAAGATCTCCGACACATACGCCCCAGAGTTGAGGGTGATGGCCAGCACCGCCGAGGCGAAGGCGCCGTAGTGCGAGCGGATCTCGCGGGCCAGGTCACCGGAGAGGATCAAGCCGCCGCTGGGGTTGATCAGCATCGGCATGAGCGCAAAGTGGATCAGCAGGATCTGCACGAACAGCGGCGTGCCGCGCAGGAAGCTGACGTAGAAGCGGATCGGCCACTGCACGCAGTAGCACAGGAAATATTTCCAGAAACCATGGCGAGCCTCGGCCAGGCGGCCGACGCCCAGCACCAGGCCCCAGCAGGTACCGGCGATGACGCAGATGATCGCGGCCTTGAGGGTCATCCAGGTGCCTTCGACGAACAGGGGCAGGTATTCGCCGATGATTTCCCATTGGAAGAAGGAATTCATGATGAGGTCCGTTCAAACGGAGGAGTTGAGCAGAGGAAGCGGACCGCCGACATTGCGTGGGCGCAGTGTGGCGGCCGTGATCGGGCAGATCAGACAGGCGGTGCGCATGCAGGATCGTGCAGGCGCACCGGGAGTGCTTACTTCAGCGGCAGGGTCGGTACTTCGCCATCGAACCAGGTCTTGTAGATCTTGGCGTAGGTGCCATCGGCCACGATCTTGGTCAGGCCGGCGTTGATCTTGTCCAGCAGTTCCTTGTTGCCCTTCTTGACGGCGATACCGAAGTACTGGCGCACGAACTTGGTGTCGCCCACCACCTTGAACTTCTTCTCGGGATGGCTCTTGATGTAGAACTTGATGACGCCGACGTCGCCCACGGCGGCGTCCACGCCACCGCGATACAGTTCTTCCAGCATCAGCACGGTGTTGTCGAAGCGGTGGATGGCGGTGCTGGACTTGCCCAGTTCCTCGGAGACCACGATGTCACCGGCGGTGGAATTGACCACGGCCACCTGGGTCTTCTTCAGGTCGGCCAGCGAAGCGATCTTGGCATCGGCATTGGTGATGATGACCTGCTCGGCGGGGAAATACGGCAGCGAGAAGTCCACCATCTGGGCGCGCTTGTCGGTGATGGTGATGCCGGAGATGATGATGTCGCGGTCACCCTGGCCGAGGGTGGCGAAGATGCCTTCCCAGGGCGTGCTCACCAGCTGGATCTTGAAGTTGGAGGCTTGCGAGATGGCCTTGATCAGGTCGATGTCGAAGCCGACCAGTTCCTTCTTCGGGGTTTCGAATTCGAAGGGACGATAGGTACCGCCGGCACCGACCACGTAGGTCTGGTCGGCAGCCAGGGTGCTGCCGGCAGCACAGGACAGGGCCAGCGCGCTGGCGGCAACGGTGAAGAATTTCTTGAACGACATGGGGACCTTCTTTCTGACGGAAAAATGGGCCGCGCCACCCGCAGGCAGAGGCAAGTTGGAGCAGGCGCGGCAGACTGGCGTTTCCTGGCGGGCGGGAATGCGTGGGTAAAACCCGCACTGGCCCGCCGGAAGCGGAAAAACCCTGAATAATCCGGCATTCGCCGCAATCCTTCAACCTCAAATTGCAAGCCTGTCGCAAAGCCTCTGCAAATATCGCCGCCCGTCACCGCCCCCTCGACGGCCATGTCAGCAGGCGTCAGTAGGGCCCTTCCGGCCGACGGATCAGGGTGGACTTGCCGAACAGGCTTTCCACCAGATCCACCACCAGCTCCGCGGTCTGGTTGCGCACGTCACAGGCCGGGTTCAGTTCCATTACGTCCAGCGAGGCCAGGCGGCCGGTGTCGGCGATCATTTCCATGCACAGTTGCGCTTCCCGGTAGGTGGGACCGCCGGGCACCGCAGTCCCCACCCCGGGCGCCAGGGCGCTATCCAGGAAATCCACATCGAAACTCACGTGCAGATGGGTATCAGGGCCGATACCGGCGAGGGCCTGCTCCATGGTCACGCGCATGCCGTGCTCGTCGATATGGCGCATGTCGTAGACGCGCACGCCCAGTTCCCGCAGATGGCGCTTTTCTTCGCGATCCACGCTGCGGATGCCGACCTGGCAGATCTGTTGCGGCTGCAAGGCCGGCACCTGGCCGCCGATGCCGGTCAACTCTGCCGGCCCCACGCCCAGCAGGCAGGCCACGGGCATGCCGTGGATATTGCCGGTCGGAGTGGACTGGCTGGTATTGGCATCGGCATGGGCATCCAGCCACAGCACGCGCAGGTCCTTGCCCTGCTCGCGGCAATGGCGCGCCACGGCGGCAATGGAGCCCACCGCCAGCGCATGGTCGCCGCCCATCAGCAGCGGCACTTCCCCCGCGCGCAGGCTATGCTCCACGGCCGCGTAGACGGTCTGGTTCCATTGCACCACCTGGTCCAGGTGACGCAGGCCCTGCACCGGTGGCTGTTGCGGATTGGCCGGACCGGCCAGGTCACCGCCATCGACCACCTCCAGTCCATGCTGCTGCAAGCCGCGCTGCAACTCGGCCACGCGCAAGGCCGCCGGCCCCATTGAGGCACCGCGCCGGCTTGCGCCCACATCGGTGGGGGCGCCCATCATCCTGATCTTGTTCATGGCTGTACCGCTCCTTACAGTGAAAACAGTGAATGACCGCTGCCTCGGGCGGCAGGGATCCTTGCGATTGTCCTACGATGGCCCTTCGACGTGCACAGGCCGCATGAATTCCGCCCGCCTGCCTGAGCACAAAGAAAAATGCCGTTCAGCGGTCAACTGAACGGCATCCTTGCAGCATCATCGCGGACGATCAGATCTCGACCTTGGTTCCCAGCTCCACCACCCGGTTGGCGGGGATGTGGAAGAAGTCCGAAGGCTTGGCACCGTTCTGGTACATCCACGCGAACAGGCGCTCGCGCCACAGCGACATGCCCAGGAGCTTGCTCGGCACCACCGTGTCGCGCGCCAGGAAGAAGGAGGTATCCATCAGGTCGAAGTGATGACCGAACTGCTGCTCGGTCAGGGTCATGACCTTCTGCACTTCCGGCGCTTCCTTGAAGCCGAAGGCCGCGCGCAGCAGGTAGACGTCGCCGCCCAGTTCCTTCATGGTCAGGCGCTCGCTGTCGGCCACGTAGGGGACGTCCCAGATGCTGATCTTCAGGAAGAACACCCGCTCATGCAGGATGCGGTTGTGCTTCAGGTTGTGCAGCAGCGCGACCGGCACGGTGGCGATGTTGCCCGTCATGAACACGGCCGTGCCACCGACCCGGTGCGGCGGATGGGCCAGCAGGCCCTCGATGAAGGGCTCGATGGGAATGCCGTCATCCTTGATGCGCATGCGCAGCAGCATGCGACCCGAATACCAGGTCATCAGCAGGAAGAAGGCCGCGCCGCCGATGACCAGCGGGAACCAGCCACCCTCGGTCAGCTTCAACAGGTTGGCGGCAAAGAAGGCCACATCGACGATCAGCAGGCAGGCAATGGTCAGCACCACCGCCGACGTGCGCCACTTCCAGATATGACGCATCACCACCCCCAGCAGCATGGTGGTGATGACCATGGTGGTGGTCACGGCCACGCCATAGGCGGCCGCCAGGTTGTCGGATTTCTTGAAGGCCAGCACCACGGCCACCACCACCACCAGCAACATCCAGTTGATCAGGGGGATGTAGATCTGGCCCTGTTCATCCTCGGAGGTATGCAGGATGCGCATGCGCGGCACGAAGCCCAGCAGGATGGCCTGGCTGGTCAGCGAGAACGCGCCCGAGATCACCGCCTGCGAGGCGATCACGGTGGCGCAGGTCGCCAGCAGCACCATGGGCAGCACCAGCGGATCGGGGATCATCAGGTAGAAGGGATTCTTGATCGCCTCCGGATTGGCGATCAGGTTGGCACCCTGGCCGAAATAATTGATCAGCAGCGAGGGCATGACAGTGAAGATCCACGCATAGCGGATCGGCTTGATGCCGAAGTGCCCCATGTCGGCATACAGCGCCTCCGCGCCGGTCAGCACCAGCACCACCGAACCCAGCACGATGAAGGCCTGCAGCGAGTGCTCGGCCATGAAATGCACGGCATAGTAGGGATTGATCGCCACCAGCACCTCCGGTGCCTTGACGATGTTGTAGATGCCCAGCAGCGCCAGCGACAGGAACCACAGGAACATCACCGGACCGAAGAAGCGCCCCACCACGCTGGTGCCATGGCGCTGGATCAGGAACAGGATCACCACGATCACCAGTGTGAGCGGGATCACCACATGCGTGGTGCTGGGCGCGGCGATTTCCAGCCCCTCCACCGCCGACAGCACCGAAATGGCCGGCGTGATGACCACGTCGCCATAGAACATGCAGGCCCCGAACACGCCCAGCATCATCAGCAGCTTGGCCCGCGGCGAGCCCGAGACGGCCGAGCGCAAGGACAGCGCCATCAGCGCCAGCACGCCGCCTTCGCCGTTGTTGTCGGCGCGCAGCACGAACATCACGTACTTGATGGTCACCACGATGGTGATGGCCCAGAACAGCATGGAGATGATGCCCAGCACCGCGCCCGGGGAAAAGGCGATGCCATGGTCGGGGCTGAAACATTCCTTGAGTGCGTACAGCGGGCTGGTACCGATGTCGCCGAACACCACGCCCAGCGCTGCCAGGGTAATCAAGTGGAATTTGGACGATCGGAGGGAAAGACTCGGATTGGTGTGAGATGAACTCATCTTGCTCCCTTGCTTCTTCAAATGGGTGCCGGCGGACAGGGTTCTGGCTTCGACAGGGCTTGCCAGGGAGGCAAGCGACGGTCTGTCCGGGCAGGACGCGTACTTTATCGCACTCTACCCGTGGTCGGCTCAAAATGCCGCCGGCGCCCACCCTGACGTTGCGCCCCAGCCTCTTCAAAAGCTTGTCGAACTTGACAGACGGGCCATGTCACGGTTCCTGAATGATCTGCCGGGAAACTCCGTATTTCCCGCGCAAACCCTTGCCGGACCAGGGATTGCGGCCTATACGGACGACGCATATGGATATGCGGTAATCGAGTTTTTCTTTCTCCCCTGCCCTTTATATACTCCGAACGAATAAAGAACCGCGCTTTTCCATCGTGACGGTTCTAAGCCATGACTTGTCAGCCCCTGCCGGATTCTCCGGCCCGCCATCCACGATACAGGACACCATGACCACCACCCTTTCTCCCCGGGGACGCCTGCGGCGTCTGTTGACCACTACCCTGGCCGGCGGCCTGGCGCTGACCCTGGCCACCGCACCCCTGTTGGCGCGCGCCGAAGGCCAACTGCGCATCGCCGAACAGTTCGGCATCGTCTATCTGCTGCTCAACGTGGCACAGGACCAGCAACTGATCGAGAAGCACGGCAAGGCGGCCGGTGTCGATATCAAGGTGGAATGGCTCAAGCTCTCCGGCGGTTCGGCCGTCAACGATGCCCTGCTGTCGGGTTCGGTGGATATCGCCGGCGCCGGCGTGGGGCCGCTGCTGACCATCTGGGACCGCACCCATGGCCGCCAGAACGTGCGTGGTGTCGCCTCGCTGGGCAACTTCCCCTACTACCTGGTGAGCAACAACCCCAAGGTCAAGACCATTGCCGACTTCGGCGACAAGGATCGCATCGCCGTGCCGGCCGTCGGTGTCTCGGTGCAGTCACGCGTGCTGCAGCTGGCCTCGGCCAAGCTGTGGGGTGACGCCCAGTACAACCGGCTGGACAAGCTCAGTATCGCCGTGCCGCATCCCGATGCCACCGCCGCCATCATCAGCGGCGGCACCGAGATCACCGGCCACTTCGGCAATCCGCCCTTCCAGGAACAGGAACTGGCGGGCAATCCGAATGCCCACATCGTGCTGAAGTCCTACGACGTGCTGGGTGGCCCATCCTCGGCCACGGTGCTGTACGCCACCGAGAAATTCCGCAAGGACAATCCCAAGACCTATGGCGCCTTCCTCGGCGCGCTGGAGGAGGCCGCCAGGTTCATCACCGCCAACCCCGAGAAGGCGGCCGATATCTACCTCAAGGTCAACAAGGGCAATACTGATCGCAAGCTGCTGCTGCAGATCATCACCAACCCCGAAGTGCAATTCAAGATCGCGCCGCAGAATACCTACGGCCTGGCCGAGTTCATGCACCGCGTGGGCGCCATCAAGAACAAGCCGGCCTCGGTGAAGGATTACTTCTTCGACGACGCCCACATCCAGGGAGGTAGCTGAGATGCGCCGCCCCCCCTTGTCCTCCATCTCGCCCAGATGGCTGGCGGTCCTCACCGCCGGTGTATTGGCCGCTGGGATATCGACCCAGGCCATGGCCGAAGGCAGCATCCGCATCGCCCAGCAATTCGGCATCGGCTACCTGATCCTGGACGTGGTACAGGACCAGAAGCTCATCGAGAAATACGGCAAGCAGGCCGGCCTGGACATCAAGGTCGAATGGACCAGCCTGTCCGGCGCCACCGGCATGAACGAGGCGCTGCTGGCCGGCGCCCTGGACGTGGTCTCGGCCGGCGCGCCACCGGCGCTGGTGCTGTGGGACCGCACACGCGGCCGCCAGAACGTCAAGGCCATCGCTTCCCTGGGCTCCATGCCCAACTACCTGCTGTCGAACAATCCCAACGTCAAGAGCATCAAGGACTTCAGCGACAAGGACCGTATCGCCGTGCCGGCCGCCGGGGTCGGCTTCCAGTCGCGCACGCTGCAGATCGAAACTGCCAAGGTCTTCGGGAAGGAAGACTTCAAGCGCTTCGACAGCATCAGCGTGAGCCTGCCGCACCCGGACGCCACGGCCGCCCTGATCGCCGGAGGTTCGGAAATCAACGCCCACTTCTCCAGCCCGCCCTTCCAGTACCAGGCCCTGGAAAACAAGAACGTGCACAAGGTGATCAGCTCCTACGACATCATGGGCGGCCCGGCGACCTTCAACGTGCTCTACACCACCCAGAAATTCCACGACGACAATCCCAAGACCTATCGCGCCTTCTACCAGGCACTGGTGGAGGCGGCAGACTTCGTGCGCAAAAACAAGGCCAAGGCGGCCGATACCTTCATCCGCGTGCAGAAGTCCAAGCTGGCACCGGAGTTCGTGCGCAAGATCGTCGAAGATCCGGAAATCCGTTTCACCGTCTCTCCCGAGCGCACCTTCGTCTATGCCGAAAAGCTGCATGAACTGGGCGTCCTGAAGAACCGCGCCAGCTCCTGGAAAGACTACTTCTTCGAGGAAGCGTATGCACAACCCGGCAGCTGAGACCGCCAGCGTGAGCGCCACGGCAAGCCTGCAACCCCTGCTGCAGGTGGACCGCGTGAGCCTGCAGTATCGCAGCGCCACGGCGGTGGTACAGGCCACGCACGAAGTCAGCTTCGACGTACATCCGGCTGACCGCTTCGTGCTGCTGGGGCCGTCTGGCTGCGGCAAGTCCAGCCTGCTGAAATCGGTGGCGGGCTTCCTGCCGCCGGCCGCCGGCGAGATCCGCCTGGAGGGCCGCACCGTGCGCCAGCCGGGACCTGACCGCATCGTGGTGTTCCAGGAATTCGACCAGCTGCCACCCTGGAAGACGGTGCTGCACAACGTGATGTTTCCGTTGCTGGCCTCGCGCACCCTGGGCAAGCGGGAAGCCGCCGAACGCGCCCGCCACTACCTCGACAAGGTCGGTCTGACACGCTTTGCGGATGCCTATCCGCATACGTTGTCCGGCGGCATGAAGGCGCGCGTGGCCATCGCCCGCGCCCTGGCGATGCAGCCCAAGATGCTGCTGATGGATGAACCCTTCGCCGCCCTCGACGCCCTGACCCGCCGCAAGATGCAGGAAGAACTGCTGGCGCTATGGGACGAAGTGCGTTTCACGCTGCTGTTCGTGACCCACTCCATCGAGGAGGCGCTGGTGGTCGGCAACCGCATCCTGTTGCTCTCGCCACACCCGGGCCGCGTACGCGCCGAGATCAACAGCCACCAGTACGACCTCTCCAGTTTGGGTGGGGTCGGCTTCCAGCAGACTGCGCAGCGCATCCACCGCCTGCTGTTCGACGAAGGTGGCGCCGCTGCCGCGCCCGAGCCCCGCATCAACTTCAGCGACGTCCGTTTCTCCTACTGAATAGCGCCATGCCCCAGACTCCCCCCATTCGCGACGAATACGAAGTTCCGCTGACGCCCTTGCCAGGCCTGGTACTGGAGCGCCATTTCACGCTGCCGCAACGCATCTGGCAACAAGGCTGGGTGCGCAAGGGCGCCATCCTGCTGCTGTTGGCGCTGGTCTGGGAAGCCGTTGCCCGCTGGCAGAACAACGACCTGCTGCTGCCGACCTTCCTGCAGACGGCGCAAGCCTTTGCCGAGGGCATCCGCAGCGGTGAGCTGTTCGGCAAGACCTGGCTGTCGCTGCAGGTCTTGCTCAAGGCCTATGTGCTGGGGATCGTCGCCGCCTTCGTGCTGACCACGCTGGCCGTGTCCACCCAGTTCGGACGTGATCTGCTGGGCAGCCTGACCTCGATGTTCAATCCGCTCCCGGCCATCGCCCTGCTCCCCATTGCCCTGCTGTGGTTCGGCCTGGGGGAAGGCAGCCTGATCTTCGTGCTGGTGCATTCGGTGCTGTGGGCGCTGGCAGTGAATACCTATGCGGGCTTCCTGGGGGTATCGGACACCCTGCGCATGGCCGGCCGCAACTACGGCCTGCGCGGACTGGGCTTCGTGCTGCAGGTACTGGTGCCGGCGGCCCTGCCCTCCATCCTGGCGGGCCTGCGCATCGGCTGGGCCTTCGCCTGGCGCACGCTGATCGCGGCCGAACTGGTATTCGGCGCCACCAGCGGCAAGGGCGGCCTGGGCTGGTACATCTTCCAGAACCGCAACGAGCTCTACACCGACAAGGTCTTCGCCGGACTGGCCATGGTGATCCTGATCGGCTTGCTGGTGGAAAACCTGGTCTTCAATACCCTGGAGCGGGCGACCGTGAAGAAATGGGGCATGCAGCGCTGAAGCGCCACATTCCCCGTAATTATTTATATCGTTTACAGCAGGGAAAGCTGGTTGGGGTCTTCGCGACGACGTGACTGCGCCTTGCGGCGCGGATCGATCACCTGGCCGGCATCCTGTCCTTCGGTGGCGATGCCTTCGATGGCCAGCAACAGCTTCTTGACATGCAGGCCGCCGGCAAAGCCGGTCAGCGCACCGCCCACACCGATGACGCGATGGCAGGGTGCGATGATGGAAATGGGATTGCGGCCATTGGCCGCCCCCACGGCGCGCACCGCCTTTTCATTGCCGAGTTGGCGCGCGATGTCCAGGTAGGTGCGGGTCTGCCCGTAGGGGATGTCCAGCAGTGCCGACCAGACCTGGCGCTGGAATTCGGTCCCCTCGAAGTGCAAGGGCAGCTCGAAGCTGTCACGCTCGCCGGCGAAATATTCGCGCAGCTGCTGTTCGGTCTCCTGCAAGACCGGGCGATCCTCGTCCTCCACCATCTCGCCCAGACGCACGCGCAGGGCGTCATCGTCCTCCCACAGGATAGCCGCCAGGTGATCGCCCCTGGCCACCAGCTTGAGCAATCCGGCCGGAGAGGCCATCAGCTTGTAGGCATATTCCATTCGCATCTCTTCTGTTGCATCGAGGGGGTGATTCTACTGTGTCCAAAGACAAGATTGCCAGGCGCTCTAATAAACTTCGCGCATCCCGTCGCCATGGATGATATATGATATGTATATCATTCATCGCCACGGAGCCCACGATGAGCCGCATTCTGGTCGACATTCCCGATTCGCAATTGGCAGAGCTGACCCAGATCGTCGATAGCCAGCAGCGTCCGCGTGCTGTCGTCATCCGGGAAGCCATCGCCGCCTACATCGCCCAACACAGGCCGGAGCACGACGCCGAGGTCTTCGGCCTCTGGAAAAAGAAGAAGGTGGATGGGCTGGCCTATCAGAAGGAGCTGCGCTCGGAATGGTAAAGGCGCTCTTCGACACCAATATCCTGGTGGACTATCTCAACGGCATTGTCGCGGCCAAAAAGGAGATGGCACGCTATGAATACCGTGCCATCAGCATCATTACCTGGATGGAGGTGATGGTAGGCGCCTCGGAAGACAATGAAGATGCCCTGCGTTCGTGGCTATCCTCGTTCCATCTGATCAATCTGGACAGCACCGTGGCCCAGCGCGCCGTGATGATCCGCCAGCAACGGAGAATCCGACTGCCGGACGCCATCGTGTGGGCATCCGCGCAGGAACATTCCCTGCTGCTGGTCTCGCGCAACACCAAGGACTTTCCCGCCAATGAGCCCGGAGTACGAGTTCCCTACAAGCTCTAGGCGTCCCGATATGCAGGTGATTCACACCGTCAGCACCGAATACCCGTTTTCATTGAGGGCATCATAGACCCGGGTGCAGCTCCTGCAGAACAGGTGGCTGCGCTTGACATGCCGGTGCCGCAGCACCAGTTGCAGGGCCACTCCATCGCAGTGCGGGCAGGCCTCGCGCATGGGTCCCACCGGGACCACGTCGGCGGTGACGAAGCCGGCCGGCGTCATCACGCCCTCGATGACCTCGCGCGGGTCCAGCTCGACCAGTTTCAACAACAGTGGGGAAGTCCGCTGTACATGGCGCGGGCGGTCGGGCAGGGCAGTGCCGAAGGGCGGCAACGAGGGGGGCCGGACATCCGGATGCCGGGTGGCGATGCTCATGGTGTCTCCTTGGTGAGAACGGCTGAGTCTGATCGGACCTGCGAGAGGAGGAAGGCCGGACGGCACTTCCAGGTGTCGCTTCCACTGGGGCAAGAGATCCAGGCGGTGGCGCGACGAGTCTTTACTCTAGTCGCCCGAACCAGCGACTTCAATGGTGACGGTGAAAGAAATTTGGTATTGGCGAAGCGACAATCCGCCTCGCCCCAGCCCAACGCAAAATCGACATCGCTACGCCAGGATTTTTCCAATTGCCAAGTTGCCCTGGCCACGGCTTCGATTTATCGCCATCCTCGGTGGCGTGCCGCACGAGGTGCTACAAACCGGCGCATTGGCTCTACAATCGCAGGATGACAACGCTCAACGATATCGAAGCAGCCGCCCGCCGGCTGCAAGGCCAGATCCTGGAGACCCCCTGCGTGGAATCGCGTACGCTGTCCCAGATCGTCGGCGCCCAGGTCTTCCTCAAGTTCGAGAACCTGCAATTCACTGCGTCCTTCAAGGAGCGCGGCGCCTGCAACAAGATGGTCGACGTCGCCGCAAGCCAGGACGGTGCACGCGGCGTGGTGGCCATGTCGGCCGGCAACCATGCGCAGGGCGTGGCCTATCACGCGCAACGGCTGGGCCTGCCGGCCACCATCGTCATGCCGCGCTTTACGCCTGGCGTGAAGATCGAGCGTACCCGCGGCTTCGGCGCCAACGTGGTACTGCATGGCGACACCCTGGAAGCGGCACGCGCCCATGCCTACGAGCTGGCCGAGAAGGAAGGCCTGACCTTCGTCCATCCCTATGACGACGAAGCCATCATCGCCGGCCAGGGTACGGTCGCGCTGGAAATGATGAAGGCGGTGCCGGACCTGGATTGCCTGGTGGTGGCCATCGGCGGTGGCGGCCTGCTGGCCGGCATGGCTGTCGCAGCACGGGCCATCAAGCCGGAGATCGAGATCGTGGGTGTGCAGACACGGCGTTTTCCGACCATGGTCAATGCGGTCAAGGGGACCGAGCATCCGGTCGGCTCCAGCACCATCGCCGAAGGGATCGCCGTCGGCACACCCGGCACCCTGACCCGCGCCATCATCGCCCGCGAAGCCAACGATCTGTTGCTGGTCGATGAGGGCGATATCGAACAGGCCGTACTGATGCTGCTGGAAATCGAAAAGACCCTGGTCGAAGGCGCGGGTGCGGCCGGACTGGCGGCACTGGTGCGCTATCCGGACCGCTTCCGCGGCAAGCGCGTGGGACTGGTGCTGTCGGGCGGCAACATCGATCCGTTGCTACTGACGGCCATCATCGAGCGTGGCATGGTCCGCGCCGGCCGCCTGGCACGGGTGAAGGTCAGTTCGAGGGATGTCCCCGGCACCCTGGCGCGCATCACCGGCATCGTCGCCGAAGCCGGTGCCAACATCGACGAAGTGCACCACCAGCGCGCCTTTACGCTGCTGGCCGCGCAGAACGTGGATATCGAACTGGTATTGCAGACCCGTGGCCGGCCGCATCTGGCCCAGGTGCTGCAGGCGCTGCGGGCAGCCGGCTTCGAGGCCGAGGAACTGCACTGACTGCCAGCCCGCCGCGGGAGCCGGTCCTTATCTGCGGCGGTGAAAGCTGATCTTCTGTTCCAGTGGCGGCAAGGCGTCGCCACTGTCGCCACAACCATCACAGGCGCCGCCGCCGCAACCGCCAGCCCTGGCCGGTGGCAGGATGCGCTGGCCCAGCGCCTGCCAGGGCGCGCCACGACGCCGCACCAGCCAGCTCCCCAGCCGTGCCTGCCAGCGCCAGCTCACCGCAGGCGCCAGCTTGCGTGCCATGTAGAGCAGGCTGGCCGCGACCAGCAGGCCGATGATCAGGTATTGCCACCACAAGCTGTTCATGCCAGCCACCCCGCGATCCGATAGGTAAGGAAAGACGCTGCATAGGCCAGCACGAACATGTAGCCGAAGGACAGCGCCACCATGCGCCAGGACTGCGTCTCGCGCCGGATGATGGCCAGCGTGGACATGCACTGCGGCGCGAAGGCGAACCACACCATCAGCGACAGTGCGCTGGCCAGCGAGATATGCGCAGCCAGCGCCGTCTGCAAGGCGGCCCCCTCGTCGCCACCGACGGCGTAGACGGTGGCCAGCGTCGCCACCGCCGTTTCGCGGGCGGCGAAGGCGGGGATCAGCGACAGGCTGATCTGCCAGTTGAATCCCAGCGGTGCAAACAGGTACTGCAGGCTATGGCCGATATGGCCGGCGATGGAATAGTCGATGGCCGCCTCGGTGGCGCCGGCCGGTGGGGCAGGGAAGGTGCAGATGGCCCACATCAAGACCGTCAGCGCCAGCATCACGCCGGTCAGGCGCTTGAGGAAGATGGCGCCGCGCTCCCACAAACCCAGCGCGATATCGCGCCAGTGCGGCAGGCGATAGGAGGGCAGTTCCATCAACAGCGCACGCTCCTGGCGCGCACGGCCGATGCGCTTGGCCACCCAGGCCACCAACATGGCGGCGGCGATGCCTGCCACATACAGGCAGAACAGCGCCAGCCCCTGCAGATTGAAGAAACCCAGCACCGGACGATGCGGGATGAAGGCGCCGATCAGCAAGGCATACACCGGCAGGCGCGCCGAGCAGGTCATCAGTGGCGCCACCAGGATGGTGGCCAGCCGGTCACGGGGATCGGTGATGCTGCGTGCCCCCATGATGCCGGGGATGGCGCAGGCGAAACTGGACAAGAGCGGAATGAACGAGCGCCCGGACAGGCCCACCGACACCATCACCCGGTCCAGCACGAAAGCCGCGCGCGGCAGGTAACCGGATTCCTCCAGCAGCAGGATGAAGAAGAACAGCACCAGGATCTGCGGCAGGAACCCCAGTACCGTCCCCAGCCCGGCCACCAGGCCATCGGTCACCAGGCCGCGCAGCGGCCCCTCGGGCAACCATTCACCGACCACGCCACCGAGCGTGCCGAAGCCATCGGCAATGGCGTCCGTCATCGGCTTGCCGATGGCATATACGGCCTGGAACACCAGGAACATGGTCAGCGCCAGCAGCAGCACGCCCAGCACCGGGTGCAGGGCGATGCGGTCGATCGCGTCATCACGCCGGTCGGTCGGTGCCGGCATCACGACGGTGTCTGCCAGCAGGGCGCGCACCTCCACGTGCAGGTCGGCCACTGCCGGCGCCGTGGGTGCCGCCAGCGATCGGGCGTCGTCGATGGCCGCCTGCAAGGCATCGGCACCGCCGCGCCTGACGGCGATGGTTTCGATGACTGGCATGCCCAGCCGCTGCGACAGGGCCGCCACATCGACCCGGATACCGCGCCTGGCCGCGGCGTCCATCATGTTCAGGGCCAATACCATGGGCCGCCCCAGACGCCGCACTTCCAGCACGAAGCGCAGGTGCAGGCGCAGGTTGGTGGCATCGGCCACGCAGACGATCAGATCCGGCACCGCTTCGCCCGGGTAGCGTCCCTGCAGCACCGCCTGCGTCACCCGTTCGTCGGGGCTGACCGACTGCAGGCTGTAGGCGCCGGGCAGGTCCACCACCCGTACCTGACGTCCGGAAGGGGCGGTAAAGCTGCCCGATTTGCGCTCCACGGTCACGCCGGCATAGTTGGCCACCTTCTGGCGCGCCCCGGTCATCTGGTTGAACAGTGCGGTCTTGCCGCAGTTAGGGTTGCCGACCAGGGCAATGTTGAGTACGCCCGCACTCATGCTGCCATCTCCGAACCGGCCTGCAGCGACACCCGCTGCGCTTCGGCCCGCCGCAAGGCAAAACGGGTGGAACCGATCTGGACCACGATGGGATCGCCGCCAAAGGGCGCCGTCGCCACCACCCGTACCGGCTCACCGGTGACGAAACCGAGGTCGCGCAGACGGGCGGCGACGGCATCGGCGGCATGCAGGTCGGCAACATGATCGACGATGGCGGCAACGCCCTTGGCAAGTTCGGTGAGACGCATGATGGTGTGTTTCGGTCGGTGGAATCAGGAACGATTCTCATTATATTCGTTCACTTTGACGCTTGCCTGACAGAAGCCCAACCGCAGCGGAGGAGGGTACTGACAACCAGCAAGAGACGCCCAAGCCCGCCAGCTGGCGAAATTCGAGGCGATCCGGGGGATTTCCGACGGGCATCATGGGGCGGGAAAACCCTGCTTGAGGGTCCCAGCTGCGACGATATGTCGCAATCACGGGGTGCAATCCACACGAAAGTATTGGATTACAGACAACTAAAAAACGCAACTCTGTGATTTTCTTTTATTATTCGAACAACAAAGTCGCTGAAAGTGTCGCTTCTGCGTCCAAATGACGGATTTTTTCATGCGTAAATTTTTGCAGCGCACTATACTTTATTTAGTTTCCTCAGGGAAATTTGCGCCGAACTTCGCAAGTTCAGCGTATAGGCACCGGCGATACAACCGCATGGGGGCGGCATCGCCGGCACGATCGATTCAAGCAGCTTGCCCGGTCTCTGCCCTGGCAGGCTGAGCAACAACAACAATATGAATCCACATCCAGCAGGTCCAGCCGAATCCGACATGCCGCAGCAAATGCCGCTGCGCTCGTTGCTCGCTGAAATCAGTGCCTTGACGCTGCATGTGCAGCAACTGAGTCGCATGGCGGGGGAGGCCAGCGCACTCATCGAGAACAGTCAGATGCCGGCGCCGGTCGATCCCGAGCCACTACGACGGGACGATCGCCTGCAACGCAGCGAGCGGGTACAGCTGGAAGAAGCCATCATGCGCATCTTCGATGAGGTCTTCGGCCCACGTATCGACACCCTGGAACGCCAGATGAGCATGAGCCTGATCGCCGAGATCGGACCAGCGGCCTTCGTACAGAAGGTCCTGTGGGGCGAGGAAATCAGCGATATCGCCCTGACCATTGCCCTCGAACGCATGCTGCCGGCGCTCGAACAACTGGTGGAGGCCTATCCTCAGGCCTTCCTGCAACAGGCCAACAAGCTGCTGGGACGCTTCAAAAGCAACTGAGCAGACCTGGCCTGCTGCCCGTCGCCCATACAGCCTCACGACGACGCTTCACGATACATCCCGTTCGCCCCCGACGCGCCTGAGCGAACGCTGCAGGTGCGCCGCAAAGCGTGCCGCGGCAATCGATTGCCGGTGGTAGGCCAGCGACAGCTGCGCCCGCGGCGCCGGTTCGCGGATCTCGATGTAGCGCACCTGTGCCAGTTGTACCTGTTCGATGGCTTCCGGGACGATGGAAATCCCCAGCCCGGCGGCCACCAGATTGATGGCCGAGGTCAGCTGCGGCGCCAGCTGGATCACCTGCGGATCGAAGCCGGCCGCCTGGCACGCGCTGAAGATGTTGTCGTACAGTGCCGATCCCTTGCCACGCGGCACCATGATGAAGTTTTCCCCGGCCAGGTCCTGCAGGCGCAGCGATTTGCGTCGTGCCAGTGGATGCGAACGCGGCAAGGCCACCTTCAGCTTCTCGGCCGGCAGTTCCACCACCCCCAGCTCGGCCGACGGCGTCGTCACGATGCGCACAAAGGCCGCATCCAGTTGCGAGGCGGCGATATCGGCCAGCAACTGCTCGGTGATCCCTTCGCTGAGGGAGATTTCCAGCTTGCGATGACGCTCGCGGAATTGCTGGAGCGCATGCGACACCAGCGGATGGAATACCGCCGACGAGGTAAAACCCATGCGCAGCAATCCCACCTCGCCGCTGGCGGCCTGTTGCGCAGCGCGCAGTGCCTGCTCGGCATTGTCCACCGCCGTCTGGGCGTGTGGCAGCAACACCCGTCCCACCTCCGACAACTCCACGCCATGCGAGGTACGGATGAACAGCGCGCCGCCCACTTCCTGCTCCAGGTCCTTGATCTGCATCGACAGCGGGGGCTGGCCGATGCCCACCTTCTCGGCGGCCCGGGTAAAGCTGCGCTGTTCGGCCACGGCCAGGAAATAGCGGAGATGTCGCAGTTCCATTTTGCTCACCTGATATCTGTTTCATAGATGGCCAGGCCACCTTCCATATATTGGACAATATAGCGCATTTATCCCAGACTACCCCTCTCCACAACACATGGCGGTACGCCTTCCTCCGGCGCGTCTGCCGTCCCCTTGCCATGCAGTCGCTCTCCGATTCACCGTCTTCCACCGTCCCGCGCCCGGAAGCGGCACCCGCCGCGCACCATGCCACCTCTGCCACCTCTGCCACCCCGGCCAGCCATGCCACCGGTGGCGCGGTCCGCGGCTCCGCCGCCTACCGCCACATCGTGCTGGCGCTGTTCTGCTCGGGCTTCGCCACGTTCTCGCTGCTGTACTGCGTGCAACCGTTGCTGCCGGCCTTCGCGCAGGAATTCCACATCGGCGCGGCCAGTGCCTCGCTGGCCTTGTCGCTGTCGACGGGCTTCCTCGCGGTCTCCATCCTGTTGGCGGGCATGGTGTCGGAGCGCTTCGGCCGCAAGGAACTGATGTTCGCCTCCCTGGCCACCGCCGCCTGCTGCAACCTGCTGGCCGGCATCGCCCCGAGCTGGCACCTGATCCTGGTCGCCCGTGCGCTGGAAGGCATCGCCCTGGGCGGTGTACCGGCCGTGGCCATGGCCTATCTGGCCGAGGAAATCGACGCCAGTGGCCTGGGCTACGCCATGGGGCTGTATGTGGGCGGCAACGCCTTCGGCGGCATGGTCGGCCGGGTCGCCATGAGCACCCTGGCCGAATCCTTCGGCTGGCGCCACGCCATGCTCGCCATCGGCGCGCTGGACCTGGTGCTGGCAGTGGCCTTCGTGATGATGTTGCCAGCCTCGCGCAACTTCGTACGCAACGGCACGCTGCGCCTGCGCGACCACGTCGGCCTGTGGCGCCGCCACCTCGGCCACGCCCGCCTGCCGCTGACCTTCGGCATCGCGGCGCTGAACATGGGCATCTTCGCCACCTCGTACAACTACGCCGGCTTTCGCCTGATGAGCCCGCCGTTCTCGTTGTCAGCCACGCTGACCGGGCTCATCTTCAGCGCCTACATCTTCGGCATCGTGTCCTCTTCCTGGGCCGGTGCGCTGGCTGACCGCTATGGCCGTGCACCGCTGGTCGCTGCCGGTATCGGCACTTCCTGCGTGGGACTGTTCCTGACCTGCACGCCCTGGCTGACGGTGGTCATCGCCGGCATCGTGCTGTTGACCATCGGCTTTTTCACCACCCATTCGGCCGCCAGCAGCTGGGTCGGTCGGCTGGCGGGGCAGGGCAAGGGGCATGCCGCTTCGCTGTACCTGCTGGCGTATTACCTCGGCGGCAGCGTGCTGGGCTCGGCCGGGGGCTGGTTCTGGGAACACGCAGGCTGGAACGCCGTAGCCGCCTTCATGCTGCTGCAGGTCCTGACGGCCGTATGGCTGGCCCGCTGCCTAGGGCGGCAGGGTCGCAACTGACACCTCTTTGAGAGCAGAAACGACAAGGCCGGCACAATGCCGGCCTTGTCGTTTTCGACCGTCCAGTTCACTGCGCCGGCCGGCTCGGATTCCACAGGCGCTGCGCGGTATGGCCCTCATAGGCCTTGCCCTTGGGATAGCTGACCAGTTCCATCTCGGCGCCCCACGGTGCGCGGAAGTGGACCCAGGTCTCGCCACCGGTGTCGCCAGCCGTCATGGTAATCGGCTCACCCAGCACGGTGATGCCGTGCGACTTCAGGTAGGCCACGCCAGCGATGATGTCCTCCGTGTAGAAGGCGATGTGCGAGGCGCCGGCCTCGGCCAGTTGCGGCATTGACTTGCTGCCACGCGGATTGACGTACTCGAACAACTCGATGTTGGCGCCGGTCCCGCAGCGGATCATGGCCAGGGTCACGCTGTCGGCGCGCGGCGCGAAGGCCTCTGATTTCTCGGCAGCGGCGGCATCCAGGGGGAAGGGGCCGATCTGCGTCACCGGTACGCAACCGAAGGTATCGATGAAGAAAGCCTCGGCCTGCTTCAGGTCAGGCACATTGATGCCGACGTGATCGATCCCGGCAATCGGAACGCCGGCGGCATGACCCGGTACAGCCATCAGCAGGGCGACTGCGGCCAGAAGGGAAGCAATGAATTTCATGGAATACTCCGTGCAACGGTAAAGGTGAAAAGTGAAAGGTGATCAGTGGGAAGGAGCTACGTCGAGGAAGACGAAGACACTGGCCAGCTTGCCCTCGCGAATGGTGAAGATGTCCTCGCCGTGGATCAGGGCCGGCTGGTCCGGCGGACCGTAATTCCAGGTGACGCGACCCAGACCGTGGTTCCAGCTCACCGGATCGGCCTTGAAGGAAAAACCGGGATGCTGGTCCTGGACCCGTTGCAGCAACTGGCCCACGGCGGCGTGTCCGACCGCCTTGGCCTGGTAGTCGGCGACAAAGAAATTATCGGTATAGACCTGGCCGAAACGCAGGTTGCGGCGCTGCGCATCGGGCTCGTTCCAGATCGTGAAATGCAGGTCGATCAAGGCCTGCGCCTGTGCCACGTCAACGGTGGCGTCACTGGTGAGATGCATGGAAGACTCCTGGGTGAAGGCTGCCGGCGCTGCAAGCAGGGCCAGCGCGCCAAAGAGGGAAAGGGTGGCGACGAGATTTTTCATGGTCGGTCTGGCGATGTAAGACGGCGCTGGCGGACATGCCGTGCCAGCGCCCCCGACATCACACTTGTGCCATGCCACCATCGACAAACAGTTCGATGCCATTGACGAAGCTGGAGGCATCCGACGCCAGGAAAGCTACCACCTTGCCGATTTCCTGCGGTTCGCCCAGGCGGCCCAGCGGCACTTGTGCGGCGAGGAAGTCGAACAGCCCGTGACGCGCTTCATCGGGCACCAGGCCGCCCAGGCCAGGCGTACGGACCGGGCCGGGGCTCACCACGTTGACGCGGATGCCGCGGTCCTTCAGGTCCAGTGCCCAGGAGCGGGCGAAGTTGCGCACCGCGGCCTTGCTGGCACTGTAGACACTGAAGTTGGCCGTGCCCTGGATGGAGACGGTGGAGGCGGTAAGCACCACCGAGGCGCCATCGACCAGCAGCGGTAATGCCTTTTGCACGGTGAAGAGCACGCCACGCACATTGGTGCCGAAGATGCGGTCGAAGTGTTCTTCGGTGATCGCGCCCAGCGGCATCATGTCGCCACCACCGGCGTTGGCGAAGAGGATGTCCAGCTTGCCGGCGCTCTTGGCGATCTGGGCATAGACCTGGTCCAGATCGGAGAGGACCGAGGCGTCGGCCCGGATACCGGTGGCGGCCGCGCCGATGCTGGCCACTGCGGCATCCAGTTCAGCCTGGCGGCGACCGGTGATGAAGACACGGGCGCCCTGTGCTGCCAGTTCCTGGGCGGTGGCCAGGCCGATGCCGCTGGTGCCGCCGGTGACGAGTGCGATCTTGCCGTCGAGTTGCTTGTTCATGGTATTGCTCCTTATATAGGGTGCTGCGATTTGGATGAAATGGACGTCTGCATGTCGTGGCGCCCCGCCTTGCGTTGCGCTGTGTATCGATCAGGCATGGCTGCACTTTAGCGGCGCTCGATTCCCAGATAAACCGTGTAAAATCAAAATTACTATTCACATACGTGGATAATCTGGACGATCCCGCAAACTTTTCCGGCAGGCGTCGATCAACCAAGGACACTCGACATGGATCAATTGATGGCCATCCGCGGCTTTGCGCGGGTGGTGGAAGCAGGCAGTTTCACGCGGGCCGCCGATTCGCTGGACATGCCCAACGCCACGCTGAGCAAGCAGATACAGGAACTGGAGTCGCACCTGGGCGTGCGACTGCTGCAGCGGACCACGCGCCGCGTCACCGTCACGGCCGAAGGGCGCGACTACTACGAGAAGACCACCCGCATCCTGCGCGACCTGGAGGATATCGATACCTCCTTCGACGCGGCCCGCGTCAAGCCCAAGGGCCAGCTGCGGGTGGATGTCGGTGGTTCGACCGCGCGTGACGTGCTGGTCCCGGCGCTGCCGGAGTTCATGGCGCGCTATCCCGACATCCGCATCGACCTCGGTGTCTCCGACCGTTCGGCCGACCTGATCAGCGACAACATCGATTGCGTCCTCCGTGGCGGCCCGCTGGACAGTTCATCGCTGGTCGCGCGGCACATCGGCAATGCGACGCTGATCACCTGCGCGGCGCCGGCCTACCTGAAGCAGTTCGGCACACCGGCCTATCCGGAAGAACTGAAGAACGGTCACCGGCTGGTGAGTTACCTGTCGCCGCAGAATGGCCGGGCCTTTCCCTTCCGTTTCGAACGCAAGGGAGAAAAGCAGGACATCAAGATCGACCATCGCATCGGCGTCAACGAGAGCAACGCCCATCTGGCGGCGGCAATGGCGGGCCTGGGCATCGTGCAGACCTTCAGCTATGCCGCGCGCGACGCACTGGAGAGCGGGGCGCTGGTGGAAATATTGCAGCCCTGGCGACCGGCGGCCTATCCCTTCCACGTGGTCTATCCGCAGAACCGCCATGTCAGCCAGCGCCTGCGGGTCTTCATCGACTGGCTGCTGGAGTGCCTGCCGGCGCGCATCGCCGCCGCGCATATGGCGACTCAAAAAGCCGTGACCAAGACCCGCAAGCGCTGAGCAGACGCAGGCAAAAAAAATCCCCGGCCGCAGCCGGGGATCTTCATCACGACATGAACGCCGCAGATTACGGAGTCTTGTCGGACTTGTCAGGAGTGGCCGCCAGGGCTGCATTACGCTCGGCGGTGGACTCCTTCTTCTCTTGCTTCAGCTGCGCCCTGGCAGCCTTCTTGTCGGACTTGTATTCCTGCTTGGCGGCCTTCTTCTGTGCCTTGTATTCGGCCTTGGCATCGGAATCGGCCTGACGCTTCTGGACGAACGGGTCATTGGAAGGCACGGCCGAAGGCGATGCGGTCGAAGCCGACGACATCGGCGCGGTCGGTGCAGCGCCCACGGCGTTGCCATTGGTCGGTGCATTCTGCGCCATGGCGCTACCGGCCAGGGCCATGAACAGGGACGAGATCAGAATGTGACGAGTCTTCATGTGTACCTCCTTGCGTTATGTTTTTCGGAAAAGCCCGAGGCTTGGATACTCAAGAAAATTACAGGATGCGGGATCGCAGATCCGTGTCATCACTATAGGCAAGCTTGCGGTCGCGCTATGTCGGACAAGGACTGATTCTCCGCTTCCCCGATTACGCAAAATGTGGGGCCTGTTGGCCTGCCTGTTCTGCGTAACACGTGAATCTCTGAAGCCTTTTTCGACAGGAAGGTTCGAGGAGAAGTGCAAGCGTTGGTGAGGCTTGCAAGCAATCGTAACAAGGGGGAACCGTCACTCATTGCCGTCAGCAGATGGCGATGCAAGGAGATGCAAGGAGATGCTATGCAACGAAACCAAACGAAACAACAACGCTGCAAGCAATGAATGTTCGCCAGCACCCGGCTTCTACAAATCGAGCTATATGGGGAATGCGCAAATGTCAGGCGGAGAAAGGCGCCTGCTCAAAGGCGCCAATTCACTATGTTTGTCGAAATATAACGAAGGCCTGAAAAACTCTGTCAAATCCATTGAATAAGTTATTGCGATTTTGTATTGGATCGATAGGAATTTTTTTATCGCACCGCAAAATGGATCAACCAGCGATTATTGCCAGCAGATGATCAATTCCATTTTTCTCCAAATAAATCAATAACTTAATTAACTTCAACTACTTCATAAGTAGAAATTTATGCAACATTTTCCATGTGCAGATGCGGTGTAAAAAGAGCAGTACAGGCTCGAAAAAACTGATTGTTCGCGTTTCTGGAATGATGTATTCCGGTTTGTCTGCTTTTTCTGCCGCGCTTGGATCTCTAAACTTGGTTCCACGATGACAGCACACAACGACTGAACCACAAGTGTCGGCCCAGGTTGCAGTGCTCATCCCCTCACTCACAAAGGAATGATCATGAACACCAAGAATATTGCCAAGAACCTGTTTGCAGGCCTGCTGTTGACTACCGCTGTCGGTGCCGCCATGGCTGAAGCCCCGTATCCCGCCGAGACCCAGATCGTCTCGACCAAGAGCCGCGCCGAAGTGGTCGCCGAGTTGAAGCAAGCCCGTGCCAATGGCGACCTGCTGGTGACCGACCAATATCCGGTCGACAAGCCTTTCGTCTCGACCAAGACCCGCGCTGACGTACGCGCCGAACTGATCCAGGCCCGCGCCAACGGCGACCTGCTGGTGACCGAACAATATCCGGTGGAAAAGCCCTTCCACTCGACCCTGACCCGTCAGCAAGTGCAAGAAGAACTGCAGCAGGCCCGCAACCAGGGCACTGCTGTAAGCAACAGCAACGCTCCGCTGTAATCCGCATGCCCTGATGCCAGGCTGGCGCCATCCGCGCCCCTGGCTGCGCATCATCCGCACCGGCGATCCCGGTGCGTCAGTCTCTCCCCAGGCGGGCCTCATGAAAGCGACGTTCTCTCCCCTCGGTCGCCGGTAGTGAGGTCCGCCTGCCTGCTTTCTGCGCCCATCTCGCCATCTCGATTCCGGACAATTCCCGCCGCCGCCCTGATGCAGCCACGCTGCTGGCAGGATTAGAAAAATTTCGACATTTTTCTAAGTTTTTCCAGCGGTTCCTATCCGGAATTTCCCCCTCCGAAAGTACGAATTTCGCTCTGCAATCTGCTCAGTTTTCGACCAATTCAACGGAGCATTTCTTTTTTAATTTTCTAAGTTTTCTTGTTTTTGACTTCTAAGTTTTCATAATCCGTGTTTCTAACTTTTCGACAAGCGACCGGATCACCCGATCACGGCATGGCGCGATGCCTGCGCCTGGTAACAATGGATGTGCTTGTTCTGAAATCCGGAACGATGAATTCCGATTTCGCGTCTTTATCCGTCGTCCGTTGATCTCTAAACTTGGTTTCACGATGACAGCACACAACGACTGAACCAAGACCTTGGGCCGGGTTGAAGTGCACATCCCTTCTCTCACACAAAGGAACGATCATGAACACCAAGAACATTGCCAAGAACCTGTTTGCCGGCCTGCTGTTGACCTCCGCCATCGGTACCGCCATGGCTGAAGCACCGTATCCTGCCGAAACCCGCTTCGTCTCCACCAAGAGCCGTGCCGAAGTGGTCGCCGAACTGCAACAAGCCCGCACCGACGGCGAACTGCTGGTGAGCGATCGCAACCGCGACGACAAGCAGATCGCCTCTGCCAAGACCCGTGACGAGGTGCGCGCCGAGCTGGCCCAGGCCCGCGCCAATGGCGAAATGCATGTCACCGATCAATAAGCCTTGGCGGGCAACAAGCCGGGTTGTCCGGCACACCAGTCTCCCCCCTGC
Source organism: Herbaspirillum sp. BH-1 (assembly GCF_002870055.1). Lineage (NCBI taxonomy): Bacteria > Pseudomonadati > Pseudomonadota > Betaproteobacteria > Burkholderiales > Oxalobacteraceae > Herbaspirillum > Herbaspirillum sp. BH-1. The sequence goes on along the minus strand of NZ_PKOI01000023.1, from coordinate 38,034 downwards.
AGGCGGATCCATGACAGCGACACTCTCTCCCATCGGTCGCCAGTCGTGAGATCCGCCTGATCTTTTTTGCGTCTGGCCTCATCAGGCATCGACAACACGCATCAGAACAATCACGGTGACAGTTTTTCTAAGTTTTAGCCCCTGTGATTACTTAGTTTCAACCATCCGACTTTCTAAGTTTTTCATGCCACACCGGTGTTGTAAAAATGCGACCTCCGGTGAACTCATGGTTGTCCCTTCAGCGGCTCTCCGGGCGCACCGTCGATGAGGGTATCCAAAGCATCCGGCTGATTGCGCGAGCTCAGTTCTGCACGCATGCGGGGCAGGGCATCCGGGTAATGGCTGGCGATGAAGTTGATCATGTGCTCGCGAATCTGGCAGCGCAGGTCGAAAGCACTGCCCGAATCCCTGGCCGACACCAGCAGGCGAATCTGCATGGTGCGTTCGCTGGCGTCGGTGACGTGCATGACGCAGACCCGCTTGTCCCAGAGCGGCAGGGTCTGGCAGATGCGCTCGAATTCGGCACGCACTGCCTGCGTGGGAACCGAAAAATCCAGCCACAGGAATACCGTGCCGAGAATGGTGGAGGAGGTGTGGGTCCAGTTCTCGAAGGGGTTTTCGATGAACCACTGCAGCGGCACGATCATGCGTCGTTCATCCCAGATCCTGACCACGACGAAGGTCCCGGTGATTTCCTCCACGCGCCCCCATTCGCCCTTGACGATGAGCACGTCGTCGATGCGGATCGGTTGCGAGAAGGCAATCTGCAGGCCGGCAAAGAAATTCCCCAGCACCGGCTTGGCGGCGATACCGGCGACGATACCGGCCACACCGGCCGAGGCCAGCAGGCTGGCGCCGAACTGGCGCGCACCGGGCAGGGTCAGCAGCACGAAGGCCAGGCCCAGCAGGGCGATGAGGAAGTAGGCACTGCGCGAGAGCACCCGGGTCTGGGTCAGGATGCGACGGGCCTTGAGGTTGTCGGCCACGTCATAGGGATTCAAATTGACGACCGTCAGGCTCACCGATTTCACGCAGCGCATCAGGAACCAGGTCAGCGCCAGGATGAAGGCGATCGAGGTGAGATAGGAAATGCGGGTCAGGCCCGGCGTATTGTCGGGCGCGCCGGCCAGCACGATACGCAGCATGAACAGGATCACACAGGCACGGCTGGCGTTGAAGGTGACCTGCGTGGCGGTGGTGGTAAAGGGCCGGCCGCGTGCCAGGCGCCTGACCAGCGCCACCCCCAGCCGATGCAGGAAGATCGCCACCAGCACGGCCACCAGGGCGACGCCGAGCACGATCAGGCCCGAACGCAGCGGGCCTTCGTTCATGTTGTAAAGAAAATCGAGGTCCAGGCTCATCCGTTCCCTTCCATCTGTTGTGTTGTCGAATCGCTACGCCCGCAGGCGTTTTTCCAGTTCGAACAGGGAAGGGGGATTTTGTTTCCGCTAATTTCCGGGCGCCGGCCCGGTGGCCTCCAGGGTGGCCACCAGCAGGCAGGCAGTCTCGACGGCAGCGGCCTGGGCCAGCTGCACCGGGGCAGGGCGCTGGCGGGTAAGGGCCTGCAGGGTCGGCGCATCGCGTGCCTGCAGAGCCTGGGCCAGCGCGTGCAGCCACTCCAGCAGTTCCGGTGCGACAGGCTGGGGATGCGCCCACAGGTGGCTGGCGGCAGCCGCCAGGCGGCGCGACAGGGCGACTGCCGTGCGGCCACGCCCATGGTCACGCTCGCGCCAGCCCCGTTCGCGCGCCACCCGTTGCAGCAGCAGGCCGGCTTCGACATTGGCCACGCAGGCGTCGCGGCGGTGGGCATGCAACTGCGCGATACCGGCCTTGTCCGTTCCACCGGCGCCAGCCGGCATGGCCGGTACCAATGCCGCAGCCAGGTAGTCCAGGTTGAGCTGGGCCATGCGGCGCAGTTGCGCCTGCGGGTCTTCCTGCTGGCGACGCGGCCAGAACAGGTAGCTGGCCAGGACCGCCACCACCGCGCCAATGACGTTGTTGCCGGCGCGCAGCGCGGCATTGGCCAGTTCATGGGCCGGATCGCCGCCGACATCGGCCACCAGCACGAATACCGGTGTCAGGAAGGTGGCATACAGGCCATAGCTGACCGGCCGCAGGGCCATGGTCAGCACGGTCAGCGGGAACACCAGCAAGGCCAGCCCCAGCGGCGAATGCACCACCAGACAGACCGCCACCGCCAGCACGCCACCGACCACGCTGCCGACGGCGCGCTCCATGCTGCGCGACCAGCTGTCGGAGATGCTGGGTTGCATCACCAGCATGGTGGCCATGGTGGCCCAGTAGCCGAAGGGCAGTTCCAGCAGATGCACGATCAGATAGGTGGCCCCGGCGGCGGCGGCGCAGCGCCAGGCGTGATGCCATTCGGCCGAACCGGCGCGCACGTGCAGGGCGGCCTTGCGGGCGGCCGCGCTCAGCAGATGAAACCAGGCCGATATCCCCACCCGCTGTGCGCGCTCGGCGCGGGCGGCCTGCTTCAGGCGGGCGGGATCATCGCCGCCATGAGCCAGTGGCGTGTCCACCCGCTGCAACAGACGGCCGGTGCCGCTGGGCAGTCGTGCCACCAGTTGCCGCAGGCGCAACATGATGCGGGCATCGTCATCGGCGGCAATGGCATCACCGCGCTGCATGTCGCGTTGCATGGCCTGCAACTGGCGGGCGATGGCGGCCAGCACGCGGCCGGTGCGCTGGCGGGCGCGGGGCGCCTGATAATGCGTCAGCTGCAGGTCGGCCAGTACGGTGATGCCATCGAGCAGCACCTCGGCACGGGCCAGCCGGACCAGCAGGTTTTCATACAGACGGCGGGATTCGGTACGCTCCACGGCCACCGCCTCCAGGGCGCGGTGCGCACTGGCCAGGTCGAAGCGGGCGTGACGGCGGGTGTGGGCGGCCAGTTCGGCGGCATGCACCGCATAGGCCGGGTCGTCCAGGTCATTGGCGGCCGCAATGGCGGCCAGTTCGGCCAGGGTGCCATAGGCGCGCGCGACTGCCTGGCGTGCCGGGGCGAAGGGGTGGATGCGCCAGACCGTCAGACCCAGCAGCAGCGCCCACAGGCAGCCGGCGAAATAGATCAGGACATGGCTTTGCGAGAGCGGCCACAACACCACCGGCGCATCGGCCATGATGGCCGAGACCCCGGCCGCCAGCATCAGCACCAGGCCGACGGCTGCGCCATAGATACGCGAAAAACCAGCTGCACCGGCGCAGGCCATGATGGCCAGCAAACCCGCTTCCACGCTCAGGCCGGCGGCGCTGGCAGCGACCATGCCGCCCAGGGTGGAGGCCAGGGCGAAGCCGCCCATGGACGCCAGCCTGGCCCGGTTGGAGCCGGCACTGTCGGCCAGCGAGGTGAGAAAGGCGCCGATGGCGGCCCAGGAGAAGAGCGGATTGCCCAGCCATTCGCCCAGCAACAGCATGGCCGCCGCACCGCAGGCGGCACGCAGGCCTTCGGAGAGATTGGCGTGACGCAGCGGGAACTGCATGCGCCAGCGTTCGACCCGGGTGCGACAACGACGGCAATGGGTCAGCAGCAGAAATCGGTAGAGCGAAAACCGCGATGACAGCAGCGACAGGGATTGCAAAAGCGGGAGCGACGACAAAGGCGGCGGCATGATCACGTGCTGACGTAGAGGGCTGGGGCGCAGGCGGCCTGGAGACTGGCCAGGAGGATTGCCGACACCTGCGCACTCACGGTCGCAACGACGTCATTCCGGTTCCGCCGTCACGGGTGAGGAGGGGCGGCAGGCATCGGCAGTGCTCAGTATAGGAAGCTGCGCTCATGCACGGCATGACTTAAATTCCGGCTTTGCATTCCATTTCAGAATATTCAGGAATGCATGGGGAGGTGCCACCCGGCAGGTGAGAGAAGCGGCCTGACTGCAGTCCTAGTCTGCAGACCCTACTTGCGGCCCTTGCCACCGGCGAACAGCTCGCCGCTCAGTTCCATCCATGCCCTGGCCGCATGCGAGAGATAGCCGCCCCGGGTGACGTAGGCCACCTGCCACTGCACCTCCGGCTCGACCAGGCGCACCGCCTGCAACTGGTCGGTGGCCAGGCGGTGGATGAAGGGTTCCGGCAACAGCGCGGCCCCCATGCCGGCCAGGGCCATGGCCACCAGCCAGTCCCATTGCGCGCTCTGGGCCACGATCTCGGGCGCGATGCCCTGTTCGCGGAACACGCCGCGCAGGCTGCGGGTCAGACCGAATTCATTGTTGAGCAGCACCAGCGGCATGCCGTCGAGCTGGGCGCAGCGCAGGGTAGAGCGGTTCTTCTGGAAGCTGCCGGCCTGGGCCACCGCCCACATCGGATAGCGCGCTACCGGCATGGTCTGCAACTCCAGCGCGGGGTCGGCCGGCAAGACCGTCATGCCGATCTCCAGCTCACCGCTGGCGACGCGCTGCTCGATCTGCGGGCCGGTATCTTCCTGGAGCACGATGGCGATCTCGGGATGGCGCTCGCGGAAGGCCTTCAGCACCGGAGTGCAGAGGATGTTGATCATCGGCGGGATACCGATCTCCAGCCGGCCGCTGCGCAAGGCCTTGGTATCGCGTACCTCGGCATCCAGACGCTGCATCGAAGCCAGGATCTGCTGCCCCTGCTCATAGACCACGCGGCCGGTGTCGGTCAGCTGCAGCCGGCGGCCATCGCGAATGAGCAGGGGGGCTTCCATCTCGTCCTCCAGCTGCCGCACCATCTTGCTGACGGTGGACTGGGTCACGTGCAAGGCGTCGGCGGCGCGGCTGAAGCTGTTCAGACGCACCGTTTCGGTGAAATAGCGCAGGGCGCGGATATCCATGGCGAGGGCTTTCTGCAGCGGGAAGGCGGGCCGGCCCACCTATGCGTTCTACGACTGGAATGCGGGAATTTTAATCATACAGTGCATAGGGACCCGCTCCTACACTTGATACAAACAAGAATGCAAGAAGTCCGTCGAGGATGCACTGCACACCCCCTAAAGAACCCGAGCAGGAGCACACCATCCATGGATAGCCAGCGCATCCGCCAGCCCGCATTGGCCGGCAAAGTGATGTCGGCCGCAGAGGCGGCGACATTTTTCCACAACGGCATGACCATCGGCCTGAGCGGGTTCACCCGTGCCGGCGATGCCAAGGCCATGCCCCGTGCGCTGGCCGACCGGGCCGCGCATGAAGAACTGCATTTCACCGTCATCACCGGTGCCTCGCTGGGCAATGGCAGCGACGGCCTCATGGCCGAAGCGGGCCTGCTGGCGCGGCGCCTGCCGTTCCAGGTCGATCCCACGCTGCGCAAGAAGATCAACGCCGGCGAGGTGATGTTCATCGACCAGCACCTCTCCGAAACGGCCGAGCAGCTGCGCAGCGGCACGCCTTCGCGTATCGATATCGCAGTGATCGAGGCGGCAGCCATCACCGAGGAGGGCATCGTGCCGACCATGTCGGTAGGCAATTCGGCCAGCTTCGTGGAACAGGCCGCGCAGATCGTCATCGAACTCAACACCAGCATGCCGCTGGCACTGGAAGGTCTGCACGACATCTACCTCCCGGCCGCGCGCCCGGAGCGCAAACCCATTGCGCTGACCGCCGCCGGCGACCGCATCGGCCATCCCACGATTCCCTTCGATCCGGCCAAGGTGGTGGCCATCGTGCTCACCGAGACGCCCGACAGTCCGTCTTCGGTGCTGCCGCCGGATGACGAGACCCGGGCCATCGCCGGCCATGTGATCCACTTCCTGGAATGCGAAGTCGAGGCCGGTCGCCTGCCGCATACGCTGGCGCCGCTGCAGGCCGGCATCGGCACGATTGCCAATGCGGTGCTGCACGGCCTGGTCGATTCGCCGTTCCGCAACCTGGTGATGTATTCGGAAGTCTTGCAGGACAGCGCCATCGACCTGCTCGATTCGGGCCAGCTGGCCTTTGCCTCGGCTTCGTCGATCACCCTGTCGCAGGCCAAGTACGCGCACTTCCTGGCCAATATCGAGCGTTACCGCGACAAGCTGGTGCTGCGCCCGCAGGAGATCAGCAATCATCCGGAGCTGGTGCGCCGCTTGGGCATCATCGGGCTGAACACGGCGCTGGAGTTCGACCTCTACGGCAACGTCAATTCCACCCATGTGGGTGGCACGCACATGATGAACGGCATCGGCGGCTCGGGCGACTTTGCGCGCAACGGGCAGATTTCGATCTTCGTTTCCAAATCGGTGGCCAAGGAGGGGGCGATTTCCAGCGTGGTACCGATGGTCTCGCATGTGGACCACAGCGAGCATGACGTCGATGTGCTGGTCACCGAATGGGGCCTGGCCGACCTGCGTGGCCTGGCGCCGCGCGAACGCGCCGTGAAGGTGATCGAGCAGTGCTGCCATCCGGATTACCGCCCGCAGCTGCGCGACTATTTCGAGCGCGCCTGCCGCGCCGGAGGGCATACACCGCATCTGCTGGGCGAGGCGTTCTCCTGGCACCAGCACTTTGCCACGCACCAGACCATGCGTCTGGACTGACGTCGCCCGACCGTCGGGCAGCCTAAGCTCAGGCCCGTCCGACCGCCTTGTGGACCACCCCGGGCATGGCTTCCTTCATGGTATCGATGAAGTGGCGCAGGCGCGCCGGGTAGAAGCGGGCGTAGGGGTACAACAGCGAGACCGGCAGCGGTGCCGGCTCCCATTCCGGCAGCAGTTGCACCAGCCGGCCAGCGGCCACATCCTCGGACAGTACCCAGGATGAACCTACGGCCGCACCCATGCCGGCGATGGCCGCATTGCGCAGGGCGTAGAGGCTATCGGTGACCAGCTGGGGCCGGAACGCCACCTGGCTGCGCTCACCACTGTGGGCGTGGGTCAGCGTCACCTCGCGGCGGTAGAAGGCGGGAATGGCGATCCACGGCAGGTCCGCCAGCTCGGCCGGCGACTGCGGCAGCGCCCGTCCCTGCAGAAGGGTGGGGGCGACCACCGTCATGCGCGGCACCTCGGCCAGATGGATCGCCACCACCGAGGGGTCAGCCACCTCACCGACCTGGATCGCGCAGTCTATCCCCTGGCTGATGAAATCGGCGGCGCGGTCGTGCAGCAGCCATTCCACCGTGATGCGCGGATGGTTGCGCATAAACTGCGCCAGCGGGCCGATCAACTGCTCCTGGCCGAAGGCGTGCGGCACGGCCACCCGCAGGGTCCCTTCGGCATGCTGCCGGGCGCCACGCAACTCGTTCTCGAACTCATCCCACCCGGCCAGCAATTCCTTGGCCCGTTCATAACAGCGTTCGCCATCCTCGGTCATCTTCATCGCATGGGTGGAACGCTGCAGCAGGCGTACGCCCAGCGAGCGCTCCAGGGTCTGCAGGCGACGACTGATGGTGGGTTGGGTGGTGGCCAGTTGGGCCGCCGCCGCCGACAGGCTGCCGGCATCGACGATGCGCACGAAGGTCTGGATCAGCTCGATGCGATCCGTCAGTCCGGCGGCCGAAAAGCTGGCGGCAGGGGAGGGTAAGATAGGCTTGCTCATACGGCTAACGTATAACAATTCTGCCGCGTGCGCTACTACCGGATGCGAGCCAGGAGGCGGAGAATCCGTTCCAACGCTGGCAAAGAGGGGGTTTCCCGGGCCGGCCGCAAGACAAACCCTACGGAGTTCCATCATGAACAGCATTCAAAAGACGCATACCGCTGCCCCGGCTTCCGCCCAGCCGGCCGCGCATGCCAATGGCCTGTCGCCGGCCTTGATCGGCCTGCTGGCCACTGGCGCCGGCCTGGCCGTGGCGTCCCTCTACTATTCGCAGCCCATGCTGGGCGTGCTGGCCGATGACATCGGCGCTTCCGAGCGCGCGGTGGGCATGGTGCCGATGTCGACCCAGCTCGGCTATGCCCTGGGCATCCTGCTGCTGGCACCGCTGGGTGACCGCTACGACCGCCGCCGCATCATCCTGATCAAGGCCGCCATCCTGACGGTGGCGTTGCTGCTGGCCGGCGCCGCCTCTGGCGTAGCCACGCTGCTGGCGGCCAGTCTGGCCATTGGCCTGACCGCCACCATGGCCCAGGACATCGTCCCGGCCGCCGCCACCCTGGCACCGGAACAGCATCGCGGCCGCATCGTCGGCACCGTCATGACCGGCTTGCTGCTGGGCATCCTCCTATCGCGGGTGGTCAGCGGCTTCGTGGCTGAACACTTCGGCTGGCGCGCCATGTTCGTGGGCGCCTCGGCCAGCATCGCCCTGGTCGGCCTGGCCGCATGGCGTGGCCTGCCGCGCTTCCACCCGACTTCACGTCTGTCGTATGGCGCGCTGCTGGGCTCGCTGGGTACGCTGGTCAGCAAGCATGGCGCCCTGCGTCGTGCCGCCCTGGCCCAGGGCCTGCTGTCGGTCGGTTTCTCAGCCTTCTGGTCGACCCTGGCGGTAATGCTGCATGGCGCACCCTTCCACCTGGGTAGCGCCGCTGCCGGTGCCTTCGGCCTGGCCGGTGCGGCCGGTGCGCTGGCCGCTCCCCTGGCTGGCCGCATTTCCGACAAGAAAGGTCCGGAACTGGTGACCCGTCTGGGTGTGACACTGGCTGCCCTGGCCTTCGCCTCGATGGCGCTGGCACCGTGGTTCTCGACCCAGGGTCAACTGGTCTTGCTGGCGCTGGCCGCCATCGGCTTCGACCTCGGTGTGCAGGCTACCCTGGTGGCACACCAGACCATCGTCTACAGCATCGAACCGGGCGCCCGCAGCCGTCTGAATGCCGTGCTGTTCGTGGGCATGTTCATCGGCATGGCCGCCGGTGCCGCCCTGGGCAGCCTGGCGCTGGCACAGTGGGGCTGGATCGCGGTAGTCGCCCTGGCAACCCTGTCGGCCTTGCTGGCCCTGGTGGTGCGGATGTGGCCGGGGGCGGCCAAGGCACACTGAGCCTGCAGCACGATCTGTTTGCCCTGAGATTGACTGAGAGAACGACGGTCCCGGCTTTGCCGGGGCCGTTTTTTATTTTTCTGGTCCGTCATGACGTCTCCCCGTCTGTCATTAACAGACCCGCAGTCAGGTTGACGGCCACGGCAATCCTGCCTACAATTTCTGTAATGACAGAAATAACGGAAGTGGAATGACAATGGATCTTGGCCCAACCGCACAGAAATACGTTCTCCACTGGGGAGAAATGGGGACACGCTGGGGCGTCAATCGCACCGTCGCGCAAATCCAGGCCTTGCTGTTCCTGGCCGACCAGCCCATGCACGCGGAAGAAATCACTGAAACGCTCAATGTTGCACGGTCCAACGTCAGTAACAGTCTCAAGGAGCTGCAAAGCTGGGGCCTGGTACGCATTGTTCATCTCGCTGGCGACCGGCGTGATCATTTCGTGGCGCTGCAAGACGTCTGGGAAATCTTTCGGGCCATTGTGGAGGAGCGCAAGCGGCGCGAGATCGACCCGACCTTGACGGTATTGCGCGACTGCGCTTCCGAAGCCAGGTATGACAATAGTTTGAGCAAAGCCGCGCAGGGGCGCATGGATGAGGCGTTGGACTTCCTGCAGATGCTGACGGCTTCCTACGACGACTACAAGCATCTTCCGCCTGCCACGCTCAAGCGCTTCCTGAAAATGGGCGGCAAGGTGGCGCGACTGCTGAGCACCGACGACAAGACCTGAATGATCAAGCGAGATCTTCTTACCGGAAGATCTCGCATTTTTTTAAAGAACCATTTCTGTATTTACAGAAATAAGTGACAAAACTTTCGGAGAAACGGCGATGAGGATTCTGGTTCTGGGCGCCACGGGCGCCATCGGCGCGTGCACGCTACAGGCATTGCTGGCAGAGGGTCATGAGGTCATCGGCGCCAGTCGCCGACAGCCGGAACAGGAGGTCGCCGCAAGCACCGCGCCATGGATCAGCATGGACGTCACCCAATTGCCGACCACCGCCCAGTGGGAGGCCATGCTGGAGGGGGTCGAGCTCGTCGTCAACTGCGTCGGCATCATCGCCGAAAAGCGACGCGGGGACTTCGAGATACTCCATTGCACCATGCTGCAAGCCCTCAGCGCGGCATGCACGAAGCGGCATTGCGCACTGATCCATCTCTCCGCGCTGGGCAGTGCCAGCACCGCGCCTACTGCATATTGGGCCAGCAAAGGAAGGGGAGAAGAGTGGCTGGCCGCGCAAGATATCGCCTGTACCATCCTGCGCCCCTCGCTGGTCTTCAGTCCCCAGGGCGCCAGCAGCAAGCTGTTCCTGGGACTGGCCACACTGCCCCTCGTGCTGCTCCCTGGCGCGAACGTGCCGGTGCAACCCGTCTCCGTGGATGACCTGGCGGCGCTGATCGTGGCCCTCGTGCGCATGCGGCTGGCCGGAGAGACCTGGCCAAGCCGCATCGACGTCGCCGGCCCGCGCAAGATGACTCTGGCGCAGTACATCAGCCTTCTGCGTCAGGCCATGGGAGCGCCGCCTGCCTGGCTGGGCCACTTGCCGTTTGCCCTGGCGCAGCCGATCGCGCGCGTCAGCGCCTGGCTGCGGCTGCCGATGCTCGCCCCGGAGCCGCTGACCATGCTGGCGGCCAGCCAGGACGGTCGCCTCTGTCCGGATAACAGCATGATGTGCCAGATTCTGGGTCGTTCGCCACGTGATCCCGCCGGTTTCGCCACCCCCTCCCTCCGGCCAGCGGCCATCGCTGGCTGGGCCTATCCGGCCTTGACTGTGATCATCGCCTGGCTATGGCTATATACCGCGTATGTCTCATGGTTCGCCTGGCCACACGAACAAAGCCATGCCTGGCTATCAGCATGCGCCATCCCGCCCGGCCTGCATGAGTTCGTGCTGGCCACCGCCAGCATCACCGATGCCGCGCTCGGTACGGCCCTGTTGACAGGACTGGTCCGTGCGCGTCGCTGGCATGGCGTGCTGTGGCCGGTGCAGATAGGCCTGGTCGCGGGTTACACGCTGTTGATGACGGTCTTTCTTCCGCAATTCTGGGCTCACCCATTCGGGCCGCTCTCGAAGAACCTGCCTTTGCTGCTTCTCTTTTGCGTCATGTGGCGCCTACGTTGAAAGGAATTTCCATGACCTACCTCACCATCAAGTGGGTACACATCATCTCGGCCACGTTCATGTTTGGGACCGGCTTCGGCACCGCCTTCTACATGTTCTTCGTCAATCGCAGCCACAACGTGCAGGCCATTGCCGTGGTCACGCGCTGGGTCGCACGCGCCGACTGGTGGTTCACGACGCCGTCGGTGATCGTGCAGCCCCTGTCGGGCTTCTGGATGATGCACCTGGCGGGTTATCCCTTGCATTCGCCCTGGATCATCTGGTCACTTGCGCTCTACGCCCTGGCTGGCGCGTGCTGGCTACCGGTCGTCTGGATGCAATTGCGGATGCGCGACATGGCGCAGATCGCCGCTAGGCAGGGCACTGAGTTACCGGCGCGCTTTTGGCGCTTCGAAAAAATCTGGACTGTGCTCGGCTTTCCCGCTTTCGGCGGACTGCTCGTGGTGTATTGGTTGATGGTCAACAAGCCGATGTAAGCAGGTTTTCTTGCGGGGAACATCTGCCGCCGCATGCCCCCTGATCCTTCACATCTTCTATAATCGCGGGCAGGAGACAACCCATCGCCAGCATGATCCCGGCCAGTGATAGCGCCCATCCGGCGCGGCGCGGCGGCCACGCGGCGAACAACACGGCACGGTGAACGGCATGGCCCTGTATTTCAAGAACAAGCGACAGAAGACCTTCCTTGGTGCGCCCGTGGGCTGGCCACTGATGTTGCTGATGGCCGTCGACCTCTGCATTGCGGCCCTGATGTTTCTGTCCGATCACGACTGGAGTGGTCTGATCCTCCTGTATCCGCCACTGGCGCTGGCACTGGCGATGCTGGCCGATGCCCGCAAGGAGAAACGCGCCGCCCAGGAAGCAGAACGACAAGACGCCCGTCGCCCACGCCGTTGAAACGGCCTCACCCAATCCATCCGATGACCCAAGCTGCTGATCGTGCTGCCCTGCTGCTGGCTTCCCGCCTCAATTTTTCCTATCCCGGTCTGGATCTGTTCCAGGATTTCTCGGCCCGCATCACCTCCGGCGTGACGCTGGTGCGTGGCGGCGATGGGCGCGGCAAGACCACGCTGCTGAACCTGTTGGGCGGCTTCATGCCGGCCCGCGATGGGGTACTGGAACTGGACGGCGTGCGCCTGGACAGCGATGGCGAAGCCTATCGACGTCAGGTCTTCTTCATCGACCCGCGTACCGAGGCCTACGACCAGATGTTGCCGGCGGAGGTATTCGCGGCGATGGCCGCGCGGTTTCCGCGCTTCGACCACAGCCTGCTGCCGGCCCTGACCGAGGGCCTGTCGCTGACGCCCCATCTGGAAAAGAAGCTCTTCATGCTCTCCACCGGCAGCAAGCGCAAGGTCTACCTGGCGGCCGCCTTTGCCGCCCACGCCAGGCTCACGCTGCTGGACGACCCCTACGCCAGCCTCGACCGGGCCTCGATCAACTTCGTCGCCGCCACGCTCGATGCGCATGCCGATGATGCCCAGCAGGCCTGGGTGGTGGCGATGTACGAAACCCCGACGGCCATCCGCCTGGCCGGGAGCATCGACCTGGGCGACTGAGCGATCCCACGCCCGGTCCCCGTTCTACCTTCACATTCTCTCCCCGCCGAGTTACGTCGGGACGCCTGAGTCTTGGGCCTGTCGGCGCTCGCCCGCGACAAGGCCGTGCTTGGTTTCAACTGCATCGTCTCCTATGCTGGAAAAGGCAGGGCACAACCGGACTGCTGGCCGTGCCTTGCTTTCCGGTTACGTCACCCGGCCTGCTTGCCTACCGACAATGAAACGATAACAGGGGGAATTCCATGCAACTTTCCAACGTCACCATCCGTGTACGTCTGTGGTTGGGCTTCGGCCTGCTGATGGTACTGATGCTGGCCATGGCCGCCAGCGGCATCGCGCGTCTGGCGCAGCTGAACGGCCAGATGAAGGATGTGATCCACGACAAGTATCCCAAGACCGTAGTAGCCGGCGACATTGTCGACCAGCTCAATCTGGTGGCACGCTCGGTGCGCAACATCGTGCTGCTCAAGAAGGAAGCGCAGATCAAGAGCGAGTACGAGCGCATCACCGGGGCCGACAAGGCGGTGCGCGAGGACCTGGCGCAACTGGACCGCCTGCTTACCGACGCCGACAGCCGTGCCGCCCTGGGCAAGCTGATCAGCGCCCAGACGGCCTACATGGAAAAACGCGACAAGGTCCTGACCATGGTGCAGCAGGGTGGCAAGGAGGGCGCCATCGATGTACTCATCGACGAAGTGCGCCCGGTACAGAGCGCCACCATGAGCGCCGCCGACGCCCTCATCAAGCTGCAGCACGACATGATGAAAAGCGCGGGCGACGAAGTCGAGGACAACTACCAGCAAGCGCGCGCGCTGCTGCTGACGCTGGCCGTCGTCGGTCTGGCGGCCGCCACCGCCATCGCCTGGATGATCACGCGCAGCATCACCCGGCCCCTGGACCGCGCTGTGCGCGTGGCCGAGACGGTGGCGGCCGGCGACCTGACCTCGGCCATCGACGCCCATGGGCGCGATGAGACCAGCATGCTCCTGCGTGCCTTGAAGAAGATGAATGACCGGCTGCTGGAGATCGTGAGCCAGGTGCGCGTCTCCACCGATACCATCGCCACGGCCAGCAGCGAGATTGCGCGAGGCAACCTGGACTTGTCTTCCCGCACCGAGGAGCAGGCGGCTTCGCTGGAGGAGACCGCCTCCTCGATGGAGCAGCTCACCGCCACCGTCCGGCAAAACGCCAGCCACGCCGGCCAGGCCGACCAGCTTGCGGGCTCGGCCTCGGACATCGCGCGCCAGGGAGGGGACGTGGTCAGCCAGGTGGTAAAGACCATGGGAGCCATCGACGATTCTTCCAGGAAGATCGTGGACATCATCGGTGTCATCGATGGCATCGCCTTCCAGACCAACATCCTCGCCCTGAACGCAGCGGTGGAAGCGGCCCGCGCCGGCGAGCAGGGCCGCGGCTTTGCGGTGGTGGCCTCGGAGGTGCGTGCGCTGGCGCAACGCTCGGCCACGGCGGCCCACGAGATCAAGGGCCTCATCGCCGACTCGGTACAGCGAGTCAGCGATGGCAGCAAGCTGGTGGAGCAGGCCGGACTGACCATGCAGGAGGTGGTGCAAAGCGTGCAGCGGGTGGGTGCCGTGGTCAATGAGATCAGCGCTGCTGGCCAGGAGCAGAGCGCCGGCATCGAACAGGTGAACCTGGCCATCGTGCAGATGGACCAGGTGACCCAGCAGAACGCAGCGCTGGTAGAGCAAGCCGCCGCGGCAGCGCAGTCGCTGCAGGACCAGGCCGCGCAACTGGCGCGGCTGGTGTCGGTGTTCAGGCTGGAAGGAGGGACGCCGGGGTTGGCGGTGCTGGAGTTGCCGACGAGGGGTCGGCTGGCCTATGCGTAGGTCGATCCGCTATTGAGCGCTGAAGTTGTTGGCACTGGCAATCAGGGTCGCGCCGCAACTCGTCTTGTGGCCCTCGTAGGCGACGGCGACGCCATTGATCTTGTGATGGGCATGGCCTTCGACGATGGTGCAATTCTCGTGACCCTTCTGCGGGCAACTGCAGGGGTCGCCTACACGGGCCACGGCAATGCCATTGACCTTGAAGTGTGAGGCGCTGACGCTGGTGACCTTGCCGCCGTGGGAGGTGGCGTCACCGAGACGAATGATCTTGGGCATGGGGATTTCCTTTCGTGCAGGGATTGGGGATAGTGATCAGGAGGCGGACTCGGCGGGGTGGGCAACGCCGGATTGTGGAGTCTTGGCAGGCTGGGGCATCACCGCAGGGGGATGGCGGTGAAGCAGATTTTCGGGGCTTGCGGTGGGGCGTACGCGGAAGCTGTTGAGGACTTCGTCCCAGAGCTTCATGGCTTGCTCATCCGTTAGTTTTGTCTTTTGCGGGTTGCGGTCTTTGTCGCGGTGACCGGTGGTGAGTACGATCTTGAGTGCTGGCGTATCCAGGGTACCTTCGCCTTCGGTCTCCCAGATGAAGCTGTGGCCGCGCATGCCGCCGCTGTTCGGCGCCGTTGCCAAATGTTCCTGGCCACGGTAGGGGCCGACTTGGCGATCGCCGCTGCGCAAGACCCGTACCGACGTGGCCAGGCGACCCAAAAATTGCAGCACGCCACCCATGCGCTCCAGCAATGGACGGTCATGCTTGCGCATAGGCAGAGGGTAGAACCAGACAGAGACGAACGCGTCGGGATGACCCGCTATGTCGATATCGATACCTGCCTCTTCACTCTCCCACTCGGGACTGGCGATGAAGCCCCCCTCAAAACAGTAGCCAGGCTCTGTCGGGATTTCGCTATCGAGGCGCGGCCGAAGATGTATTAACGCCCTTTCCATTTTGCCGAGAACAAGTTCTTCCCGGCTCATGGTTCCCTCTACCGGTGGGCTGGTTCCGGCATGCGACTTTAAAAAGTACTGCGTGCCATTGATCCATCGGTACCCTTCCACCTCCATGAGACCGTCTGCTATATCGAATTCCCAGAATGAGAACACCCGAGTTTCGGCATCCAAGATTCGCGATACGCGCAATAGGCTGGGATCCCTTTCATGCTTTTCTGCTTTTAGCCTTGCTTCCTTTTGATTGAGTTCACGTTGGAAGTCCTCGAACGACTTTGCGGTCGGACGCTTTATACGGAGGTAATCGTACTTGTAGTTTCCACCGCTAAGCTTAGATCCCAAGGGAACGTCGATAAGAAATCGCCCTACGCAGAAAGTGGACACAGAAGTAGCTGGACGGTCGTTCATCAGTTCTGATCGCTGGTCACCACTATCAGCAGCGCAGGCGGTCGCGACCTGCACCGCTAGTGAGAAGATCAACCAAGAGAGTGCGCGGCGCATCACGACTTGCTCCCGCCTTGCGTATCGACACTTTCACTGGCCGAGTCGCTTTCCGAACTGGGGACGTCGGCCCCTTCTTCGTAATCGACCAGAGTCCATACGGTCTTGGTTTCATATGTCGGTGGTTTCTTGCGCAAGGCCTGCCACAGGTTCGGCGGACCCAGCAGGACAACGGAGGGCATCGTCTCTCCAGCCTTGAAGAAGCGCCGACGACCGCCCGCCACATTGCCCGTGTCAACACATCTCCACCAGCCATTCTGCGGGCAGATGCTGCCGGTCCCGGCGAGCTCGCCGAGAGGACGCAAGGGGGAGGATGGAGGATTGTTCTGGCTGGTTTTCTGCGGGTCCGTGGTCGGACGCACGCGGAAGCTGTTGAGAACTTCGTCCCAGAGCTTCATGGCTTGCTCATCCGTCAATTTTGTCTTTTGCGGGTTGCCATCTTTGTCTCGATGACCGGTAGTGAGTTCGATCTTGAGTGCTGGCGTATCAAGCGTCCCTTCGCCTTCGGTTTCCCAGATAAAGCTGTGACCGCGCATGCCGCCGCTGTTGGGTGCCGTTGCCAGATGTTCCTGGCCACGGTAGGGGCCGACTTGGCGATCGCCACTGCGCAAGACCCGTACTGATGTGGCCAGGCGACCCAGAAATTGCAGCACCCCGCCCATGCGCTCCAGCAATGGACGGTCGTGCTTGCGCATGGGCAGAGGGTAGAACCAGACGGAAACAAACGCGTCGGGATGACCCGCTATGTCGATATCGATACCTGCCTCTTCACTCTCCCACTCGGGACTGGCGATGAAGCCACCTTCAAAACAGTAGCCGGGTTCTGTCGGAATTTCGGTATCGAGACGCGGCCGAAGATGTGTGAGAGCCCTTTCCATTTTGCCGAGAACAAGCTCCTCCCTGCTCATGGTTCCTTCTACTGGCGGGCTGGTTCCGGCTTGTGCCTTCAAAAAATACTGCGTGCCATCGATCCATCGGTATCCTTCGACTTCGATGAGACCTCTAGCCCTTCCAAATTTCCAGAATGAAAGCACACGCGATGCTGCATCCGGTGTCCGCGATGTTCGCAACAAGCTCGGATCCTGATCATGCTTTTGAGCTACGAGTTTCTTTTCCTTTTGACTGAGTTCGCGCTGAAAGTCCTCGAACGACATCTGCACTAGGCGCTCAATCTGAAGGTAATCGTACTTGTAGTCTGCTCCGCTAAGCTTAGATCCCTCAGGCACATCAATGAGAAATCGCCCAACACAGAAGGTAGATATGGAAGGAGCTGAGGAGTTATTGGGTTGTATGTTCATAAGGTTTGTTCGCTGGCCGCCGCTGTCAGCAGCACAATTCGCCGCGACAAACAACACGAAAGAAAATATCAGACGGAAAAGAGCTGACCGTTTCATGTCTTCTCCATTAGGCTCTTCACAGAAGGGGAGTTGGTCACCATGCTGATGATGGAATACAAAGAGACCGCTTGCGAGATCGCGGCGTTATAAGAAAACTGGTGCTCGTAGCTATCGTGCATTTTCGATTTTCCCTCGTGCTTGAAAATCTGTATCGAATGCGTCTTAGGTGCCGCACCCGATTCGGCAGGAACCGTACCATCACCAGGGCCAGTACCATCCTGGATACTGAAACTCACCCGGTATTTGTGGGCGAAGGAAAGCTCCACCGTTCCATTCAGGTCATCTAGCTCCAACACCGCCGATTCCGGCTTACTTGGCGTAGACCGGGTGCTTTTCCATAGCACTTCGTTCCATGAAGGCTTTTCTGGATCGGCGGCGTAATAGGCATACGTCGTAGCGTGGTACTTATTCAAGATCGTTTGATGCAATTCCATCGCTATCAGCATGTTGTCGACGTATTTATCGAAGTCGCCCTTATCAGGAACAGACGAAGGCGCCAGCTTGCCCTCCCTCATCGCTTTCGCCCGATCCTCCCGCCCCGCCGGATCAATCAAATCCTCCCGCACCAACTTCCACCAGTCCGCCGTATTGTTGAGATAGATGTTCGCGTAGGGATCCCCCTCGCCCAGAAAGCTCTCCATCTCCTCCTGCACCCCGCGTTGCCCCATCCCCACGTAACTGACGCGCAGCCAATGCCGCTCACCACGGTTGGTCCAGGTCCGGTATTGATCTGTGGGCAGCAGCTCCAGCGGACCTGCTGCGTTGGCCATCACTGCGGTGCAGTCGGCGCCGTTACGCCCCAGAATCACCTGTGCTGCCCCCTCAAACCCCGCGCGTATGCGCTTGTAGGTGGCAGGTGCCCCCAGGGCGGGCATGACACCGTGCAGCACCCCCAGGATGCGCTGGTCCATTCCAGGCAATTGCGCACAGGCACGGGCCACCAGGCCGCCCATGCTGTGCGTGATCAGAATCACCTGCTCGCAGGCTTTGCCCTTGCTGCGGTAATAGGCGGTGATGCGTTCGATCTCGGCGGCCAGTCGCTCGGCGGAGACCTTGTTGCTCTGCAGCCAGTTGTACCCCACCGCATGTACCGGGTAGAGCAGTTCGGCAGCGTCGCGCAGCTGTTGCTCCTGCAAGGGAACGAAGGGCTTTTGAGCACCTAGCTTGGTGGCGTCCTGGCGGTTCATCACCAGTTCCTGCCAATGTGGAGTGAGTGTCTGCCCCTGGCTGATCGGATCGAAGATCGTCGCCATGCTCTTCTCCAGAAATGCCAGGATCTTTTCGTAGCTGTCGCCGTGTAGTTGGCCCCAGCCACGCCATCGTGCGCGTTCGGCATCGGTCTTGCCAGGTGCAATCGCCAGCAGGCTCTTGCAGGCGTCGTCGGGATAGGCTGGCCCCTCATCATCGACCTCTGTTTTGTCGGGATTAAGCAGCCGCTGCCTGTCCGCTGCAGTTCGAACGAGCGACCTGAGCAGGAGAATGACAGCATCCCATTTACCTTCAGGCGGAAACCATGCCGCCCCCTTATCACGGCCCTTGACCTTGAGCCGCGTCCCCATGATCCCCGGCACGAAGACGATGGGCAGCACCGCATCCGGCGAGGTGAGGCACAGGGCGCGTACCTTCATGCTCTTGCCGGTCAGGACCGACTGCGCCACATCATTGCCCTGGTCGTCCCAGCTGGTGCCGACCAGGCGGGTGGGTTCAGGGTTGTTTGCTTGCTTCACTGTCTGATTCATTGCCTACTCCTTCAGTAGATGCAGCCGGGCGATGCGCAAAGCCATGTCCTGGCTCAGTTCGGTGCGGCCCTGCTCGTCGGTGATGCCTTCCATGGCGCTGCCATCATCAAGTTCGATGCGGTAGCGCTGGTGCGCATGGGGTCGCCCGCTGCCGCGCCGGGCCAATATGAAGCGCTCGTCAGTCGGCACATTGCTGACCGGCAGGGTGATCTCGGGAACGTGCGCGTCTGCACCGCCCAGGTGACGGAAATCGGCCGAGCGGATGACATGGTCGCCACTGCTCTGCTGGGTGATGGCGCCGCCGCCGAGATCAATCTGCGCGCCCTGTGCAACGAAGCGCAGGCGCGGTGCCTGCAGCACGATTTCTTCTGCGGCGGTGAGAACGATGCGTTTGGCAGAGGTGGCTTCGATGTTGTCGGCGTCCGTCTGCAGTTCCAGCTTGCCGCTGGCGGCAACCAGTTTGATCCCCAACCGATGGGCGAACAGGCTGATGCTTTCGGCCACGCGGGCCAGCAGCTTCTTGCCCACCGAAAGCTGGGTGTTGCCCACGCTGATCATGTCGATCTGGGTCTGTGCGCCGATGGCGATACTGTCTTCGCTGCTGATGGCGACACCGGCGGGCGCGGTCATGGCGACCAGGGGATGCCCGCCGCCGCTGCCTTCCTTGTCGGTGTTGCTGCCGGCTTCCCAGCGTCCGAGGCGTTCACGCAATGTGCTCAGGGCGCGGGCCTCGGTGTCGCCGGCGCGGTGGGTCTGTGCCAGGGTGGCCAGTTGCTGCTGGACGTCCTGCAGCGCCGTCATGAGCCCGAGCAACTCCTGCCTGTCGAGTTGCCCTCCACTGACGGCCGGGCGGGCGGCGGCGCTGATCAGTACGCCTTGTCCACCGCGCAGGGCCAGTGACTGGTCGGTGCGCAACTCCGCACCTTCACCCCGCGCGGTGCCGAAACCCTGGTCGCGGGGGTGAGTAAGCCAACCCAGGTTCAGTTCGCTGTAGCCATGCTGGGAGGCGAGCTGCGCGCTGATTTCGCGCGGCGTGTCGTCCAGTCGTAGCTGGTTGTAGCGGTGGCCCCGGACTTCCTTGCTCTTGATGCCGGCCAGGAAGCGGTTGGCCGGTAGGGCGCCGATGTCGCTGAAGCTGGGCGGCAGGGAGGTGGCGCCGTGCACGCGACCGATGATGATGGGCTTGTCGGGATCACCGCCGAGAAAGTCAACGATGACTTCCTCGCCCACCCGCGGCAGACTGATCGCGCCCCACTGGTTGCCGGCCCAGGTACTGGCTACGCGCACCCAGGCCGAGTCGCGCCCGCTGTCGCTGGCACCGGCGCCATTGGCGTGGTGATGATCCTCGATGCGGGTACCGGGAAACCGGATCTTGACCCGGCCAAGCGCGTCGCAGAACACCGCCTCGTTGGGGGGACCGACCACGTGCGCGTTCTGCAGGCGGGGCGTCGGCACATCCTGTCGCGGATCGAAGGCCGGTACCACCGGGGTGCCGCGCCGTACACAGGAAAAATGGTTGCGGTAGCGGAACGTCCGCGTGGGCGCACCTTGATTCGGGCTTTCAACGCCCTGGTGTCCATCCTCGTCGCCTATTTCCCATCGGTTTCGAAGCGACAAGGCCTTCACTTTGGTCGCCAGGCTATGCGGCAGGTTGTTCTCGGCCTCGACGTCGAGGCTGGTGATGATGAATTCCCGCTCGTGGGTGGGATGCCGGTCCAGCTCCGGATGATCTTCGATGGTGATCCACTCGCCCACGCGCAGTGCGCGCACAGTGGAGCGGGCCTGGAAGGATTTGGATTCGTACGCGTGGCGCTGCATGCGCAATTTGCCAAGCTGGCGATAGTCCTCCGATTCGTTGCCGGTACGCGGGGCGTCGATCCGGTAGTCATCCACACTGGCGGCGAAGCGGCTGCCGAGGATGCCCTGGTCTGCCCGGGTGGTTTCCCGGCTGCGCATGGGGCCGCCCTTGGCGTGGTCCCAGCCGTAGCGATTGACGCTGCCGGGCTGCAAGGTCCTCACCGCGCTCCAGTGCGTGATGCTGTCCTGTTCGCCGGGCGCATGATCGCGGTGATAGCGCACCGTACCGGCGGCGTTGGCCGGCAAATGGAAGGCATCGTTGAATAACACCAGGGTGTGGGTCGGCCGGCCTGTGCGGTCCTCCGGTGCCGGCTCGCCCGGGCGGATGAACCAGCCTATGCCGCGCCGCTTCCAGAGCCGGCGCAGGAAGTCGCCATCGGACTCGTTGTGCTGCATGGTGAATTCGCGCAAGGGATAGCCTCCGGCCAGCAGGCTCCAGTCGACGTCGAAGCAGGACGTGAGCACGGGATTGATCCTGCGCCACTCGGAGAGCAACACCTGCGTGACATCGAGCTCATTGGCATGCAGGAAGACCCGCGTATTGCTGCGCTGGCCCATCAGCGCCAGGGCATCGCGCAGGATCAGCCGATAGCTGGCGAGGCCGTCCTCGACTTCCCCGGCACTGGCCTCGGCAATCAGGCCGGACACCCGGCGCAATTGGCCACGATCGGTCACGAAGCGGATCTCGGCGGGCAGCGCGATAAAGTCCTTGAGCGGCAGATCGGCCTGGGCGGAGATGCAGTGCAGACGGTATTCGAATGCACCGCAGACGGCCTCATGGCCTGAGACGTGGGTCACCAGCAGGAGCTCGTCCAGGGGCGGCGCGGAAGCCGGTCCGGGTTCGGCGGGTGGCGGCTGCATCAGCCGCAAATGGATACTGCGTGCGATGTCGGAGTAGCCCGTAAGCGACTCCTTCAGAGAGCGGAAAACCATGCCAGGGTCCTCGATGCGAATCCGCCTGGGTGCCGGGGGCATGCAGGACGGCAGAGCTATAGTTGGAATGGGGTAGAACGCACTGCGATTGAGGCGGTTATGCTAGCGGCGGCATACGCAAGCTTCGCGGCGAGGAAGACTGTTGACGGGTATTTTCGTTAGAATTCGATAACTCTCATTGCCGCACCTGCATGCAGCAATGGATGGCCTGCACGCAGTCCCGCGTGCTGCGACAAGGCCAAGGCGGTGAAAGACAGGCTCATACCGGCCTGACCCACGAATCAGAGGCGCGCCCGCGTAGGCAGCGCCCGCCGGACCAACCGGGACCGCACGGCCCCGACACCCGAAGGAGACCAGAAGTGAATCCCACCATCCCGCCACGCACCGTGATCAATGGCACGCACTACCGCCACGACGAAGCGGCGCCGTACCAATGGCAGATCCCCGAATTCTTCAACATAGGCATCGCCACCTGCGACCGCTGGGCCGATGGCAGTGGCCGTCCCGCCATCATCAGCGAGGAGGCCGACGGCAGCGTCACCACCTGGAGCTACGACAAGCTCAAGACCCTGAGCGACCAGTTTGCCCAGGTGCTGGCGGAGGCCGGCATCGGGCGCGGGGACCGCATCGGTATCTACCTGTCGCAACGCATCGAGACGGTGATCACCCATATCGCCGCCTACAAGCTGGGGGCGATCACGGTGCCGCTGTTCTACCTGTTCGGGCCGGAGGCCATCGCCTATCGGTTGCAGAACAGCGAAGCGGCAGCGCTGGTGACCGACAGCAGCGGCATGGACAAGGTCCACCTGGCCGGCGAACTGCCGGCGTTGAAGGTGGTGTTCTGTGTGGAGCAGTCCGATATCGTGCTGCCGCAGACCACCGACTTCTGGGATCGCCTGCGCGCGGCGGCACCGCTGCCGCAGGCGGTGGCAACACGGGCCGACGATCCGGCCATGATCATCTATACCTCCGGCACCACCGGCAAGGCCAAGGGAGCGCTGCATGCACATCGCGTGCTGCTGGGGCATCTGCCGGGCGTGGAGGTCTCGCACGACAGTTTCCCGCAGCCAGGCGACCGCTTCTGGACGCCAGCCGACTGGGCCTGGATCGGGGGGCTGCTGGACGTGCTGCTGCCGTCGCTGTACCACGGCGTGGCGGTGGTGGCGCGGCGCCTGGAGAAGTTCGACGCCGAGGCCGTGTTCGGCCTGCTGGCGCGGCATGACATCCGCAATGTGTTCTTCCCGCCGACCGCCCTGAAGATGCTGCGCGGGACACCCTCGCCCCGGGAGCAATGGCCTTTCTCGCTGCGCAGCGTGGCCAGCGGCGGCGAGACACTGGGCGATGACCTGATCGCCTGGGGACGCGAAGCACTGGGCGTTACCATCAACGAATTCTATGGCCAGACCGAATGCAATCTGGTGGTCTCCTCCTCGTCGAAGCTCTATCCCAGTGCTTCGGGCAGCATGGGCCGTGCCGTGCCGGGGCACGACGTGCAGATCGTCGACGAGGATGGTCGGATCGTGGCGCGTGGTGCCGTCGGCAACATCGCTATCCGCGCGCCGGACCCGGTGATGTTCCTGCGCTACTGGCGCAACGAGGAGGCCACACAGGAGAAATTCGCCGGCGACTTTCTCCTCACGGGGGATCTGGGCAACATGGATGAGCAGGGCTATATCCGCTACCTGGGCCGCAATGACGATGTCATCACCAGCGCCGGTTATCGCATCGGGCCGGCGCCGATCGAGGAGTGCATCATGCGTCACCCGGCGGTGCGCATCGCGGCGGTGGTGGGCATCAAGGATGCATTGCGGACCGAGGTGGTGAAAGCCTTCGTGGTGCTCAAGGAGGGCCACGCACCGGGCCAGGCACTGGTGGCCGAACTGCAGCAGCATGTGCGGGCACAATTGGCAGCCCATGAATATCCGCGCGTGATCGCCTTCGTCGATGCGCTGCCCACCACGGCCACCGGCAAGATCATGCGCAAGACCCTCAAGGAGATGGATCAGTAGTCCGGTCCATTCCGCCACGGCGTCATGGTGTCATGGCCCGTGTGCGGCCCATTGCATCAGCCATGACAGGCCGAACAGCAGGGCGCCGATCAAGCCCCCGACCAGCGTGCCGTTGATGCGGATGTACTGCAGGTCGCGCCCGATGTTCAGTTCGATCTGGCGCGACAGCTCGGCGCTGTCCCATTGCTTGATGGTGTCGCTGATGTGGCGCGTGAGCAGTTGCGCTACCTCCGGGCTGAGGCTGGCCATGGCCTGCTCCAGGTGATCGTTGAGAGAGGCGCGCAAAGCCGCGTCCTCCTGCAGGGCGCGACCTATCCACTGCGTGGCGGCAGCAGCCTGCGCGTGCAGGGCCGAATCGGGTCGTTCCAGGTCTTGCCGTAGCCAGGTGCGCAAGCTCTCCCAGAGACTGCCGACATAGGCGTTCACGGCCTCGCCTTGCAGGACCTCGCGCTTGATCTGCTCGGCACGCTCGCGCAGGGCGGGGTCCTGCTTCAGACGCTCAATGAAGCCTGCCAATTGGCGGTCGAAGGCCTGGCGCAGCGAGTGTTGCGGATCCTCGGCGATGCCGCTCAGCAGTTTGTCCAGAATATCGGCCAGGGTGGTGGCGGATTTCTCGCCGATCCAGCTGGACGGCAGCAGCTTTTCGATCTTGGGATATTCGCGCTGCAACCATTCCACCATGCGTTCGGCGATGAAGGCGCGGGTCTCCTCGCGATTGAGCAGTTCGGCCAGCGCCACGATGGCGCGGTCCAGCAACTGCTGGTGGCGGCCGTCCAGGGTGAGGGTATCGAGGATGGTGGCCAGCGAGCGCGACAGGTCCGGCTTGCCCAATGCCGCATGCAAGGCGTCGCGCACAAAGGCCTGGATGCGACGGTCGTCGGTGAGCGTGAGCACGGCACCGACCGCCTGCGCCATGTAGCTGCCCAGGCGGGCTGCATTCCCGGGCGCGGCCATCCAGGCCGACAGGCGCTGCGCCGGGTCGTGCCGGCGTACCAGCGCAGCGAGCGATTGCGGACTCAGGAATTTCTCTTCGACGAACACCGCCAGGTTGTCGGCGATGCGATCCTTGTTGCGCGGGATGATAGCGGTGTGCCGCGACAGCCAGGGTAGGGGCAGGTGGCGGAACAAGGCGCTCACCGCGAACCAGTCGGCCAGCGCGCCCACCATCGCCGCTTCGGCCATGGCCCGCAGCAGGCCGCTCCACGGCGAAGGCGGCGCCAGCGACGCGCCGACGAACAGCGCCACCGCCGCCAGCAGGCAGATCAGGGCCAATCGTTTGGCGCGACGCAAGGCTTGTGGTTTGTCCATGTCGATGCAGTGCGTGTGATGAAGGTCCTTTTGCTCGCAGGATGAGACAAAGAGCAACAATCAACAGCGAAAGTTCTGAATATTTCGAAGAAAAACTAGAGCTTTTTCGAAGAAATACTCAACCAAACTACGATAACAATCTCGTTATTTTTCGATTATTCCGCGAGAGATTCGCAGGTATAAGTATTTGTCACGGATAGTTTGTGCGTTTGTAATTGTAGCTAATCGACCGTCACCCCTAGCCGCCCGATCCTTGCGCACATGAAAAATACAGAGACTCCACCAAGCGCCCGCATCATCTTCGGACAAAACGTTCGCAGAGTTCGCCGGCTTAAAGAGATGTCACAAGAAGAACTGGCATTCCGGGCTGACATCAGTCGCACCTACCTGAGCGAGGTTGAACGCGGAGATCGCAATATCTCCGTGGACAACATGGAAGCCCTCGCCATCGCCCTGGAGATGGAATTGCCCGATCTCATGCGGCATACCCTGCTGGCACTGCCCAGCGAGGATTCCCGCTGAGACCCCGGTCCGGCCGATGCCCCTGGCCTTCAGGCCTTACCTGACGAACCTGCCTGCGCCATGGGAAAGCGCAGGGTGAACACCGTCTGACGGCCCGGCATGCTGCTCGCACCCGCCTGGCCACCATGCAACACCATGATCGACCGCACGATCGCCAGTCCCAGTCCGCTGGAGCCGCTGGCGCTGCTGCGTGAGGGATCGGCCCGATAGAAGCGATCAAAGATGCGCTCCAGCAGGTCGGCCTGGATGCCCGGGCCGGGGTTGGACACCGCAATGACGGTGGCACCATCGACGGTGCTGGCTTCGATCGTGATGCTGCCCTGCGCCGGCGTAAAGCGGATGGCATTGGCCACCAGATTGCCGACGGCGCGCCGCAGCAACATCACGTCGGCCTGGATGCGCCCGCGACCGATGACCGCGATGCCCACCTGGGCGTCTTCGGCGATGCCCTCGAAATACTCGGCGATGCGATTCAATTCCTGGGCCACATCGAGGTCCTGAATCTGCAGCACCACATGGGCGTTCTCGGCACGGGCCAGAAACAGCATGCTCTCCATCATCCGCGACAGACGCTCGTACTCCTCAATATTGGAACTGAGCAGGGCCTGGTATTCATCGATTCCGCGCGGCTTGCCCAACGCCACCTGGGTCTGCACCATCAGGTTGTTCAATGGCGTACGCAGGTCGTGCGCCAGATCGGCCGAAAACTGGCTCAGTTGCTGGAAGCTGCGATGCAGCCGGTCCAGCATCTCATTGAAGGATTGCACGATCTCGTGCAGTTCACGCGGCGCGGCCTGCAGATCGAGCCGGGTATCAAGACGATTGGCGGAAATGGCGCGCGTCTGCAGGGCCATCATGCGCAAGGGCCGCAAGCCGCTGCGCACCAGGAAAAATCCAAGCAAGGTCGCCAGGACCGTCCCGATGCTGGCCGCCCACCATACGTCGGAGCGATAGTCGGCCAGCAACTGCATGCGGTCCGAAGCGGTGCGCACCACCAGCACCACCGCCTGTTCCCCCGAGAGGGTGACGGGCTTGCTGGCGATATAGCGGGCGCGCAGATCGCCGATGTGCAGCGACTGGATACTGTCCCAGGTGCGCAGGTCGATGCGCGAGAGGTCCAGACCCGGCGTGCCGCTGGACGGGGCGTGGCTTTCCATGAGCGTACTGCCGTCGGCGCGGGCGATGCGCACCAGCAGTTGATCGTGACCGGAGAGGGTATCGAGTACCAGATGACGGCGCGCCAGGATGTCGTCCAGCGACGCCGCATGTTCGACCAGATGATTGATGGAGCGGCACTTGCCGGCCAGTTCCTCATCGTCGCGCCGCTCCAGCTGCACATGCAGCGAATGCGAGAGATAGCTGCCCACCGCCGTGAAAATGAGCAAGGCCAGCAGCCCGAACAGCACCACCAGCCGCAGGCTCATCGAGGCCGGTGCGCGCTGGCTCACTGGCGCGCCTCGAAGACGTAGCCCATGCCCCAGACGGTATGCAGCAGCTTCTTGTCGAAACCGTCATCGAGCTTGGCACGCAGGCGGCGCACGGCAACGTCGACCACATTGGTATCGCTGTCGAAATTCATGTCCCACACCTGGGAGGCGATCTGCGGGCGCGACAGCACTTCGCCCGGCCGCCGGATCAGCATGTGCAGCAGCGCAAATTCCTTGGCGGTGAGGTCGATGCGCTGGCCGGCCCGCGTCACCTTGCGCCTGACCACATCGACCACGACATCGTCGTAATCAATGACATCGGCCTCGCGGCTGGGGCCACGGCGCAGCAGGGTGCGCACCCGCGCCAGCAGTTCGGTGAAGGCAAAGGGCTTGACCAGATAATCGTCGGCGCCCAGTTCCAGCCCCTTGACGCGGTCTTCCACCTCGTCGCGCGCGGTCAGGAACAGGACCGGTGTATCGTGGCTGCGCCGCAGTTCGCGCAGGATGTCCCAGCCGTTCATGCCGGGCAGCATCACATCCAGGATGATCAGCTTGTAGTCCAGCGTGCGCGCATGGTGCAGGCCATCCACGCCGGTCTGCACCCAGTCCACGACAAAGCCGGACTCGGTCAGCCCGCGCTGCAGATAGTCGCCGGATTTGGGCTCGTCTTCCACCAACAAGATATGCATGATCGGATTCCTGACGGATAAGCCGATATTGTGAACCAGGCCCGTCGGGCATTCATTACAAATCTGTAATGACTGGGCAATCTTTCTGAGCGGACCGGCTCCTTAGAATCCATTCCAACGATACGCCAGACACACCACTGGTCATCGCGTCGGCCCTGGCCGGTGCACGCCACCCATCCGGGCGGGCATCGAACAGGGCCTTGTGGAACCACATTTCAAAGGAGCTTCATCATGAAAATCTCGCATCTCGTCATCGGTACCCTGGTCAGCGCTTTCTCCCTGTCGGCCTTCGCCCAGTCCACCGTCCCCACCGAAGCAGCCCGCGACCAGGCCAACCTGTCGGCCCGCAACAACTATCCGGTGGTGCAATACCAGGGCACCAAGACCCGCGCCGACGTGGTTGCCGAACTGAAGGCGGCCGAACTCGGCCAGCCGATGCAGACCGCCGGCGCCAAGCCCTCCATGCAGGACAGCAGCACCCAGAACCAGGCCTTTGACTCGTCCCTCTACAACGGGGCATAATCGGCGCCGGTCGTTACCGCAGCGGTAACGGCAACTGTAGCTGTAGCCGTGACTATGGCTACGGTGACAGCGACACATCGTGGCTACCTGCCTGTCCCGGGCCGGTAGCCAAACCCACGTCTCCTTCATGCGTGCATTGATTCTTTTCCTGGCCTTGTTGTTGCCGTTGCAGCTCTCGTGGGCTGCAGTGGCCAGCTATTGCCAGCCGGAAAAGGAAAACCACGCTGCCGCGCCCACCGGCCACCCCGGTCACCATGAACATGCCGCTGCACCAGCAGGCGACGAAGCCTCCCCCGACGGCCGCGGCAACGCGGGGCAGGGGGGCGACGCCGATGCGGCCTGCGCGGTCTGCCAGCTGTCCTGCATGAAATCGATGCAGTGGCAGGGCGCGCCGATGGCTGAACAGACCGGCAGCACGCTTGACGTTTTCAGCACCATCGCGCCCCATCCCAACTCCCACATCGCCGACGGGCCGGACAAGCCCAACTGGCCGCTCGCCGCCTAGCCCGGCGAGCACGCTTCCCTTCTTTCTGCACTCGCCGGATTCCCCTTTTCACCACTGGAGAATTCGATGTACCGGCATATCCCCATGCTGGCGCTTGCCCTGCTCGCGCCGGCCCTGGCCGTGGCCCAAGCCACGCCGCCAGTTGCTGCCCCGTTTTCGGCACCATCCACCGACGCGGCGCCCGTCCTGACCCTGACCGCCGCACTGGACCTGGCGGCCTCCCACAACAAGGCCTTGTCGGCCGCCCGCCTGGAAATCGAAGCGGTCGAAGGCAGCCTGATGCAAGCCGGCGCGCGCCCCAATCCGGAGTTTTCTGCGCTCATGGAAGACACTCGCAAGGCCAGCCGCACCACCACCTACCAGATCAACCAACCCATTGAACTGGGTGGCAAGCGCAGCGCCCGCATCGAAGCTGCACAGCGCCAGCTGGACATGGCCAGGCTGGAATACGCCAGCCTGCGCCAGCAGATGCGCAGCCGCGTCACCAGCGCCTATCACGACGCCTTGCTGGCCGGTGAACGCCAGCGTCTGGCGGCCGAACTGGTGCAGCTGGCGCAGACCGCTGCCGACATGACGGCACGCCGCGTACAGGCCGGCAAGGTCTCGCCGGTAGAACAGACCAAGGCACAACTGGCACTCTCCACGGCCCAACTGGAACGCCAGCAGGCAGAGAGTGACGCCACCCTCGCCCGCGGCCAGCTGGCCAGCCTGTGGAACGCCCGGCAGGCCGACTTCGTGCTGGCCGATACCGCGCTCGATACCCTGCCACCGCTGCCGGCCATCGCCGACCTGACCGCACGCGTGGGCAACGGGCCGGCGGTGCAGCTGGCGCGGCTGGAGGTGGAACGGCGCGCCGCGCTGGCACGCATCGAAAGCAGCAAGCGCGTTCCCGACCTGACGCTCTCGCTGGGCAACAAGCGCGACGAAGAGGCCGCACGCAACATGTGGGTGGTCGGCTTCTCGCTACCCATCCCGGTATTGGACAGCAATCGCGGCAATGAACTGGAAGCCATCAAGCGCACCGACAAGGCCCGTGACGAACTGGCCCTGGTCGAACTGCAGATGCAGAACGACGCCGCGCAATCCTACGAGCGCCTGCGCAATGCACGGGCCGAAGCACTGGCATTGCGCCAGGACATCGTCCCCGGCGCACAGAGCGCCTATCTGGCCGCCCGCACCGGCTTCACGCTGGGCAAGTTCGGCTTCCTCGATGTGCTTGATGCCCAGCGCACCTACTTCCAGGCCAGGGCGCAGTACTGGAAGGCGCTGTCGACCGCCTTCCAGGCCGCCGCCGAACTCGATCGCCTGGCCGGCGACGCCACCCTCAACCTGCAATGAGAACCACCATGACCAGCAAACAGAAACTCGCCATCGCCGCGATCATCGCCATCGCCGCGCTGCTGTGCGGATGGACCCTGATGAAGGGCCAGGGCGGCGCCGAAGCCGCCTCTACGCATCAGGAAGAGGGCGCTCACAAGGAGGATGACCATCAGGAAAAACCCGGGTCCGACGGCAAGCCAGCCCATGACGACCACGGAGCCCATCAAGACCACGACGAGGACAAGGAAGGACATGGCGAGGAAGAAGGAAAGGTCGCCCTCAGCCAGGAACAGATCACTGCCGCCGGCATCGCCCTGAAGCAGGTCGGCGCAGCGCACATCGAAAGCGGGCTGCAACTGCCGGGCGAGATTCGCTTCAACGAAGACCGCACCGCGCATGTGGTGCCGCAGGTCGCCGGCGTGGTCGAATCGGTCTCCGCCACGCTGGGCCAGAAGGTGCGCAAGGGCCAGCTACTGGCCGTCATCAGCAGCAGCGCCGTCTCCGAGCAGCGTTCCGAACTGCTCAACGCCGAACAGCGCCTGAGTCTGGCACGCAGCACCTGGCAACGCGAGAAACAGCTGTGGGAACAGAAGATCTCGGCCGAACAGGACTACCAGCAGGCGCAACTGTCGCTGCAGGAAGCCGAGGTCGCCGTGCGCAATGCACGCCAGAAGCTGCGCGCCATCGGCGTCACCGGAACCGGTAGCGGCGCCCTCAACCGGCACGAGATCCGCGCCCCCTTCGACGGCACCGTGGTCGAGAAGCACCTGGGCCTGGGCGAGGCCGTACGCGAGGATGCCAACGCCTTCATCATCGCCGACCTCTCCAGCGTATGGGCCGAGATCATCGTCTCGCCCAAGGACTTGCAGCAGGTCCGCGTCGGCAGCGCCGCCGTGGTGCGCGCCACCGCCTTCGAGGCCAACGCTACCGGTCGCATTTCCTATGTCGGCGCCCTGATCGGCGAGCAGACCCGCACCGCCAAGGCCCATGTGGTCTTGCCCAATCCGCAAGAGAGCTGGCGTCCGGGCCTGTTCGTCACCGTCGATGTGATGACCGAGGCCAGCGAGGTAGCACTGGCCGTGGATGCGGAAGCGATACAGACGGTGGACAACAAGAGCGTGGTCTTCGTGCGGGTGGACGATGGCTTCAAGGCGCAGGAAGTGCGCACCGGGCGCAGCGACGGCAAGTCGGTGGAAATCCTCTCCGGCCTGCAAGCCGGGCAGCAGTACGCCGCCAGCGGCAGCTTCGCCATCAAGGCCGAGCTGGGCAAGGGCGCGGCCGAGCATAGCCACTGACGTGGATCGCGACCATCGCGCCACGCCACTCCCACCATTCTGAAAGACGACGATCATGTTTGAACGCATCATTCGCTTCGCCATCGAGCATCGATGGCTGGTCCTGCTGGCGGTGCTGGGCATGGCGGCCTATGGGGTCTACAACTACCAGAAGCTGCCCATCGACGCCGTGCCCGACATTACCAACGTGCAGGTGCAGATCAACACCGCCGCCCCCGGCTACTCACCACTGGAAACCGAGCAGCGCATCAGCTACCCCATCGAAACCGCCATGTCGGGCCTGCCGCAACTGGAACAGGTGCGCTCGCTGTCGCGCTACGGATTGTCGCAGGTAACGGTCATCTTCAAGGACGGCACCGACATCTACTTTGCGCGGCAACTGGTCAACGAGCGCATCCAGCAGGCCAGGAGCCAGCTACCCGCTGGCATCGATCCGGCCATGGGGCCGATCTCCACCGGCCTCGGTGAAATCTACCTGTGGACCGTGGAAGCCCGCGAGGACGCCCGCAAACCCGATGGCACGCCCTATGGCGCAGCCGACCTGCGCGAGATCCAGGACTGGGTCATCAAGCCGCAGCTGCGGCTGGTGCCGGGGGTGACCGAGATCAACACCATCGGCGGCTACGCCCGCGAATACCACGTCGCCCCCTCGGCCGAACGCCTGGCCTCCTATGGCATGACCATGGACAGCATCATCAAGGCCCTGGAAAAGAACAACAGCAATGTCGGCGCCGGCTACATCGAACGGCGCGGCGAGCAATACCTGATCCGTGCACCGGGCCAGGTGGCCTCGCTGGAAGACATCGGCAATATCATCCTGGCCAATGTGCGCGGCGTGCCCATTCGCATCCGTGATGTGGCCGAGGTCGGCATGGGACGTGAATTGCGCACCGGTGCGGCCACCGAGAACGGGCGCGAAGTGGTCCTGGGCACGGTCTTCATGCTGATAGGCGAGAACAGCCGCACGGTCTCGCAGGCGGTGGACAAGAAACTGCGCGAAATCAACCGCAACCTGCCGGCCGGGGTCGAGGCCATCACCGTCTATGACCGCACCGTGCTGGTGGACAAGGCCATCGCCACGGTCAAGAAAAACCTGATCGAAGGCGCGCTGCTGGTGATTGCGGTGCTGTTCGTCTTCCTCGGCAACATCCGCGCCGCCATCATCACGGCCATGGTGATTCCACTGGCCATGCTGTTCACCTTCACCGGCATGGTCTCCAACAAGGTCAGCGCCAACCTGCTGAGCCTGGGCGCGCTGGACTTCGGCATCATCATCGATGGCGCGGTGGTGATCGTGGAAAACTGCGTACGCCGCCTGGCCCATGCGCAGCAGCACCACGGCCGCCCGCTCACGCGCAGCGAGCGCTTCCATGAGGTCTTCGCCGCCGCCCGCGAGGCGCGCCGGCCGCTGCTGTTCGGCCAACTGATCATCATGATCGTGTACCTGCCCATGTTTGCGCTGACCGGGGTGGAAGGCAAGATGTTCACGCCCATGGCCTTCACCGTGGTAGCGGCACTGCTGGGCGCGATGATCCTGTCGGTGACCTTCATCCCGGCGGCCATTGCCCTGTTCATCGGCGAACGCGTCTCGGAGAAGGAGAACATCCTGATGCAATGGGCCAAGCGGCTCTATGCGCCGCTGCTGGTACGCGTCATGGACAACAAGCCGGTGGTGCTCAGTTTTGCCGGTGCGCTGATCGTGGTGTGCGCGGTGTTGGCCACGCGCCTGGGCACTGAATTCGTCCCCAGCCTGAACGAGGGCGACATGGCGATCCAGGCCTTGCGCATCCCCGGCACCAGCCTGTCGCAATCGCTGGAGATGCAGCAGCAGATCGAGAAGACGCTGATGCGGCAATTCCCCGAGATCGAACGCGTCTTCGCCCGTACCGGCACCGCCGAGGTGGCTTCGGACCCGATGCCGCCCAATATCTCCGACGGCTACATCATGTTGAAGCCCGAGTCGCAATGGCCGCAGCCACGCAAGACGCATGAACAACTGCGCGAGGCGATCCAGCAAGCCGTGGCCCGCATCCCCGGCAACAGCTACGAGTTCTCGCAGCCCATCCAGCTGCGCTTCAACGAACTGATCTCGGGCGTGCGCAGCGATGTCGCGGTCAAGATCTTCGGCGACGACATGGGCGTGCTCAACGACACCGCCGCCAAGGTCGCCGCCGTGCTGCAGAGGACCCGCGGCGCCACCGAAGTGAAGGTGGAGCAGACCACCGGCCTGCCGATGCTGAGCGTGGACATCGACCGCCAGAAACTGGCGCGCTATGGCCTGAACGTGTCCGACCTGCAGGACACGATTGCCACCGCCATCGGCGGCAGCCAGGCCGGTACGCTGTTCCAGGGCGACCGCCGCTTCGCCATCGTGGTGCGCCTGCCCGAGGCCGCCCGCGCCGATCTGGACGCCCTGCGCCGCCTGCCCATCGCGCTGCCGCTGCAGGAGGGCGCCAACCGCATCAGCTATGTCCCGCTGGCCGAGGTGGCGACGCTCAACATCGCCCCCGGCCCCAACCAGGTCAGCCGCGAAGACGGCAAGCGCCGCATCGTGGTCAGCGCCAACGTGCGGGGCCGCGATCTGGGCTCCTTCGTGGCCGATGCGGAACAGGCGCTGCAGGCAGAGGTGCGCATCCCCACCGGTTACTGGACCACCTGGGGCGGCCAGTTCGAGAACCTGCAATCGGCCACGCAACGTCTGCAGATCGTCATCCCGGTGGCGTTGCTGATGGTGTTCGTGCTGCTGTTTGCGATGTTCAACAACGTCAAGGATGGCTTGCTGGTCTTCACCGGCATTCCCTTCGCGCTGACCGGCGGCATCCTGGCGCTGGCCGCGCGCGGCATTCCGATGTCGATCTCGGCAGCGGTGGGCTTCATCGCGCTGTCGGGCGTGGCGGTGCTCAACGGGCTGGTGATGATCTCCTTCATCCGCAGCCTGCGCGAGGAAGGTCGTAGCCTGGATGCGGCGATCCACGAGGGTGCCATGACACGCCTGCGCCCGGTGCTGATGACGGCCCTGGTGGCGTCACTGGGCTTCGTGCCGATGGCACTGGCCACCGGCACCGGCGCCGAGGTACAGCGTCCGCTGGCCACGGTGGTGATCGGCGGCATCCTGTCCTCCACCGCATTGACGCTGCTGGTGCTGCCGCTGCTGTATCGGATGGCGCATAGGAGGGACGAGGAGGGCGAAGCTGAGCGCCCGGGCGCAACGACGCGCCGCCCGCGCTGGATGAAGTGGTTGCCTGGCTATCGGACTGCCCGGCGCTGATGTCCAGCGGCAGCCCTGCCAGGCGGATCAGCGGAAACGATCCGGCGTCGTCAGCAGTTCGACGAATTGCTCGCCCGGCATGGGCTTGCCGTACCAGTAGCCCTGGTACAGCGAACAGCCTTGCGCATGCAGCAGGTCGCGCTGCTGCTGCGTCTCCACCCCTTCGGCGATGATGGACAGGTTCAGGCTCTGGCCCAGCATGATGATGCTGCGCACGATGCTGGCCATGGCCGCATCCTTCTCCATTTCACGTACGAAGCTCTGGTCGATCTTGATCTGGTCGATGGGGAAGCGCCCGAGGTACGCCAACGACGAGTAACCGGTCCCGAAATCATCCAGCGAGATCGAGATATCGCTGGACCTCAGCATCTGCATCTTGGCGATCACGTCTTCGACGTGGTCCACCATCATGCTTTCGGTCAACTCCACCTTCAGCGCATGGCTATGGAGGCGATACTTGCCGATGATCTCGCGGAAGCGACCCACGAAATTGTCCACCTTGAATTCCTGCGCCGACACGTTCACCGCCACCACCAGCTCATGCGCCAGCCCCTGGCGCTGCCAGGCCTGCAGATCGCCACAGATGGCGTGCAATGCCTGCTGACCGATCTGCTCCATCAGGCCCATGTCTTCGGCCACCGAGATGAAGCCACCCGGCGCGACGATGCCCTTTTCCGGATGCTTCCAGCGCAGCAAGGCCTCGGCGCCCACCACTTCACCCTCATAGGTCACCTGCGGCTGGTAATACACGATGAACTGGCGCTGCGCGACCGCCTGGCGCAGTTCGGCTTCCAGCAGGCTGCGCTGGTTGGCCAGCGCCTGCATCGCGGGGTCGAAGAAGCGGAAGGTATTGCGGCCGGCCAGGCGCGATTGCACCATCGCCAGCTCGGCCTGCATCAGCAGTTCGGCCGCGCCGTGGTGATCGTCATGGACGATATTGATACCCAGGTTGACCGCGCAAGGGAAGCGCGCAGCGGCGAGGGCATGGGGATCGGTGAAGGTGGCGATGATGCGATGGGCCAGCGCCTCGCAGAAGCGGAGGCATTCGTCCAGGTCCTGGGTCCGGATCTCGCTGCCCAGCGCGAACTTCGCGCCCTCCAGGCGTGCCACGGTCTGCTCGGGCGTGACACACCCGGAGAAGCGGCGCGCGCATTCGACCAGCAGCTGCTCGATCTCCTCCGAACTGGCGCCGCCATAGGAGAGATCGGCACGACTGATCTCCATCACAAAGACCGCCCCGGCCGTACCGTTGCTGCGACGCCGCGCCAGACCGCGTCGCAGGCGGTCCATGAAGAGCGTCTTGTTGGGCAGCTGGGTGACCGGGTCATAGAAGGCCAGGCGGTCGATACGGTTCTCTGCATCCAGCCGTGCACTGACATCGATGACGACCCAGATCTGGTCCGCCGGCCGCGCCGGATCGATCAGCGAGGTATGCAATTCGGCCGGGAAGCTGCCGCCATCACCCCGGCGCAACAGCACGATCTCGCCGGCCGCCCCGCTGGAACGGGCCACCGCCTGCGCCACGTAGGCCGCCTGCTGGGCCGGTTCGACGAAGACCTCTTCGGCGGGCTGGCCGACGAGATTCCTGTCCGCACTGCCGAGCAACGCCTGCGCGGCCTCGTTGACGAAGACGATGCTGCCGTCGCGCACGAACAGCACCCCCGCCGGGATGTTGCCGAGAATGGCCGCCTGTTCATCGAAGAGCGCCTTCAGGCTGCTTTGCATCGATTCCATATGGCGCGCCAGCTGACCGATTTCATCCTGCTGCGGGATGGCGATGCGTTCATCGAAGCTGCCGCGCTCGATGCGCTCGGTCGCTGCGGTCAACATGCCGATGGGCCGGAGGATGCGACGATAGACCAGCAGCCCGATGATGATCAGCGAAGCCACCGCCTGCGCCAGCAGCACCAGGGTGTGGAAGCTCTTGTCAGCGGCCAGCTTGCGTTGCAGCTGGTAGTCCGACACGATCAGCTGCAGGCTGCCCAGGCTCACGTTTTGATGGTTCTGCTGCATCACCAGCGGTACGCTGCGCGAGATGATGTTGCCCAGGCGCCGCTGGCCGTCTTCCACGCGGGCGATGATCTTTTCATCGGGATCGGTGATCTCGGCCGACACCACCTGCGGATCGAGCATGGCCCCTTGCAGCACGGCGTTGATGTCGGACTTGTCCAGGCTCCACACCGGCAGCACCAGGCTGTGCTGCATGGTCTGCGCCTTTTCGTTGACCAGTGCCTGCATCTCGATACCGATCTGCTTTTCGCGCACGCCGTTGAGCACGGTCAGCGCCAGCACCACCGGCAGGCACAGCGCCACCAGCATGGCAATGGCGATATAGACGCCGAGGCTATTGAGTTTCGTATTCATGGTCTTGCAGAGAACGTGACGAGGGCGAAGCCCGCTTATTTGAACCAGTCCAGGCGATAGGTCTCGATGGCCTTGCGCTCCAGGGGCGTGAGGCGATCATTGTTGAGGACGATGACGCGTGGATGCGTCGACTTCAGTAACTGCCGCGCCTGGCGCGTGGAGCGATGCTGCCGGATCAGCTCAGCCAACTCCCCGCTGCGATGGATCTTGCGCAGGCCGTCGAGCAGGGCATCGCGGATATCGTCGCGCCCCGGCGTGGTGTAGAAGAACAGGTCCACCGGGTAGTACAGCACCAGGTCCGGCACGATGGCCAGCTGGTGGTCGCGGTCGTAGGTCTCCAGCTCGCCGCTTGCTTCGAAGACCGAGCGGTTATAGAAGTCGAAGCGCCTGGCCTTGAGCATCTCGAAGAGATTGAGATAGTTACCCTGCACAACGTCCAGGCCATTGGCCTGCATGATGTGGGTGTCGGTCCAGCCGATACCGGAGCCGATGCGGAACCTGCGCAGGTCGTCGAGAGTACGGATATCCCGGGCGCGCTGCAGGCTGGCGGCATTGGCCATCAGCACACGGTAGCCACCGCCGCCGAGGTAGATCGGAAAGGGAATGCCTTCCAGCCCGCGGGTCATGGAACTGCCGGCAGAGGTGGTCATCAGGTTGCAGTACTGGCCGGCCTGGATCAGCTGGACGTAACGCTGGTCGGAGGTGGCCACATCGGCCACCTGGCAACCCTTGATGGAGAAGCGCTTGCCGGTCGCCCGCATCGCCAGTTCGAGGACAGCCTTGCGGTAATCGATGAGGGGGTTGTCATCGTTGAGATCGGCCAGCTTGATCTCGATGACGTGATGGGCGGGGTCGGGGCTGGCGGAGGATTGGGCGCGGGCAATATTGGCGCAGAACGGACCCATCATCAGGACGAGCAAGACTGCGGCAACTGTTCGGGCGCTCGTCTTGATGTTACTCATACAGGGCGGTGTGATCGAATTGAGATTCGATGGTATGCAAGCATCAGGGGATGTGCAAGATTTTGTGGGGCGGGGAG